>CALMQI010000259.1 GCA_937871935.1 uncultured Burkholderiales bacterium
GACGATCACTTCATCCACGTCTCCGGCCATCCGGCGCGCGACGAACTCAAGCAGATGTACGCATGGGCGCGCCCGCGCATCGCGGTGCCGGTGCATGGCGAGAAGCGCCATATCCGCGAACACGTGAAGCTCGCGCTAGAACTGCAAATCCCCGAAGCCATCGCCCCCAATAACGGCGATCTCATTCGCCTGGCGCCGGGCCCAGCCGTGCTGATCGACGAAGTCCCGTCTGGCCGCCTCTATGTCGATGGCTCAACCATCATCGAAGCAGAAGATGAAGCACTGAAGGACCGCCGCCGCCTCGGCGCGGAGGGCGCGGTCAATGTGTCGCTGGCCGTCAACGCCAAAGGCGGCATCGTCGCCGGCCCAAGCGTCACCGTCCGCGGCCTCACCATGGACGATGACGAAGACTTCGAACTCGCGCTCGAGGACCTGGAGCAGACTGCAAAGGCTGCGTTTCAACGCATAAAGCACCAGGAACGCGAAGACGACGAAGCGGTGGAGCAGGTTCTCGTCCGCGCCGTGCGCAAAGCGGCGGAAAAGCTGTGGCGCAAGCGTCCGCTTGTCGACGTGACGGTATTGCGCATCTAGACTGGACGTGCGGGTCTAAGGGAGTAGGGCCATGATCGGCCGTTTGAACCACGTCGGTATCGCTGTGCCGTCCATCGAGGACGCGAAAGCGACATATCGCGACCTGTATGGCGTGCCGGCGGACGCCATCACAGAAACGAAAGAACTGCCGGCGCAAGGCGTGAAGTTCGCTTTCGTGAACGTCGCCAACAGCCAGATCGAACTGATCGAGCCGCTTGGCGACGAGAGCCCCATCAGAAACTTCCTCGAGAAGAACCCGAAGGGCGGTCAGCACCATGTCTGTTTCGAAGTCGCTGACATCTACGTCGCGCGCGACGAGATGGACATCAACTACTTCGGTTTGCTGCGGCTGGCGCAGGAGTTCGGCCCGGCGTTGAAGGGCCGCGCTGCCGACGGCGTGACGGGCGCGATCGCCTGGGTCAACCTGCTGTCGATCTACGCGCTGGCCAACTTTCCGCCGCACGGCACCTACTCGGCGTCGAAGGCCGCGGCGCTGTCGCTGGCGCAATGCCTGCGCGCCGAGATGCGACCGGCCGGCATTCGCGTGATGAACGTCTTTCCCGGGCCGATCGACGACGAGTGGAACCAGCTGCTGCCGCCGCCCAAGTTGGCGCCGGCGGCGCTGGCGCGCGGAATCGTCGGCGCGCTGCGCCACGGCATCGAGGACCTCTACCCCGGCGACGTGGCGCAGGAGTGGCTCGAGCGCTGGCGCGACAACCCCAAGGTGCTCGAGCGAGAACTCTCGCTCGGCGGAGGCTGAGACGATGGCCGACGCGCACAACCCCACCGAACTGCTGGCCGCGTTGGCCGGCGCGCTGGCCGGCGGACGTATCCGCGTGATCGACCTGACGCAGACGCTGACGCCCGACTTTCCGCAGATCGCGCTGCCGCCCGAGATGGGGCAGTGCTGGCCATTCCGCATCGAGACGATCTCGCAGTACGACGAACGCGGCCCCGGCTGGTACTGGAACAACTTTTCCTGCGGTGAGCACACCGGCACGCACTTCGACGCGCCGATCCACTGGATCTCCGGGCGCGACCTGCCGAACAACTCGGTCGACACGATTCCGGTGGATCACTTCGTTGCGCCGGCGGTCGTCATCGACTGCTCGGCGCAGACCGCGGCCGACGCCGACCATCTGCTCACGGTGGACGCGGTGCTCGCGTGGGAGCAGACCCACGGCCGCATCGCGGCCGGCAGCTGGGTGCTGATGCGCACCGACTGGTCCAAGCGCAGCGACAACCCCGAGGCCTACCAGAACTTCGACGAGACCGGCCAGCACACGCCAGGCCCCGACGCCGAGGTCGCGCGTTTTCTGGTCGAAGAGCGCCAGGTGCTCGGCTTCGGCTCCGAGGCGATCGGCACCGACGCCGGCCAGGGCTACCACCAGCGGCCGCCCTACCCCTGCCACTACTACATGCACGGCGCCGGTCGCTACGGGCTGCAGTGCCTGACCAACCTGGACCTGCTGCCGCCCACCGGCGCGCTGATCATCGCCCCACCGCTGAAGATCCAGAAGGGCAGCGGCAGCCCGCTGCGCGTGCTGGCACTGGTGGCGGCCTGAGCCCGCGCGCCGGTCAGATCACCAGCTCGATCAGGAAGGGCCCGCTCTGGCGGAAGCTCTGCGCCAGCAGGTCGGCGCATTGCTCGAGCGTGGTGGCGCGCGCCGCCTCGACGCCCAGGCCGCGCGCCAGGTCGAGCCAGCCGAGGGCGGGGTTGCCGAGGTCGAGCATGCTCATCGCGGTGGGGCCGGGCGTGGCGCCGACCGCCTGGTACTCACCGACCAGGATCGCGTAGCGGCGGTTGTTGAGGATGATCGTCGTGCACGGCAGCCGCTCGCGCGCCTGCGTCCACAGCGCCTGCAGCGAGTACATCGCCGAACCGTCGGCCTGCAGACTGATCACGCGCCGTTCGCCGCGCGCGGCGAGCGCAGCGCCGGTGGCCACCGGCAGCCCGTCGCCGATGGCGCCGCCGGCCAGGTGCAGCCAGTCGTGCGGCGGCGCGGCATGCGTGTGCGCATAGAAGCCGCGACCGAAGGACACGCTCTCGTCGGACACGATCGCGTGCTCCGGCATCAGCGCGGCCACGGTGCGTGCCAGGCCCTCCGGCGTCGGTGCACCACGCCCGGGCTCGGGGCGCGGGCCGGGGTCCGGCGGCGCGGCGTCGGGCGCGCCGAGCGCGTCCGCCAGCGCGCGCAGCGCGGCCAGCGGGTCCTGCTCGGGCCGCGACAGCACGTGAACCTGGGCGTCGGGCCGGATGTGCGACGACGGCTTGCCCGGGTAAGCGAAGAAGCCGACCGGCGACTTGGCGCCAATCAGCACGATGTGCTCGAACGGCGCTAACGCGGCGATCGCATGGTCTGTGTTGTACGGCACACGATCCAGCGGCAGACGGCCGCGGCCGCGCTGAACCTGCGGCGTCACGAAGTCGAGCATCAGCCGCGCGCCGCTGGCCTGCGCGACGCGCCAGGCCAGGCCCTGCGCCTCGTCGAAGGCGGCCGCGCCGGCCAGCAGCAGCAGCGCCGGCGCGCCACTGCGCAGCACGCGGGCGACGGACTCGACCGCATGGCCATCGACCGCCGCGGCATGGGGCACCGGCAGCGGATCGGCGACCACACCACCGTCGTTCCACGACACGTCCGACGGCACGATCAGCGTGGCCACCTGCCCGGGCGCCGTGCGCGCCGCCTGCACCGCCGCAGCGGCGTCGCGGCCGAGCGCGCCGGCCTGCGCACTGGTACGCACCCAGGCCGACACCGTGCGCGCGAGCGCTTCGGTGTCGGCCGTCAGCGGCGCGTCGAGCGGACGGTGGTAGGTCGCCTGATCGCCCACGAGATTGACGATGCCGCTGCGCGCGCGCCGTGCGTTGTGCAGATTGGCCAGTCCGTTGGCCAGGCCCGGCCCGCAGTGCAGCAGCGTGCAGGCCGGCTGGCGTGCGATGCGCCAGTAGCCGTCGGCTATGCCGGTGACCACGGTCTCGTGCAGGCCGAGCACGCAGCGCATGCCCGCCGCCTGGTCGAGCGCGGCGACGAAATGCATCTCGCTGGTGCCGGGGTTGGCGAAGCAGGTGTCGACACCCGATCGCAACAAGGTCTCGACCAGGCTCTTGGCGCCGTTCACGCTGGACACTCCGGTTCGGTCTTCGGGAAACCCAGTCTACCGGCGCGGCCCGACTTGACAGCGCCGCTGCCGAGGGCGGTCATCGTGGTGTCACGCGGCGCGTGCAAGTTCATCCGTTTGCCATCGCGCATCGTCGGTGATCTCTACGCCGGCCAGCCGGTCGAGCGAGCGGTCCTCGTATTTCTTCGAGGGCCGCGACGCCGCCGGCAAGGGCGGCGTCATCAAGCGCATCACGCAGCGCCTGAACCCGCGCATCTGCCCGAGGTCTACTGACCGGGCCACAGCGCCAGGATGCCGGCGCCGAACAGCAACGCCAGCCCGAACCAGGCGCCGATGCGCAGGCGCAGCGCGCGCGAACCGAGCAGGCACGCATACGCTCCCTTGAAGACGATGTTGGACAGCGCCGCCAACACAATGAGTCGCCAACTCGTGTGCGGATCGAGCTTGCCCTGCGCGGCCATCTGCGCCGTCGACAACGTGATCGCGTCCATGTCGGTCATGCCGCTGATCACCGCCACCGGGTAGAGCCCGGCGCCGCCGAATTCGCTCTTCGCCATTGCCACCGCCAGCACCACGACGGCGTACAGCGCACCGAACACCAGCGCCGGTTTCAGCTCGGCCGGATTGGCCGGCTCGCTGTGCGCGGCCGGTGTGCTGCGGCGGCCGACCAGCCAGGCCAGCGCGCACAGCACCAGCATGCCGCCGAACAGCGTGGCCAGCGGCGGCGCCACGACGGCCAGGTGCGCCGGCGCAATGACGGCCACCTCGACCAGCACACGCGCGATCGACACCGTCGACGCGATCAGGATGACCACCGCGGCGAGGGTAGCGCGCGCCGCGCCGTCGCTGCCGTCGCCGGCCTCGCGGCTGTGGCGGGCCTGCGTGACGGTGGTGGCTGTGCTCGAGACGAGGCCGCCGATCACGCCGGCGACCAGCGCACCGCGCTGCGAGCCGAGCAGCTTGGCAGCGACATAACCGCCCAGATTGATGCTGACGATGAACACCACCATCCACCAGATCTCCTTCGGATTGAGCGCGTCGTAGGGTCCGAAGGAGCGATCGGGCAGCACCGGCAGGATCAGCAGCGCGACCAGCGCGAACTGCACGATCGCACGCATGTCGTTGTCGCCGAGCGCGCCGATCACACGGTGCATCGGTTGCTTGAAGTGCAGCAGCAGGAAGACCGCGCCGCCGACAGCCACCGCCGCCGCGAGGTGGCCATGGGCCAGGTAGGCGCCCAGCGCAAACATCACCAGCGCCGCCACTTCGGTGGTCAGCCCGGGGGCGGGGTCGGTGTGCAGCTTCGCGATGTTGGCCATCACCAGCAGCGCGGCGAGCGCCAGCGCGCCGGCCGCCACCAGCCAAGGCCCGAACAGCGGCGCGGTGAGCCCGCAGACCGTGCCTGCCAGCGTGATCAGCGCGAAGGTGCGCACGCCCGCCACGCGCGAGGCAGCGCGTTCGCGTTGCAGGCCGACCAGCCAGCCGAGCGCCAGCGCCACGCCGAGCCGGGTCAGGGTGTGTTCGAGGTCCATGTGGGGTCGAGTGCGAGTTTGCGGCAGATCCGGACGTCAGCTTCACGCGGGTCGCGGTCGTGGGCACACTGCAGGCCTGCCTGGCGTTGCCGAGAGACATACGCCTTGCTGACCCTTGAGCCCACTCGGCGGAGCATTCGCAATGAGACTGTTGACCTGGAACATCCAGTGGGGGCGCGGTGCCGATGGCCGTGTCGACCTCGACCGCATCGTCGCGCACGCGCGCCAACTGGCCGACTTCGACGTGTTGTGCCTGCAGGAAGTGTCCGACGGCTACGAAGAGCTGGGCGGCAACGACGGCAGCGACCAGTTCGCCGGCCTGGCGCAGCGGCTGCCCGGCTTCACGCCGGTGATCGGCGTGGCCACCGACACGCCGCATCCGTCGGGCCGGCGTCGGCGCTTCGGCAACATGATCCTGACGCGGCTGCCGCTGGGGCCGGTGTGGCGCCACCTGCTGCCCTGGCCGGCCGACGAGTCACCGACGCTGAGCATGCAGCGCGTGGCCATCGAAGCTACCGTGGCCACGCCGATCGGCCCCGTGCGCGTGACGACGACGCACCTGGAGTACTACTCGGCGCGCCAGCGCATGGCGCAGGTCGAGCAGTTGCGGCAGCTGCATCGCGAAGCGGTCGGCCACGCTCGCCATCCGCGACCGGGCGGATCGGCCGACGGCCCGTTCGACGCGGTGGCGCGCGGCGGCCCGGCGATCCTGGCGGGCGACTTCAACTTCCAGCCGACCGACGCCGAGCACACGCGGCTGATGTCGCCGATCGATGATGCGACACCGCCGTATCGCGACGCCTGGACACTGCTGCATGGCGAGGCCCGCCACCCCGCCACAGTGGGCGTGCACGACAAGGTGCTGTGGCCGGGCCCGACCTTCAGCTGGGACTTCGTCTTCGTCAATGCCGATCTCGCGCCGCGCCTGCGTGCCGTCAGCGTCGACGCGAGCAGCGACGCGTCGGACCATCAGCCGGTGCTGGTCGAGCTCGATACCGGCGGCACCGGCTAGCGGCAGGCGCCCGGTTCGGGGGCGATCAGTGGTGCGCGAGCACCAGCGCCGGGCTGCGCCGCGGCCAGGGCAAGAGAACCAGCGCGATGCTGAGCCACACCGCGGCGCTGAAGTACAGCGACATCCAGACGACCTCGCTCTTCCAGTCGTCCCACCGGTGTGAGACGACCCAGCGCGATGCGTCGGTCCAGCCTTGCGCCACCGACAGATAGGTTCGACCGCCGGCCTCGTCGGCGAGCCACCGGCTCCAGTACATCGGTACATCGACGCCGAACATGAACAGCACGTAGGCCACGCCGGCGATGCACCAGAGCGCCAGCAGCGGCCGCAGGCGCAGGTCGCAGCGTGGCCAGCAGGCCACCAGGCTGGCCACCAGCAAGGCAGCGCACAGGCCCCAGAGCGACTCCTCGATCACGTGGCCGAGGTTCGATGTCGTCAGCACCGCATACCACGAGCAGGTCTCCGCGACGACGATCATCGGCACCAGCCAGCGCGACGCCAGGCCGCCGAGCACGGTGCCGGTGTCGCGCGAAGCCTGGCGCAGCAGCAGTGCCCACTGCGCCACGAAGCACAGCTCGGCAATGGTGGCCACCGTGCGGCCGACCAGCGCACTGGCGAACCAGCCGTCCACCAGGCTCAGCCGCGGGATGTCATAGACCGGCACGAACGACCGGTAGGCGCAGCCTGCCACGTAGGCGGCCGACAGCACGAGCAGCCCCCGACGCGCGCGGAACTCGTCGACCGACATTGCGGAGCGCCGTCGATGCAGCGTGCGCGCGCTCCAGGCCCAGGCGGCCAGATTGGCCACGGCCACCGCGCTGAGTGCCACCCACCAGAAGATCACCGGGTCTGTCATCGTGCCGTCATCGTGCCATGGCAGGCACGGACCGGCATCCGGGGTTTCCGGCACGACGGGCGGTCGGCGCGACCCGCCCGTGCGCTTCCTTCAGGCCATCACCACGGGCGCCCGCGAAACGGCGCCCGGCTGGCGCTCAGTCAGCTGGCTCTCAATTGGCGTTCAACCAGCGCAGGCCCTTGCAGGCACCCTGACGGTCATGGCGGCCCTGCACCAGGCAGGCGGCGGCGTCCGGGTCGTTCTTCAGCACCCACAGCGAGCGCGCCAGCACGGCCGTGTCGGCGAAGTCGGTGAACAGGCCGTCGACGCCATGCTCGTAGAACGCCAGGTACTCGGCCGCCGGCACACCCTTGTAGTCGCTGGCCAGGCGGCGCTGCTCGTTGCGGAAGGTGTAGGGATGCACCAGCAGGCCCTGCGCATGCGCGTTGGCCACTACGGCGGTGGGCGGCAGCAGCTTGCGGTCGGCATCGTTGACGAGCCCGTCGCCGTTGGCGTCCTGGCAGGCGCCGTTGACGATCGTGATGCAGGCCGCGCTGATCAGATACGGCTTCCACGGGCCGATGCCGTCGGCATAGGTGCGCACCTCGGCCAGCCCGGCCGGCGTGAGCAGGTCACCGAAGGTACCGCTGCGGCCGGCGACGGCCCAGTCGTACGGGCGGTCGAACGGCGGCGCGTAGGTGATGCGGCCGTCGGGTGCCACGTCGTCGGCGTCGACCAGTTGCACCAGTCGCACCGAGGTCTTCGTGCGCAGGTACTTCAGGTTCGACTGCTCGAAGCTCTGGATGAATACCGACGCGCCACGGTGGTTCCAGCCATGGCGCTGCAGCACCGCGAGCAGCCGGTCCTCGAGCGCAAGACCCAGGTTCCGGTGATACGTCGGGTGCTTGGTCTCGGGATAGATGCCGATCACGCGGCCTTCTTCGGCGCCCTTGCGCTTGGCGAGCTGGATCACCTGCTCCAGGGTCGGAATGGCGAAGCGGCCGTTGAAGGATTGATCACGCTCGCCCGTCGCCTGCACCGCGCGGATCTGCTGGATCTCGGCCCAGGTGAAGTCGCTGGCGAAGAAGCCTTCCTCCTCGATGCCGTCGACCACCGCCTTGCGCTTGCGGCTCGCAAACTGCGGCAGCGAGCCGACGTTGGTGGTGGCGATGATGTTCGGCTCGTGGCGCGCGATCAGCACGCCGTCCTTGGTGGCGACCAGATCGGGCTCGATGTAGTCGGCGCCGAGTTCGATCGCCAGCGCGTAGCTCTCGAGCGTGTGCTCGGGCAGGTGGCCGGCTGCGCCGCGATGGCCGATCACCAGCGGGCGGGCCTGCTGCGGCTGCCAGACCTCGTGGCGGGGGCCGCCGTCCGCCCGTACGGCGGTGGCGGTGAGGACCGCGCCGAGAACCCAGGTGCCGAGAGCGGCCCATGCGAGCCACCGCTTGCCGTTGTGCATCATCGTCGTCTTCCTTCGAGCACATGCGGCGACTCCGCCGCGGAGCGCGCAGCTTGCGGTGTCAGTCCTACAGCCGTGTGACAGCGGCACGCCGTGCAAGTGATCAGCGGTTTCACGGCGACGTCATCTGCGTCGACCACAGTGCCTGGGCCCGAGACCTCTGGCGATCCGATCCCCTGCGACACCCCACCTGGCGTGGGTCTGCAGCCGGGGCTCACCACGAACGTTTCATCACCCGAAGGAATTGCACATGAGCATGCGAATGACGCTGCTGGCCGCCGGTCTGACCCTGATTGCCGCGCCCGCCCTGGCCTCCGACGACCACGACAATCCGAAGTCCTGCTTCGCGGACTTCAAGCCGATGACCGGCGATGTGGGCGAGGCGACGCTGCCCGAATCAGCGCCCTACCGATTGGCGTCGTCCAAGCTGAGCCAGATGACGATCGTCGCCCGCGACCCGTCGCAGGCGAACCGCTTCGACAGCGGCAACTACGACATGCACACCGCCAACGAGACCGGCCCCGATGCCGGTCGCTACCTGTTCACCGTGTTCGAGACCGACCGCGCCGGCATCCAGCGCACCGACCTGCGCACCATGCAGACCACCACCATCTGGGCCAGCCCGGCCGCCGCGCCGGCGCTCAACAGCCACGTGGCCTTCGACGCGTCGCGCTGGACGCCGTGGGGCAGTTTCCTCACCGCCGAGGAAAGCTGGAGCGACCCGGGCCAACCGGTGAGCATCTACGGGCGCCTGTTCGAGGTGACCAATCCGCTGGCCGAGCCGAAGGACATTCGCATGGTGCACCGCGACATCATCCCGCGCGTCTCGCACGAGGGCCTGGCGTTCGACAAGCACAGGAATCTGTACTTCATCGACGAGCGCAACGGCAGCCACATCTTCAAGTACGTGCCGGTCAACCCCCATGCCACCCACGGCGACCACTACTTCGCCGCCGGCCAGACCTTCGTGCTGCGGGTGGGCGACGGCACGGTGAAGGAGGCCACCGGTGAGGCCACCTGGGTGCCGCTGACCAACTTCAACGGCGCCCCGCTGCCCGGAACAGTGGTCGTGACCGACGCCAATGGCGTGCGCGGCCTCGACGGGCGCGCCACGCCGAAGCTGGCCGCCTTCCGCGGCACGGCCTTCGACCGGCCGGAGGACATGGAGATCAAGACCATGGGCCGCAGCGGTCGCCAGATGCTGTTCGTCGCCACGACCACCAACCACAAGGTGTTCGCGATCGATCTCGAGCGCAACAAGGTGAGCCTGTTCGCCAGCCGCGACACGATCGACCTGGCCACGGGCCAACCGGTGGGCGCGACCTTCGCGAACCCGGACAACCTGGCGATCGACGCGGATGGCAACATCTACATCGTCGAGGACCAGCCCGGTGGCGTGGAAGACATCTGGTTCGCGGTCGACAAGAACGGCGACGGCGTCGCCGAAGGCGTTGCCAAGTGGGCCAGCCTGTCGACCAAGGGCGCCGAGAGCACGGGCCTGTACTTCGACCGCTTCCGCCCCGACCTGGCCTACATCAACGTGCAGCACCCGGACAGTGGCGTCGACCGCACGATCATGCTGCTGGCGCCGCGCAGCTGCGGCGGCAAGCCGGACCGCGACTGAGCCGGCCTCTCGGGCGCAGCTGCGCCCGTCGACGTCAGACCACCGGGGCCGGCAGTGCGGTCTCGGTGGGTTCGGGCTGTCGTGCCGGCACGGGCGCCAGCAGCAGGGCCGCATCGGGCAGCGACCAGTCGACGATCTCGAGCCTGCCGTCGAGGTGCTCGACCAACGCCGTGAGGCTCTCGACCCAGTCGCCGTCGTTGGCGTAGAGCACGCCGTCGATGTCGCGCAGCTCGGCATGGTGGATGTGGCCGCACACCACGCCGTCGGCGCCGCGACGCCGCGCCTCGCGGGCGACCGCGGTCTCGAAGTTCGAGATGAAGCTGACCGCGCGCTTGACGCGCAGCTTGAGGTAGCGCGACAGGCTCCAGTACGGCAGCCCGAGCCGCGCGCGCAACGAATTGAAGTGCCGGTTGATCTCGAGCGTCCAGTCGTACAACGTATCACCCAGATAGGCCAGCCAGCGTGCATGCTTGACGACACCGTCGAACAAGTCGCCGTGCGTGACCCACAACCGCCGGCCGTCGAGCAGGTCATGCATGCAGTCATCGACCACGTCGACGCCGCCGAAGTTGTGCTCGACGTAGCGGCGCGCGAACTCGTCGTGGTTGCCCGGCACGAACACCACCCGCGTGCCCTTGCGCGCCTTGCGCAGGATCTTCTGGATGACGTCGTTATGCGCCTGCGGCCAGTACCACTGCCGCTTGAGCTGCCAGCCGTCGATGATGTCGCCCACCAGATACAGCGTGGCGCAGTCGACGCGGCGCAGGAAGTCCAGCAACGCCACCGCCTGGCAGCCGGGTGTGCCCAGATGGAGATCCGAGATCCAGACGGCGCGGGCGCGCAGTGTGGCCTCGCCCGCGTTGTCCCGTGACTCGTGCTCCGCCCGGACGGCGTGGTCGTCACGACGCATGGGCGCCATGGTCGCCGGCCAAAGCGACAGCCGCGTGACAGGGCCCCGGGCCTGTGGATTCGGCGCGACAAGTGGCACGCGTCACCGACCTGCCACGCAATTGCCACGCGCGTGCCACCTCACTGCGCTGCAATTCCGCGGTCGCCCACACGCTGCGCCACGCGGCCCGCCCCTTGCCCGCAGGCTTCCACGTCATCATCGCCGCGCAGTTCCTGTCGGCACTGGCCGACAACGCGCTGCTGATCGTGACCATCGCCTGGCTGCAGCGCACCGGCCAGCCGGAATGGTGGACGCCGCTGCTGAAGTTCTTCTTCATCGCGTCCTACGTCGGGCTGGCACCGATGGTCGGTGCAGTCGCCGACTCGATGTGCAAGGCACGCGTGATGGCCTGGACCAACGGCATCAAGCTCGCCGGCGCAGTCACGCTCGGCTGCGGGCTGCAGCCGCTGGCGGCCTTTGCACTGGTCGGCTTCGGCGCCGCCGCCTACGCGCCGGCCAAGTACGGCCTCATCACCGAGCTGGTGCCGCCGCATCGGCTGGTCAACGCCAACGCCTGGATCGAGGTGACGGTCGTCGGCGCAGTGCTGCTCGGCACCGCCTGCGGCGGCCTGCTCGTCAGCGACCTGTTCGCGAGCTGGTTGGCCGTAGCGGCGCTCGACCGCTGGCTCGCCGGCCTGTCGTTCGGCCCGGGCGGCGGCCTGTCGGCGGCGTTGCTGTTGATCGTCGCCACCTACGTCGGCGCGTGGGTCGTCAACCTGCGCATACGTCGCACCGGCGCGGTGCCGCTGCCGATCCCGCGCCATCCGGCCCGGCTGCTCCGCGAATTCTGGGCCGCCAATCGCATCCTCTGGCGCGACGCCGGGGGCGGCCGCCTGTCGCTGGCCGTCACCTCGCTGTTCTGGGGTGCCGGGGCGGTGCTGCAGTTCGCCGTGCTGCGGTGGGCGACCGACCACCTCGACATGAGCCTGTCGAGCGCCGCCTACCTGCAGGCCGCGGTGGCGCTGGGTGTAATCGGCGGCGCGGCATACGCCGGCCAGCGCATCGGCCTCGCCCAGGCGCCGCGTTTGATGCTGGCCGGCGTGGCACTCGGTCTGCTGGTCGCGCTCGGCAGCTGGATTCATTCGATACCGATGGCGGCCATGCTGATGATCACTGTCGGCGGCGTCGGCGGCCTGCTGCTGGTGCCGATGAACGCGCTGCTGCAGCACCGCGGCTACCGGCTGCTGAGCGCCGGTCGCTCGATCGCCGTGCAGGGCTTCAACGAGAACGCCAGCATCCTGCTGATGCTGGCGGGCTACGCGCTGCTGATCCGCGCCGAGGTGCCGGTGACGCCGCTGATGCTCGGCTTCGGCCTGTCGATCGCCGTCGCGATGGCGTTGTTGGCCTGGCGCTTTCGCGCCATGGTGGCGGCGGCGGCGCCCGAGCGTCTGGCTCCCGTCAGACGTTGATGGCCGGCTGCAACGGCAGCGGATCGTCGACGACGGCGTGATGGGCCGCCGCGCGCACCATCACCGACTCGAGCTCGTCGATCACGTGCCGCCAGTCGAGCGCCAGCGCATCGACGCGGGCGTGCGCCGCCATCGCGCGCAGCGCGGCGGGCCGCGACGCGATGCCGGTGGCCAGCTCGACGAAGTGGCGCGGCGCGCCATCCAACGCCAGCAAGCCGTTCTCGCCCGAGCGGATCAGTTGCGCCGCAGCGGCCAGATCGAACGCCACCACCGGCAGGCCGCTGGCCATCGCCTCAGGCACCACGTTGCCGAAGGTCTCGGTCCGGCTCGGGAACAGGAACAGATCGGCCGACGCGTAGTGCGCCGCCAGGTCGTCGCCCTTGCGCAGGCCGGCGAAGTGGGCGTGCGGGAGCTGACGCTCCAGCTCGGCGCGCAGCGGTCCGTCGCCGACGAAGACGAGACGCGCATCGATGCCGGCCTCGCAGATCGAGGTGAAGGCGCGGCCCACCAGCTCCAGGTTCTTCTCCGCGGCCAGGCGCGACACGCATTGCACGACCAGCGTGCCGGGCTCGGCGCCCCACACCCGGCGCAGCGCCTCGCTGCGTCGTGCCGGATGAAAGCGCGCGGTGTCGACGCCGCGCGACACCACGTGCAGATCCTGGAATCCCATCGCCTGCAGTTCCTGGCGCAACGCCGTGGTCGGCACCATCGTGGCATGGGTGCGGTTGTGGAACGAGCGCAGATAACCCGCGATCGGCCGGCGCAGCCAGGTCAGGCCGTAGTGCCGGCTGTAGGCATGGAAGTTGGTGCGGAAGTCCGACACCACCGGCAGGCCGAGATGGCGCGCGGCGCGCAGCGCCGACCAGCCGAGTGGTCCTTCGGTGGCGATGTGCACGATCTGCGGGCGGCGCTGCGTCCACAGCTCGATCAGCGTGGGCGTGCACGGCAGCCCCATGCGCAGATGCGGGTAACGCGGGATCGGCCAGCCGCGCAGCAGCACCTCGTCGTAACGCGCCGACGCCGCCGGCAGGTCGTCGGCATGCTGACGCAGGCGCACCAGCTGGATCGCGTGGTCTCGCTCGCGCAGGCCCTGGACCATGCGCCACAAGGTGTTGGCCACGCCGTTCACCTCGGGCGGGTAGGTCTCGGTGATCACCGCGATGCGCATCGGTGTGCGCGCGAGACCGGCGATGCCTGCAGCCATGAGGAGGCCTTTGCGTCGTTGCGACACGCGCATCGTGACGAGCGCACATCACAAGACGATGACACGCCGCTCCTCGCCGGCGCGTCACCAAACCGTCACGGCAACGGGGCACGATGCGCGCGGTCCATCGACGCGACGCCTCGCTGCGCGCGCCTTCCTGCGCGCGGGCGGCCGGCGCTGCACAACGCAGGAGCAACGCCGTGAATTCTTTCCTGAAGACGCTAGCCACCCAGCGCTGGGACGACCACCGCTACTACCACCAGAGCCGCATCAACCAGTCGCTGCACCTGGTCAGCGCGATCAGCTTCCTGGTGGCCTATGCACTGCTGTTCGTCGACCCGGCGATGGCCGGCCTGCTCGGCTGGGGCGTGTCGATGCTGACGCGCCAGGCCGGGCACTTCTTCTTCGAGCCCAGGGGCTACGACCACGCCAACCAGGCGACCCACGAATACAAGGAGGCGGTGAAGGTCGGCTACAACCTGCAGCGCAAGGTGGTGCTGATGGCAGCCTGGGCGCTGTCGCCGGCACTGCTGTGGTGGTCGCCGTCGCTGTTCGGCCTGATCACGCCGACACCGGGCGTCGCCAGCTTCGTGCACGACGTGGGGCTGCTGTGGCTCGCGCTCGGCATCTCCGGCGTGCTGATCCGCACGGTGCACCTGTTCTTCATCCGCGGTGTCGAGGCCGGCGTGGCCTGGGCGGTGAAGATCCTCACCGACCCGTTCTTCGACATCAAGCTGTACTGGAAGTCGCCGTGGCACCTGTTGCGCGGCGAGCTGATCGATCCGGCACCCAACAAGCGCTGAGCGCCGGCTCGGCGTGGCGCATTCAGAATCGGTGCGCCAGCATCTCGCGCAGCAGGCCGCGGCGGATCGCCTTGTCGGTCTGGCCGGGCGCATGCCACCACCAGCCGTCGGCCTGCATCGCGCGCGCGGCGGCGACGAGGCGCTCGAGCACCGCGTCGAAGTCGGATTGCGTGTAGTTGAGGCTGAAGATCAACCGGCCGGTGCCGATCCAGCTCAGCGACAGCCCCTGCAGCCGCAGGTAGTACTGCAGCAGCCAGTTGTAGCGCGACGGCACGTCGTAGAGCACGGTCCACACCGTCGACAGGTTGGCCACGCGCAGTGGCAGCTTCTCGGCGCGCATGCGGGCGTTGAAACACTCGCCACGTGCGTTCCAGGTCTCGTCGAGGCCGTCGTACAGCTGCCGCACCTCGTCGGACTCGAGCCGCTCGAGGAACACCTGCATCGCGCCCATCACGTAGGGGTGCGAGTTGAAGGTGCCACGCGCGAAGCAGATGTCGGCCGGCCGGTCGTCGCGAAAGCGCCGCATCCACCGTGCACCGCCGCAGACAACGCCGATCGGCAGCCCGCCGGCCACCGTCTTGCCGTAGGTGACCAGATCGGCCTTGACGCCGAAGTACTGCTGCGCGCCGCCCGGCGCCAGGCGGAAGCCGAGGAACACCTCGTCGAAGATCAACGCGATGCCGCGCTCGCTGCAGACTTGGCGCAGCTCGGTCAGCCAGCGTGTGTAGGCCGCGCGGTCGTAGTGCGCCTTGCGGCTGCCGTCGACCAGCGACGAGTCGCCGGGTGCCGACGCGTTGGGGTGCAGCGCCTGCAGCGGGTTGACCAGCACGCAGGCGATGTCGCGCCGCGTGCGCAGCACCCGCAGCGTGCGCTCGTCCATCTCGCGCAGCGTGTAGGTTTCGCGCGGCGGCAATGGGTTGCCCGGGCCAGGCTGCACGTCCTCCCACCAGCCGTGATAGGCACCGCTGAAGCGCACGAGGTGCGAGCGCCGGGTGTGATAACGCGCCAGCCGCACGGCCTGCATCACCGCCTCGGTGCCCGACATGTGGAAGGAGACCTCGTCCTGGCCGGAGATCTGCTTCAAACGCCGCACGTTGTCGGCCACGCAGGGATGGTAGGCGCCCAGCACCGGGCCGAGTGCACGCACGCGCTCGCTGCCCTGCTCGATGCACGACTTGTAGAAGTCGACGCCGAAGACATTGACACCGTACGAGCCGGTCAGGTCGTAGAAGACGTTGCCGTCCAGGTCGGTCACGGTCACGCCACTGGCCGACTCGACGAAGGCGCCGACGCGCAAGTGCTGGCGCAGCACACGCGCGTACTGGAACGGAACCCGATAGGAACCGGTGAATTGCAGGTCGGAGATGTCGGCGCGCGCCTCTTCGGTCAGCTGCAGCGAGCGCGCGAACCGGGCCTCGAACGCCGACTGCAGGCGGGCCAATCCGGCGCGCCGCTGGGCCTGCACCGTCTGCGGTGCGCCGTCACTGTCGAAGAAGCGCGCATCGTCGTAGGCATAACCCGGCACCAGCGCGGCCACGCGCTTGGCCATGCGCGAGTGGCCGGTCAGCGACGGGTGCTTGGCCAGCGAGAGCTGAAGGCGCCGCTTGGCCAGCGGGAGCGTCGCCACCAGCGCGGCCAGCGCCAGGGCCGTCAACACGAGAGGTTCGTTCATGTCCGCTTCTATACCCGAGGTCGTTGACAAATCCGTGAATACGCGCGGCTGGCGCGACCGGGTGTTGCAGCACGAGGGTCTGAACTTCCTGCTGACCAACCGCATTCCACGCATTGCCGCGACGCATGCGATGGGCTGGTTCAGCCGCATCGAAAGCCCGCTGCTGACGCGGCTGGCGATCACGCTGTGGCGCCAGTTCACCAACCTGGACCTGAGCGAAGCGCGCGATACGCAGTTCTCCAGCCTGCACGCCTGTTTCACGCGGGCGCTCAAGCCGGGCATGCGCCCGCTCGACACCGACCCGTCGGTGCTGAGCAGCCCATGCGACGCCATCGTCGGCGCCTGCGGCGCCGCCAACGGGCTCGAGGTGTTCCAGGCCAAGGGCTTTGCCTATTCGCTGGCACAACTGTTCGGCAGCGAGGCCGCCGCAGCGCCCTGGCGCGACGGCTGCTATGCGACGCTGCGCCTGACCTCCAGCATGTATCACCGCTTCCACGCGCCGGGCGACGCCCGCATTGAGCATGTCAGCTACTTCAGCGGCGATACCTGGAACGTCAACCCGATCGCGCTGAAGCGCATCGAGCGGCTGTACTGCCTGAACGAACGCGCCGCCATCCGCCTGCGACTGACCCATGGCGACGCACCGATCGCGCTGGTGGCGGTGGCCGCGGTGCTGGTGGCCAGCATCCGGCTGCATGCGCCGGACCTGCGGCTGCACCTGCGCTACCGCGGGCCGCACGAAGTGGCGTGCGACGTGCCGGTGGAGAAAGGCACCGAACTCGGCTGGTTCGAGCATGGCTCGACCATCATCGTGTTCGCGCCAGCGGGCTTCCGGTTGGCCGACGGCGTCGTCACCGGTCGCCCCATCCGGATGGGCGAGGCATTGATGCGGCTGCCGTGAGGGCCGGAGGCCCGTGCCACACTCGACGCCGCATGGCCAGCCCCGCTCCGCTCGCGCCCACCACGCTTTACGGCTCCGACGGCCATGGCATGGTGTACGGCTTTCGTTTCGGGCCCGGCCCGTCGTGCACGGTCATCGAGGACGCCGGCCTGCTGCCGGCCGACGGTTTCGAGCGCCCCGCGCCGGACGGGTCGTTCGTCTGGCTGCACTTCAACCTGGCCAACGCCGCTGCCGAGCCCTGGCTGCGCGCGCACGCCGGGTTGCCGGGGGACTTCTTCGACGCATTGCACACCGGGTCGCGCTCGACACGCATCGAGCGCGACGGCGACACGCTGTTCGCCGTCATCAACGACGTCGTCTTCAACTTCGCCTTCGAGGCCAGCGATGTGGCGACGCTGTGGGTCAGCGTGCGAGCGGGCTCGGTGGTGTCGGCGCGGCGCAGCCCATTGCGCTCGGTGGACCGGCTGCGCACCGACGTCAAGCGCGGCCTGGTGCCGGACACGCCGGTGGCGCTGCTCGAGCACCTGCTGCAGCACCAGGCCGACGAGCTGCAGCGCATCGCGCGCATGGCCACCGACCGCGTCGACGACATCGAGGACGAGGTGCTGGCCGGCCGCGTGACTCAGCACGGCCGCGAGATGTCGCGGCTGCGGCGCTTGACCGTGCGACTGCAGCGCCTGCTGGCGCCCGAGCCGAACGCGATGCTGCGCCTGCTGAGCCGGCCGCCGGCCTGGGTGTCGTCGGCCGATGTGCAGCGCCTGCAGCAGGCACTCGACGAGTTCGTCGTCGTGCTGCGCGACATCGGTTCACTGCAGGAACGCATCAAGCTGCTGCAGGACGAATCGTCGGCGCGGGTCGCCGAGGAGAACAACCGCAGCCTCTTTGTGCTGACGATGGTGACGGTGCTCGCGCTGCCGATCAACCTGACGTCGGGTTTGATGGGCATGAACGTCGGCGGGGTGCCGTTTTCGCAGAACTCGCACGGCTTCTGGTGGATGGTGGCCCTGATCGCCTCGCTGACCGGGCTGCTGGCCTGGCTAGCACTTCGGCGGTGGTTGTCAAGGGCGCCGAAGAAGTGAGTGCAGGCTCGGCTGCCGGCCCTAGTGTTGTGGTCGGTCAATCGGCTGCCCGCTGCGCTATGACCCAATATGTTGCTCGGTTTCTGTCCGACCGCTCGCGGTTCAGGCAGGATCAGGCGAACGAACGGCAGCACAACAAGGTGAAACGATGACAACGTTGGCGCAGACGCTCTACCTGGACTCCGAATTCGGCATTCCGCTCGACGTGCCCCGGGTGGGCAGCACACTGGAGAACCCGTTCGTCTACGACTCGGTGGCGCGCGAGTTGAAGGCGATGGCCGAGCGCGGGCTGATCGAGATCGTGGCGGAGCACCAGCGCCAGGTCAGCAGCGACCAGCTGATCGACAACCTGCGCTTCCGCCGCCTGCGCTGAGACACTGAATCTCGCGCCCGGCCTGACGGCCGGGTTGGCTGTCACGACATCGTCATCGAGGCGCCCTAGCCTCACGTCTCTCCAATCCTACGAGAGACTGCCGATGCCCCGACTGCATGTTCTGGCCGGAGCCGCAGCGCTCCTCGCCGCCTGCGTGAGCGCACACGCCGCGCCCGAATTCATCAACGGCCTGACGCTCGACGGCGATGCGGTCGACGCATCCGGTGGCACCGCGATCAACGACGGACGGCTCGGCTACTTCTCCGACATCTACTACGACCCGCAGCGCAAGGAGTGGTGGGCGCTGTCCGATCGCGGCCCCGGCGGCGGCACGCTCAACTACGAGACGCGCATCCACCGCTTCAAACTCGACGTCAATCGACGCACCGGCGAGATCTCGAACTTCCAGCTGCTGGCCACGCGCATCTTCCGCAGGGGCGGTGAGTCGCTGAACGGCCTGGCCCCCGCGGTCGGCGGTCCGCTCGGGCTGGCGTTCGATCCCGAGGGCGTGGTCGTGCACCCGCGCACCGGCCACCTGCTGATCTCCGACGAGTACGGCCCGTCGTTGATCGAGTTCAACCACCACGGCCGGCTGGTGCGTCGCTTCGAGACGCCGGCCAACCTGCTGCCGCGAAATGCCGCCACAGGGGCGACCAATTTCGCCGGTGACGACGGCAACACCGCCGGCAAGCGCACCAATCGCGGCTTCGAGGGCCTGGCCATTTCGCCGGACGGGCGTTTCGTTTTCGCGATGCTGCAAAGCGCCATGCTCGACGAGGGCGCCGGCAACGGCGTGCTCAACCGCATCGTCAAGTTCGACGCTCGCAGCGGACGCGCGCTGGCGCAGTACGCCTACCGCATGGATGGCAGCTCGCAGGGCCGCGGCATCTCGGCGCTGGTGGCGCTCAACGACCACGAGTTCCTGGTGCTCGAACGCAACAACCGCGGCCTCGGCGTCGACAGCACGCTGGCGCCGCCGAACAAGAAGGTGTTCCGCATCGACCTGACCGGCGCGACCGATGTCTCGGCGATCGACCTCGACGCCGCGGGCGCCGTCTTCACGACTGTGACCAAGCAGCCCGCGCCGTGGCTCGACCTGGCGACGGCCACTACGCTGGTCCACCCGTCGCTGGCGGGGCTGGGCGGCGTGTCGCCCGAGAAATGGGAGGGCCTCGCGATCGGGCCGCGGCTGGCCGATGGCTCCTATCTGGTGCTGGCCGGCACCGACAACGACTATTCGGCGACGCAGAATCCGAGCGGCCTGCAGTTCGATGTCTACTTCAAGGCCGTCGCCGGCGTGGCCAGCCGCATCGCCTGCGACATCGGCACCTTCAACAACTGCCGCACGATCGCCGACGACGGCGTGGCCAGCGGCGCCGTGCCGCCGAACTTCGACTTCAGCGGCTACCGCCTGATTCCCGGCGTCCTGCATGGCTACAAGGCCAGTGCCGCGGATCTGGCCGGCTATGTGCGCCCGCGACGCTCCGACGGACACGGCCACGATCATGGCAGCGACCACGACGAGGACGACTGACCCGGCCGACACCGCCGAACGCGGCAGCTGGCGCAGCCGGCCCGCCTTATGCTGGCGCCGCAGATGCACGCGTTTCATCTCAACTTCCGCCTGGCCGACCGGCAACTGGCCGCTCTGCGCCGCGCGCTGTCGGCCCGACCCACGCGGACCGCCCGCCTGGCGACGCGCTACTTCGACACGGCAGACGGTCGTCTGGCAATGGCGGGCATCGGCCTGAGCCTGCGGCAAGACGACGACGGCATGCGCTGGCAGTCGATCGCCGGCCTGCGCGGCTGGCGCGACCCGTGGCCGCGCCACGACGTGCCGTGCCGCGACGACGACTCGGCGCCCGACCTGTCGCGACACACCGACAGTGGTGCAGCCGGCCGGGCACTGAGGCGCGCGCTGGCCGGCGAACCGGCGGCCGCCCTGCGCGAGGTCGCGCAGCTCGAGCTCACGCGACAGAGCCGGCAGCTGCGGCACGGTAAGAGCACCGCGCGCATCGCGCTCGACGTCGGCCATCTGCTCAGTGCCGACGGCGAGCGACCGATCCGCCAGGTCGAGCTGGCCTTGCTCGACGGTTCGATCGCCGATTTGCTGATGCTCGCCCAGCGCTGGGCCGAGCGCCATGGCCTGTGGCTCGACGTGCGAGCTCCCATCGACCACACGCCTGACGGGGCGCCTGACAATGCCGCCCACACGCCGCCAGCCGGCGCCACACCGCCGCGTCTGCAGCCGGCAATGTCGCCCGACGCCGCGCTGCGGGCCATGGTGGCGAGCTGCCTGGACCAGGTGCTGCCCAACGCCGCAGAGGTCGCCGACCGGGCGACTGCGCCGACCCACCTGCACCAGGCGCGCGTCGGCCTGCGGCGCATGCGCAGCGCGTTGAGCAGCTTCGGCGACTGGTCGGAGCAAGTCGCCACCGACTGGCCGGACCGGCTGGGCCAGCTGTTCACGCAGCTTGGCCAGACCCGTGACCGCGACGTGCTGCAGGGCCTGCTGCCGCGGCTGCGCGCCGCTGGCATGCCTGAACCGACCTTGCCATCGGTGTCGCACGATCAGGACGCGGCCCGGACCGCGCTGCGATCACCCGGTTGCACGGCGTTGTGGCTCGAACTGCTGGCCTTCGCGACCGGCAGCGTGATCGATACGTCGCCGCGACGGCGTGGCTTGACCCGGCTGGCGCGGGCGCGGCTGGTCAAGCTCCACCGCCGGCTGTGTGATGACGCGCGCCTGTTCGTCGCGCTCGACGACAGCGAGCGCCACCGCTTCCGCAGACGCCTGAAGCGCCTGCGTTACAGCATCGAGCTGACGGCGAGCCTGTTGCCGGCGCGACCCGTCGCCCGACTGCTCGATCAGCTGAAGCCGGCGCAGGAGCTGCTCGGCGAGTACAACGACCTGCAGGTCGCGCAGATGCGTTTTCAATGCCAGTTGCCGAGTGACGCGCGCGCCTGGTTCGCGCTCGGCTGGCTGGCCGCCAGCCAGTCGCAGCTGCTGCAACAGGCCTCGCCGACGCTGCGTTGCCTGGCGGCGCCGCCGAAGTTCCTGCTGCGGTCGTGATGACGCGGGCGTGACGGGTCGCCGCAGTCCCGCCGCCGAACTGTATATACTGTTTATACCGTTTCAATTCGACGAGGTGACTGGATGGCCACACGTACCCGCTCCATGGCGACGAAGTCTCCGCGCAAGGCCGCCAAACGGCCCACCGCGACACGCGGCGCGGTGACCAGCAAGGCCAAACCCAAGACGGCACCGAGCCGCGCGGCCGGCAAGGCCGACGTTGCCAAATCCGCCAAGCCCAAGCTGGTGCGCGACAGCTTCACCATTCCGAAGAACGAATACGCCCTGCTGTGGGCACTGAAGGAGCGCGCCGCGCGACTGGCCCGACCGGCGAAGAAGAGCGAGTTGCTGCGCGCCGGCATCGCGCTGCTCGGCGCGGCGAACGACAGTGCGTTCCTGGCCGCCGTGGCCGCGGTGCCCAGCCTGAAGACGGGCCGTCCGGGAAAGAAGGACAAGGCCTGACGGCACGGCGCGCCGGAAGATCCCGGCGCCGCGTCGTCGTCGCATGAAACCACGCCCCATGTCAGGGGCGCGCCACGTGCCAGCGCTATGCTTGCGCGCATGATCGGCGCCGCCGCCTCCGCTTGCCATGGTTGACGGTTCGTTCATCGCGGCGGTCGACATCGGCTCGAACAGCTTCCGGCTCGAGATCGGCCGCCTCGAGAACGGCCAGATCATGCGCGCCGAGTACCTCAAGGAGACGGTGCGCCTCGGTGCCGGCCTCGACGAGGCGTCGCGCCTGAGCCCTGCGGCGATGCGCCGCGGCTGGGACTGCCTGGCGCGCTTTGCCGAGCGTGTGCGCGGCTTCGATGCGCGGCAGGTGCGCGCGGTCGCCACGCAGACCGTGCGCGAGGCGCACAACCGCGCCGAGTTCATCGCCGGTGCGGCGGCGCGGCTCGGCTTTCCGGTCGATGTGATCTCCGGCCACGAGGAGGCGCGCCTCATCTACGCCGGTGTCGCGCAGTTCCTGCCCGAGACCGACGACGCACGCCTGGTGTTCGATGTCGGCGGCCGCTCGACGGAAGTCATCCTCGGCCAGGGCCGGACGCCGCGCCATGTGGAGTCCTACCTCGTCGGCAGCGTCGAGCTGTCGCTGCGCTACTTTGCCGATGGCCGGCTGACCGCGAAGGCGTTCGACGCCGCCTGCATCGCCGCCGAGGCCGAGCTGGAGGACGCCGCCACGCTGCTGGCCGGCCGCTCAATGGCGACCGCTTACGGCGCCTCGGGCACCGTCGGCGCGGTCAGCGACATCCTGCGCGCCGAGGGGCGCGGCGACGGCGTGATCACGCCGCGCACGCTCGACGAGCTGATCGCGCGCTTCGCGCAGGCCGGCCATATCGACCGCGTCGTGATGGCCGGCTTGAAGGACGACCGCCGCGCCGTCATCGGCGGTGGCCTGGCCATCCTGCGTGCGGTGTGCCGTGTGCTCGGCATCCAGCGCATCGAGCCGGCACGCGGTGCGTTGCGCCATGGGGTGCTGCTCGAGCTGTTGCACCGCGACGCGCCGGCGGGCGACGTGCGGGTGGTCACCATCGCGCGGCTGCAGGAGAAGTTCGACGTCGACAGCACGCAGGCGCACCGCGTCGCCGAAATGGCGGTGTGGTTGTTCGCCGCGCTGCATCCGCGGCCGACGCCGGAAACGCAGCGCGCCAGCGCGCAGCTGCGCTGGGCGGCCGAGCTGCACGAGATCGGCATGGCGATCTCGCACGAGGATTTCCATCGCCATGGCGCCTACGTGATCGAGCATGCCGACGCGGCCGGCTTCGCCGAGCACCAGCAGCAGCGCCTCGCCACGCTGCTGCTGGCCCAGCGCGGTGGCTTGCGCAAGGTCGAGCCGCCGCTGTCGGACCCGCTGCTGCGCGACCAGGCGCTCGCTTTACGCGTGGCGGTTCTGCTGTGCCACGCGCGGCGCGACCCGACCGCCGGGCGGCTGCAGCTGATGCGCAGCGAGCCGGGTTACCGCTTCGTGGTCGAGGCTGCGTGGGCCGAGGCGCATCCGCAGTCGATGCACCTGCTGCGTGAGGAGCAGAAGGCCTGGGCGCGCATCACCTGGCCGTTCGAGGTCGCGGTGGGCTGACTGACGCTTCGCCGAGCGAGGTCACATGGTGTCGGGCGACTGCACGCACAGCAGAAAGGTCTCGGCGCGCGACTCGGCGTCGGCCGGCCGGTTGCGCAGCCACCAGACGGCGCCTTTGCGAAAAGTCCACGGCGCCTCGCTGCCGGTGAGCAGCAGCGCGGCGAGCCGGCCGAGCGCAGGCTGGTGACCGACCAGCAGCACGGTGCGCCGCGCGTTCGGCCAGCCCGAGACATCGAGCAAGGCCGCCGCGTCGCCGTCGGGGCCCAGCGCCGGCTCGGTGCTGAACTTGCGTTCCAGCTTGGCCGCCGTACGCTGCGCACGCTCGGCCGGGCTGACGAAGATGCGCACCGCATCGGGCATCTGCCGGTGCAGCCACAAGGCCACGCGGGTGGCCTGGCGCTCGCCGCGCGAAGTAAGGCGCCGGGTCAGGTCGTCGTCGCCGGGGCCGGCCTCCTCGGCGTCAGCGTGCCGCCAGAGGATCAGGTCCATGTCGACTTGCCGGCGGCCGGTGCCGCCTGCCCTGTGTAGCGGTCGGCCAGCGCCTGCTGCGCTGATGCAGCGCCCTTGCGGCGGCTCTTGGCGACTCGGCTGTACGAACCGTCGGACGCCATGATCCAGGCGTCGCTTCCGTCGTGCAGATACGAAGTCAGCGTCTCGTCGATCAGGCGCTGGCGTTGCGCCGGGTCGGTCACCGGCCAGGCCAGCTCGATGCGGCGGAACATGTTGCGGCCCATCCAGTCGGCGCTCGACAGGTACAGGCGTTCGTCGGCGCCGGCGCGGAAATAGAACACGCGCGAGTGTTCGAGAAACCGGCCGATGATCGAGCGCACCTGCACGTTCTCGCTGAAGCCCGGCAGTTGCGCCGGCACGACGCAGGCGCCGCGCACGATCAGGTCGACCCTGGCGCCGGCACGGCCGGCCTCGGCCAGCGCGAGCGCCAGCGGCTCGTCGGTCAGCGCGTTCATCTTCAGCACGATGCGCGCCGGCTTGCCGGCGCGTGCGGCGGCGCCGACGGCATGCACGTGCTCGATCATGCGACGGTGCAGCTGGAACGGCGCCACCACCAGGCTGTGCAGGCCGGTGATGCGGTTCTGGCTCGCCAGATGCTGGAACACATGCTCCATGTCGCCGGTGAGCGACGCGTCGGCGGTCATCACCCCGATATCGGTGTACAGCCGTGCCGTGCGCGTGTTGTAGTTGCCGGTCGACAGGTGTCCGTAGCGGCGCAGGCGCCGGCCCTCGCGGCGCGTGATCAGCAGCATCTTGGCGTGCGTTTTCAGGCCGACGATGCCGTAGACGACTTGCGCACCGAGCGACTCGAGCTGCTCGGCCCAGTTGATGTTGGCCTCTTCGTCGAAGCGCGCCATCAGCTCGACGACGACCACCACCTCCTTGCCGCGCCGCACCGCCTCGAGCAGCAGCTCCATCAGCGCCGAGTCCGACCCGGTGCGATAGATGGTCTGCTTGATCGCCAGCACCTGCGGGTCCTGCACCGCCTCGCGCAACAGCGCGACCACCGGCTCGAACGACTCGAACGGATGGTGCAGCAGCACGTCGCCGGCGCGCAGCCGCTCGAACATCGAGCCCTCGGCCGGCACGGTGGCCGGCCAGGCCGGCCGGTGCGCGCCGAAGTGCAGGTCGCTGGCGGGCACCAGCTCGATCAGCTGCGCCAGCCGCACCAGGTTGACCGGCCCGTTGACGCGGTACAGCGCCTGCTCGGGCAGCTGGAACTGGTTGAGCAGAAACTGCGCCAGCGGCTCCGGACACGAGGTGGCTACCTCCAGGCGCACCGCCATGCCGAACTGGCGCTGCGTGAGGCCCAGCCGCAGCGCCTGTCGCAGGTTGGTCACCTCCTGGTCGTCGATCGCCAGGTCGGAGTCGCGCGTCAGGCGGAACTGCGAGAAGCCGTCGAGCTTGCGGTCCGGGAACAGCTCGTGCAGATGAGCGCGGATCACGCTCGACAGCAACACGAAGGCCTGGCGCGACTTGCCCGCCAGCTCGGCGGGCAGGCGGATCACACGCGGCAGCACACGCGGCACCTTGACGATGGCGATGTCGTTGTGCCGGCCGAAGGCGTCGCGGCCGCCCAGCCGCACGATGAAGTTGAGCGACTTGTTGGCCACCTGCGGAAACGGATGCGCCGGGTCGAGGCTCACCGGCACCAGCAGCGGCCGCACCTCGCGGGCGAAGAAACGCTCCACCCAGGCGCGCTGCGCCGCGTTGCGCTCGCCATGCGACAGGATCACGATGCCGGCCTGGGCCAGCGCCGGCGTCAGCTCGTGGTTGTACAGCGCGTACTGGTCGTCGACCAGCCGGTGCGCGGCCTCCGACGTCTCGGCCATCGCACGCACGGCCGCGGCATGCGACGCGCCGGCCGGCGCGCTGGCGAGCTCCTGGATCGTGTCGGAGACGCGGATCTCGAAGAACTCGTCGAGATTGGACGACACGATGCACAGGTAGCGCAGCCGCTCGAGCAACGGCACCTCGGGCCGGCGCGCCATGTCGAGCACCCGGGCGTTGAAGGCCAGGGTACCCAGGTCGCGATGCAGCAGTGCTGCCGAGGCGGGCGGATTCACGGCGCGACTGTGGTGGGACTTCGTGACAGGTCGATGACAGCCCGCCTTCGAATGTGTCACCGGCATGACAGTGTCGGCTTGGCGCCCCGCTCGACAAGCCTCCCGCAGAGCCATCGTCGATCGAAAAATCGTTTCCGGCGCGTCACCAAACTGTCATACGGCCTTCCTATATTTGTGTGCAGACCTGTCCAGCCCCTGAAAGGTGATTCCATGAACATGACCCATCGCAGTTCCAAGCTCCGCCCGCTGGCCCTCGCCGGCGCGATCGCTTTCGCCGGCAGCGTGCTCAGCGCCCATGCCCAGGTGATCAAGATCGATGGTTCCTCCACCGTCTATCCGGTCACCGAAGGCGTGGCCGAAGACTTCCAGAAGTCGAAGAAGGGCGCCATCAAGGTCACGGTGGGCATTTCGGGCACCGGCGGCGGTTTCAAGAAGTTCTGCCGCGGCGAGACCGACATCCAGGACGCCTCGCGCCCCATCCTGACCAAGGAGATGGCCGATTGCAAGGCCGCTGGCATCGAGTACATCGAACTGCCGGTGGCCTTCGATGCGCTGACCGTGGTGATCAACCCGAAGAACACTTTCGTCAAGCAGCTGTCGGTCGAAGAGCTCAAGAAGATGTGGGAGCCGGCGGCGCAAGGCAAGGTCACCCACTGGAACCAGGTCAATCCGGCCTTCCCGAATGCGCCGCTCAAGCTGTTCGGCGCCGGCGCCGACTCCGGGACGTTCGACTACTTCACCGAAGCCATTACCGGCAAGTCCAAGTCGAGCCGCGGTGACTTCACGGCCTCGGAAGACGACAACGTGCTGGTGCAGGGCGTGTCGCAGGACGTCAACGCCATCGGCTACTTCGGCTATGCCTACTACGCCGAGAACCAGAGCCGGCTGAAGGCGGTACCCATCGTCGAGAAGGCCGGCAAGCCCGGCGTCGTGCCGAGCGAGAAGTCGGTGCTGGACGGCAGTTACCAGCCGCTGTCGCGGCCGATCTTCATCTATGTCAGCGTCAAGTCCATGGCCAAGCCGGAGGTCAAGGAGTTCGTCGAGTACTACATGAAGGAAGGCGCGCGCCTGGCCAAGGAAGTGAAGTACGTGCCGTTGCCGGCCAAGGCCTACATCACGAACCTCGAGCACCTGAGCAAGGGCAAGAAGGGCACGGTGTTCGGCGGCGTGGCAGAGGTGGGCGTCACGATCGAGGACTTGCTGGCGCGCGAAGCCAAGCTCTGACCGTTCGCCCCGCTGCGGGTTCGCGCCAGGACGGCACTCG
>CALMQI010000260.1 GCA_937871935.1 uncultured Burkholderiales bacterium
GTGGCGGTGCTCGAGGAGCGCAGGACGATCGCTTCGATCAGCGAGAAGAGCAGGAAGGCGCCGCACAGCGTGGCGAAGGAGACGCCGATCTTCCACCAGGCGGAATCGATCGACAGCCATCCCGAGCGCGTCAACGCCAACAGTCCGCCAGCCAGCAGCTGGAACGTCCGGTAGAGCTGGCGTGGGCGGAAACCCGGCAAGACGCGCCGCAGTATCCAGTAGAGCAGTTCGAGGCCGGCGACGAGACCGAGAGCCGGAGCGGCGACCGAGGCCGTGAGCGATGTCGTCATGCGGGAGCACGATCAGTCTAGTCCAGGCGACGCTTGTAGACTGCCGATCGCGTGAAGCGCATCCTGCTGGTCACTCCCCTCCTCGTTCTTCTGCTGGCTCTGGGCTCCCTGGCGAGTCAGAGCCTGGGCCTGCGGCCGTCACCGCTGCCGCAGGGGGCTCGCCTGCTGTTGTGGTCGATCGAGGCGGCGGGTCTCGCCGGTCTCTTCCTGATCGCGCGCGGAACCTTGCCCGCCGGTGCGGCGGCGAGCGCCAGCCTCAGTCTCGGCCTGGCGGTGGCTCTGGCGGCCTGGATCTTTCGCGGGCCGGTGGTGGCTACGACGCTGCTCGCCGCCGGCGCTCTGGGGCGAGCCGAAGCGCGGACGCTGTCGGTCGGAACGCTGATGACCTACCTGATCTGCGGAGTGATTCTGGGCTGGGTCGGGCGCCCGCCGCGTTCCGTGAGCCAGTGAAGTGAAGAGCGGCCGGCGCTCCTGGAGGCCGGTGCCAAGGCCCCGGCCCCGTCGCACCCTGCCCGCTCGGCGGCGGGTCGAGAGGCTTGCCACCGAGCTGCCGCAGGGGGTGCACGACCCCGCTTTTCTGGAGCTTCTACACCGCATCGACCAGTCGCCGATCTTGCCGGCCCGACGGCTCGAGGTGTTCACCGACGGCAACCGCGCGCTGGTGGAGATGATCGACGCCATCGACCGGGCGGGCGAGGAAGTGCTGCTGCAGAGCTACATCTTCAAGGATGACTCGACCGGTCATGCGGTGGTCGACGCGCTGGGCAAGGCGGTCGAGCGCGGGGTGCGGGTCAGGGTTCTGGCCGACGCCGTCGGCTCGGTCGAAACCCGCGAGGAGTTCTGGCAGCGACTCGAGAAGAAGCGCATCGCCTTCCGTCTCTTCCACCCGCTGCGCTACCCGTGGCTGGTCCTGTTTCGCGATCACCGCAAGATCCTGGTGATCGACCGCGCCGTCGCCTTCACCGGCGGCATGAACATCGCCGAGGAGTACGGCTCGGGGCTGACGCGCCATCGTGCCTCGGCGGCACTGCGATCGCCGGCGCCGCGCGGCGAGACGACCACCTGGCGCGACACGCACCTTCGGGTCGAAGGTCCGGCGGCGTGGGAGTTCGCGGTGGTGTTTCGCGAGAGCTGGCTCGCCGCCGACGGTCCGCCGTTCGACCTTCCGTCGCTGACCGAGCCGCAGGCCGAGTGGGGAGCGCGCTGCCTGGTGCTCGACTCCCGATCCGGGCGCGGACACCGCGAGACGGCGTTGGTGCTGCGCGCCGCGGTGGCGCACATCGCCGGCGACCAGCTGTCACCGGCTTTCAAGATGCTGGCGCGAGTGAGCCGCATCATGGAGCAGCTGGTGCATGCCTGGGATGTGCTGGCGACGATGACGCCGCCCGAGTACTCGGCGATCCGGCCGTACCTGAAGGCCAGCAGCGGGTTCCAGAGCTGGCAGTACCGCTGCATCGAATTCATGATGGGCAACAAGAATCCCGCGATGCTGAAGCCGCATGCGCATCGGGCCGATCGGCTCGACGTGGTTGAGCAGGCCTGGCGTGCGCCCTCGCTGTACGACGAGTCGCTGCGCCTGCTGGCCCGTCGCGGCCTGCCGGTGCCGGCGTCGCATCGGCAGCGCGACTGGACGCAACCCTACCGGGTCGATGACAGCGTCGAGCGTGCCTGGCTGCAGGTGTACCGCGAGCCGCAGGCGCACTGGGAGCTGTACCAGCTCGGCGAGGAGTTGGTCGATCTCGAGGACGCATTTCGGCTGTGGCGCTTTCGCCATGTCACGACGGTCGAGCGGGTCATCGGCTTCAAGCGCGGCACTGGCGGGACCACCGGCGTGTCGTACCTGCGCAAGATGCTCGACGTGGTGCTGTTTCCCGAGCTCTGGCGCCTGCGCACGGACCTGTAGCGCGCGCCGCGCCGCGATAATCGCGGCGGTCAACGGGCAGAGGGAGACGCATGATGACGCGCTTGCAGCGAGCTTGGATCGGCGCCTGCGCGCTCGCGCTGGCGGGCGTTGCCTGGGCCCAGCAGGCCACGGTGAACGCGATCTGCTCGACCGACCAGAGCTGGTGCGAACTCGCAGCGCGGGAGTTCCAGGCCGCTACCGGTGTGCGTGTGCTGCAGTCGCACAAGGCCACCGGCGAATCGCTGGCACAGATCCGCGCCGAGGCGGCGAACCCGAAGACCGACCTGTGGTGGGGCGGCACGGGCGATCCGTTCCTGCAGGCGGCCGAACAGGGCCTGCTCGCGCCCTACCGGCCCGCCTACCTGAACGACCTGCACCTGTGGGCCGTGCGCCAGTACGCGATGAGCGGCAACATGGTCGGCGGCTTCTACACCAGCGCCATCGGCTTCGGCTGGAACGAGGACGTGCTGCGCAAGAAGAAGCTGACACCACCGAAGTGCTGGGCGGACCTGGCCGATCCCAAGTACAAGGGCGAGATCGAGACCTCGCACCCGGGGTCCAGTGGCACCGGCTACACCATCCTCGCAGGCGTGGTGCAGCTGATGGGCGAGGACGCCGCGTTCGACTACCTGAAGAAGCTGCACCGCAACACCACCCAGTACACGCGCAGCGGGCAGGCGCAGGCGAAGAACGTGGCGAAGGGCGAGGTCGCCATCGGTCTCAGCTTCATCTTCGGCTTCGAAAGCGAGCGCCAGCAGGGCTTCACGATGGTCAAGTCGGCCGCGCCCTGCGAGGGCACCAGCTACGAGGTGGGCGGCATTGCGCTGATCAAGGGCGCGCGCAACCGCGACGCCGCAGTGAAGTACTACGACTGGCTGATGAGCCCGGCCGGCCAGTCGGTCGGCGCCCGCGCCAACTCGTTGCAGGTGCCGGCCAACAAGACCTTCAAGGCGGATGCACGCATCCCGCTGATCGACGACGTGCGGCTGATCAAGTACGACTTCGAGAAGTACGGCAAGGCGGCCGAACGGCGGCGCCTGATCGAGCGCTGGGAGAAGGAAGTGAACTCGCTACCGCGCTGACCGCGGCGCGGCAGGCTAGTCAACCCATCCAGCGCTCGGCGGCGGCTTCCACGATGGCGGGCATCGGCAGCGTCTTGCGCCGCAGGCCGCGCAGCCAGGTCGCGTCGTTGCCGTCGAACACCGAGTCGCGGATGAGGTTGCTGGCGTCGAGCGCCTGCAGATCGAGCGCATGTTCGTCCACGCGCGCCAGCGTGCGGACGATGTCGTCGCGCAGCTTGCTGCGCTGTTTGGTCTTCGGGTCGACGATCTCACCGTCGAGGCCGAAGCGGCAGGCCTGGAAGCGGTTGAAGGTGTAGACGAGGTAGTCGTCCTCGGCCGGTTCGAACGGCCGCTCCTCGCGCAGGTAGCGGCAAATGCACTGCAGGTAGCAGGCGAGCGCCGCTGCCTTGTCCACCGCCAGCGGCGTGTCGCAGACGCGCAGCTCGATGGTGCCGAACTCAGGCTTGGGGCGGATGTCCCAGTAGAAGTCCTTCATCGACTGCACGACGCCGGTGCTGGTCATCTTGTCGAAGAACTCGCCGAACTGGCTCCAGGTGAGGAGGAACGGCGCGCGACCCGACAGCGGGAACGCGAACACCGAGTTGAGCCGCGCCGAGTGGAAGCCCGTGTCGACGCCCTGCACGAACGGCGACGACGCCGACAGCGCGATGAAGTGCGGCACGAAGCGCGACAGCGCATGCAGCAGCCACATCGCATCGTCGCCACTCGGCACGCCCACGTGCACATGCTGGCCGAACACCGTGAACTGCTTGGCCAGGTAGCCGTACAGCTCGCTGATGTAGCGGAAGCGCTCGGTCGGGAAGATCTGCTGCGCGCTCCAGTGCTGGTAGGCATGCGTGCCGCCGCCGGAGATGCCAATGTTGAGCTTGCGCGCGGCGCGCGACATCTGGCGCCGCAGGTCGCGCAGCTCGTCGCGCAGCGGCAGGTAGGCGCGCTGGATCGACGTGCCGATCTCGATCATGCTGCGCGTGATCTCCGGCTTCACGTCCCAGGCGCCTTCGTGGCCGACCAGCTCGCGCAGCAGGTCTTCGGCACGCGGCGTCAGATCGAAATCGTGCGTGTCCAGCAGCTGCAACTCGAGCTCGACGCCGAGCGTGAGCGGCTGCGACTCGGTGAAGGCTTCAAGGGCCATCGCTCGAGCTCCTTTCGCCATCGGGGCATTCGCGGGCGATGTACTGCAGCGGCCAGAGGGCCCATAGAGGGCCGGTCAGCTGCATCAGCGTAGTGGCGATCAGCAGCGCCTGCATCACGGCAGCGTCGGCGCCGGCGAGCTGGCCGCGCCAGCTGAACGAATCGGCCACCAGCAGCACAGCCAGGCTGCTCATCGGCTGCAGCGTCAAGGTGAGTGCCAGCGCTTGGCGCGGGGCAAGGCCGCTCGGCCGCGCGGTGACCGCGATCGCGATGCCCTTGCCGGCCAAGCGCGCCACGATGATGGCCAGCACCCAGGGCCATAGTTGCACCAGCTCGCCCAGGGTCGACAACACGCCGAAGCTGACAAACAGCAGCACGGTCAGTGCGCCCCCTGCGCTGCCCAGATGGGGCTCGACCGTCAATCGGTGGCCCATCCGGCCGCGCGCCGTCATGCCAGCGGCCAGCAGCACCATCAGCGGCGACAGGCCCAGCGCCACCGCCAGCAGCGCCATCAGGATCACCATCGCGATCTGCAGCACCGGCATCGTGGCCGCCTGGCCATCGAGACGGCCGATGCGGTCGAGCAGCCAGCCGCCGGCCATGCCGAGCAACAGCGAGCCGAAGATCACCACCCCGGCATTGGCCAGCAGCGACGAGCCGTCGGAGGAGGGCGTGGCGCCGAGCTGGCCCCATACCGGCCACAGCTTGATCGCCAGGATCGCCAGCACGCTGTTGAACGCGCTCATCGTCATCAGACGCTCGGCCACCTGGCCGCGTGGCCGGCCCTCGAGCACGGCGGCCATGGTCATCACCGGCGAGGTGGCTGCGGCCACGGCGCCGGCCACGCAGGCGCTCATGCCCGGCGCGCCGAGCATCACCAGCGCGAAGCCGACGGCCAGCGCCGCCAGCAGTGCCTCGAGCACGCAGCTCACGGTGAACCACGGGTTGTCGAGCAGCCAGCGCGGCCGCAGCCGGGTGCCGAGCTCGAACACCAGCGCCGCGACGCCAAGATCGATCAGCGGCTTCCAGGGGTCGAGGTCGCCGCGGCTCAGCAGATCCAACACGGCCGGGCTGGCGACGGCACCGATCAGCAGGTAGCCGAACAGCCGCGGCAGGCGCAGATGGCGGTGCAGCAGATTGGCGACGATCAGGCCGACCAGCACCACCAGGGCCAGCCCGAGCACCGGGTCGGCGCCGCGCAGGCCGGCCATCGGGCCCCGCAGCAGGTCGGCAAACCAGTCGGCGAGTTGTTGGGCCAGAGGCGTCATGAGGCGGCGGGTGGGGATGGCCGGGTGGTGCCGGCTGATCGCGGGCCGCCATCGTGGCCGATCCGAGTGCGCGACGCCAGGAAAGTTCGATACGGGTTGTAGAAGAGGGGGCTATGGTCTTGAATTGAGGCCGGGCGGCCTCAATTGGGCGCTCGTCGCGGCTCCCGCTGCGATAGTTCCCAGCACGTCACTTCAGCCCCTTTCAAATCTTCCTCCCCGATATGAGCAAGCAGACCCATTCGTTCCAGGCCGAGGTGCAGCAGATCCTGCATCTGGTGACCCACTCGCTGTACTCCAACAAGGAGATCTTCCTGCGCGAGCTGATCAGCAATGCGTCGGACGCGTGCGACAAGCTGCGCTTCGAGGCGCTGGACAACCCGGCCCTGTACGAGGACGCAACCAACCTGGAAATCCGCATCCTGGTCGACACCGATCAGAAGACGCTGACGATCCGCGACAACGGTGTCGGCATGAGCGAGGACGAGGCGATCGCGCACCTGGGCACCATCGCCAAGAGCGGCACTCGTGAATTCATGGCCAGGCTCGAGGGCGAGCAGAAGAAGGATGCCAATCTGATCGGCCAGTTCGGCGTGGGCTTCTACTCGGGGTTCATCGTTGCGGATCGCATCACCGTCGAGACGCGACGCGCCGGGCTGTCGGCCGCGCAGGGTGTGCGCTGGAGCAGCCAGGGCAGTGGTGACTTCGAGGTGGAGCCGATCGACAAGCCGACGCGTGGTACCGACGTGATCCTGCACATGCGCGACGAGGAGCTCGAATTCCTGACGCCGTGGAAGGTCAAGTCGATCGTCTCGAAGTACTCGGACCATATCTCGCTGCCGATCCTGATGAGCAAGGAGAAGTGGGACGAGGACAAGAAGGCGCAGGTCGCCACGGACGAGTGGGAAACGATCAACAAGGCCGCGGCGCTGTGGACGCGGCCGAAGAGCGACGTCACCGACGCGCAGTACCAGGAGTTCTACAAGCAGATCGCGTTCGACAGCGAGCCGCCGCTGGCTTATACGCACAACCGCGTCGAGGGCCGCAGCGAGTACACCCAACTGCTGTACATCCCGGCCAAGGCGCCGCTCGATCTGTGGAACCGCGACAAGCGCGGCGGCGTGAAGCTCTACGTCAAGCGTGTGTTCATCATGGACGACGCCGAGGCCTTGATGCCGGTGTACCTGCGCTTCGTGAAGGGCGTGGTCGACTCGAGCGACCTGCCGCTGAACGTGAGCCGCGAGCTGCTGCAGGAAAGCCGCGACGTCAAGGCCATCCGCGAAGGCTGCACGAAGCGCGTGCTGTCGATGCTCGAGTCGCTGGCCGACAGCGACAGCGCCGACGACAAGGCGAAGTACCAGAAGTTCTGGAGCGAGTTCGGCGCCGTGCTCAAGGAGGGCATCGGCGAGGACTTCGCCAACCGCGAGCGGCTGGCCAAGCTGTTCCGCTTCGCGTCGACGCATGCCGACGAAGGCGTGTCGCTGGGCGACTATCTGGGTCGGATGAAGGAGGGCCAGGACGTCATCTACTACATCACGGCCGACTCGCTGCGTGCGGCCAAGTCCAGCCCGCAGCTCGAGATCTTCCGCAAGAAGGGGCTCGAAGTGCTGCTGCTCGCCGACCGTGTCGACGAGTGGATGCTGAGCCACCTGTACGAATTCGAGGGCAAGTCGCTGCAAAGCGTGGCCAAGGGCGCGGTCGATCTCGGCAAGCTGCAGGACGAGCAGGAGAAGCAGCAGGCGCAGACGGCCGCCAAGGAGTTCGCGCCGGTGCTCGAGAGGCTGCAGACGGCATTGGCTGAGCGGGCCAAGGCGGTGCGGGTGACGACGCGGCTGGTCGACTCACCGGCCTGCATCGTGGTCGAGGAAGGCGATATGAGCGCGCATCTCGCGCGGCTGCTCAAGCAATCGGGCCAGGAGGCGCCGAAATCCAAGCCGATTCTCGAGGTGAACCCGGAGCATGCGTTGGTCAAGCGGCTCCAGGTCGACGACGCGCGCTTCGACGATCTGGCGCAGATCCTGTTCGACCAGGCCTGGCTGGCCGAAGGGGGGCAGCTCGACAACCCGGCCGACTACGTGCAGCGCGTCAATCGCCTGCTGGCGCCGGAGTCACTTTGAGAACAGCGGCGGCTCGCTCAGCGCCTCGATCTGCTCGCGCAGCTGCTGCGTCTGCTGCTGCCAGTAGTTCGGGCTGCCGAACCAAGGGAACGCCGCCGGGAAGGCGGGGTCACTCCAGCGCTCGGCGAGCCAGGCGCTGTGGTGGATCATGCGCAGGGTGCGCAGCGGCTCGATCAGGGAGATCTCGCGCCGGTCGAGCGAGGCGAACTGCGCATAACCTTCCAGCAGCCAGGTGAGCTGCGAGCGCATCGACTCGCGGCTGCCCGACAACAGCATCCACAGGTCCTGTATCGCCGGACCGTTGCAGCAGTCGTCGAGGTCGACGACATGCGGCCCCTCGTCGCGCCACAGGATGTTGCCGGGATGGAAGTCTCCGTGCAGACGGCCGACGCGCAAGGGGCCGGCCTGCGCGAAGGCGGCGTCGACCTGGGCCAGGGCGGCGCGGCAGCACGTGGGGTAGCTGTCGAGCTGCTCGATCGGCAGCGCATCCAGGGTCAGCAGCGCGGCGAGCCGATCGTGGCCGAACGCCGCGGCATCGATGGTGCGCCGCTCGACGAAAGGCGCCTGCATGCCCACCGCGTGCAGGCGGCCGACGAAACGGCCGAGCCACTGAAGCACCTCGGGATCGTCGAGTTCGGGCCCATGTCCGGATCGGCAGGGGTAGACGGCGAAGCGGAACTCAGCGTCCGGCGCGTGCGCGACACCGAGCGTGGCCGGCTCGCCCATCGCGACGACCGTCAACTCTGCGTGGTTGATATCGCGGCTAAGGGCCAGCGGTGCGATCACCGGCACCTCCTGCTCGTCCAGCTGGCGCGCGAACCGGTGTTCCTCGAGGATCTGCGCGTCGCGCCAGCGCGCCGGTCGATAGAACTTGGCGACGACAGTGCTGCCGTCTTCCAGCATCACCTGGAAGACCCGGTTCTCGTACGAGTTCAGCTGCAGCAGCCGGCCGTCGCCGCGCAGACCCACCGCGTCCAGCGTGTCGAGCACGCGTTGCGGCGTCAGCAGGTCGTAGGGGTGGGCCGGGGTGGCGGCCTGGCCGGGCATGGCAGCAGCTGCGCCCGCCGGGCGCGCTCTCTTCAGTGCCGGGTCGTCGTCGACGTCGACACGCGCGGCGCGTCGATCACGACGCCTGCGCCCACGTCGTCCGGCGGCTCGGTAGGGGGCTCGGTCGGCGCACCCTCGTGCACTTCGAGCCCCGGACGCTGCTGTTCGCCGAGCGAGCCGAACTCGCTGGCGACCGGAGCGTCGGCCCGGTTGTCGGGCGCGAAGAAGGAGTCCTGGAAGAAATTGGAGTCCTGCCAAAGCGCGGTGCGCTCGCGGCGGCGCGACGACGGCGGGGACGATGCGGCGGCGGGCGTCACTTCGCGTCGCGGATGCGCTGCCGGCGCCGCGGGCTGCGGGCCACGCGACGACGCCACGCTGTGCGGCACCAACAACTGCAGCTCGGGGATCGACGGCAGATGATCGACCGGGCAGCGCATGTAGCGCACACGGCAGGCCGTCAGCACGGCCTGCTTGATTTGCATGACGCGACGCGAGTTGCCTCGGTCGGTGTCGAGGTCGATGGCGGCCAGCACGCGCCCGTTGGCACTGCAGACGGCGAACGTCACATGGATTGCGCCGAGCAACTCGTACCAGAAGCGCACCTCCTGCGGATCCGTCGGCTGGCAGAAGCGCACCAGCGGCAACTTCGACAGCACGATGTGATGCGGCAGCGCCTCGCGCAGCTGCCGGTAGACGCGGCGTTCGTCCGTGCTGAAGACGGGCCGTGCCGACAGGTTCCACTCGGTGGGCAGCGGTTTGATCTTCGGCACCCGCGGCCGCAGGGCAAACCAGACGACGGCAGGCGCCAGGACGGCGACCGCGATCAGCGCGACGAGCCACGGCAGGGTCTGTTGCATGATCAGACGCGCGTGCAGAAGGTGTAGTCAGCCAAGTCGAATCTCCGCGGTGACCGCTCGCTCGACGAGAGAGACCCTCGGGTGCGGCTGGCCGCGATATTAACCTCAGGCAAGCCCCGGCTGACCCCATGCTTGCGGGTCGAGTTCCCGGCCGGCTGTCCTGCGCGGCTACTTGGTCGGCCGATCGTCGTGCGATTCGACCTCTGCCCGTCCGCCGAGCGTGTGCAGGAGGGCGCCGACCCGATGGGCCTGCTGCTTGAAGTGGTAGTCGATCTCGGCCGCCCCGTCCTCGACCAACTGCTCCATCCGCGAGGCGAGCGTCTCGGGTGGCAACCGCAGCGACGCCTCGCTTTCGCCGCCGTCGCGGATGACCGTGGCGCCGGCGTTGCGGGCGATACGCAGCATCGCCGAGTTCTCGCTCAGCGCATGGATCTGCAAGGTCTGCACGCCGCGATTGCGTGCATGCAGCACCGCCAGGTCGAACAGCCGGCTGCCGTAGCCCCGGCCGCGGGCGCGGCCGGCGACCGAAACGCCGAACTCAGCCTGGGTGACTGGCTGGCCATCGTGAGTAGTCAGATAGGCCAGGTGCGCCATCGCCAGCAACCGCAGGCGGCGGTTGAAGACGCCCAGAACCTCGTCGCGGTCGAAGTCGAGCCGGTCGACGTAGTGTGTGATCTGCGAGTCCGACGCGGCATAGCCGAAACGCAGGTAGCGATCGCGGTCCGCTAGCTCCAGCAGGTGCAACAAGATCCGCGGCCGATGCCTCTCCGACAATGACCGGATTGGGATCCAGGGCAGATGCTGGCGCGGCACGGGCGGTTGCGGGCCAGGTCCGGGCAACGACGTCGGCGGCCGAGAGGCCGGACTTGAGGGTTGCAGTTCCATGGGATTCAAGGCAGTCCCTTTCATAGGGTTAACCCTCATCCTACAGGGAAGTCGAGATCAGCCTAGTTGAATGTTGCTTTGCAGCAATTCGGCTAGCGAGGCAGCCCAGTTGTCGTGACGCTATACTTTCGGGCTTTCCCGTCGGTGGCGGGGTGGATGGGGTACAGGTGCCCGCGCGGTCGCAAATACAAGCGATGCCGCGGGCCGACACGATGCCCGATCCGGACAGCCACCTAGTCGGCACGCCTTGCATGGTGTGCATTCCCCAGAGAGACCCTCATGAAGACCTTCAGTGCCAAGCCGGCCGAAGTGAAGCACGAGTGGTTTGTGATTGATGCCACCGACAAGGTGCTCGGACGTGTCGCCAGCGAAGTGGCACTCCGTTTGCGCGGCAAGCACAAGCCCATCTATACGCCTCACGTCGATACCGGAGATTTCATCGTCATTGTCAACGCCGACAAGATCCGCGTCACCGGCAACAAGGCCGAGCAGAAGATCTACTACCGGCACAGCGGTTACCCGGGCGGCATCTACGCCACCAAGTTCAAGGACATGCAGGCCAAGCACCCTGGGCGCGCCTTGCAGAAGGCGGTCAAGGGCATGCTGCCCAAAGGTCCGCTGGGCTACGCGATGATCAAGAAACTGAAGGTGTACGCCGGTGCCACGCACCCGCACACCGCACAGCAGCCACGCGCGCTGCAAGTCTGAAGGAGCGGTGATGATCGGAAACTGGAACTACGGCACGGGCCGTCGCAAGTCGTCGGTGGCCCGCGTGTTCATCAAGAAGGGCACCGGCCAGATCCTGGTCAACGGCAAGCCGGTCGACCAGTACTTCGGGCGGCAGACGTCCATCATGGTGGTCAAGCAACCGCTGCTGCTGACGAGCAACGATGCGTCCTTCGACATCAAGGTCAACGTGCACGGCGGCGGCGAGTCCGGCCAGGCCGGTGCTGTTCGCCATGGCATCACCCGTGCGCTGATCGACTACGACGCTGCGCTGAAGCCCGACCTGAGCCGCGCCGGTTTCGTGACGCGCGATGCGCGCGAAGTCGAACGAAAGAAGGTCGGATTGCACGGCGCGCGCCGTCGCAAGCAGTTCAGCAAGCGCTGACCGGCATCAATCGATTCAGGGCTGCAGCCGAGGCCGCTACGATGCGGCCTCGAGTTCTTCTGCACCCTGCATGCGCTGGAAGTTGTTCCGCCGTCGACTGTCGATCAGCGCCCCGCGCGTGATCGTCACGCGTCATCTGCCCTGGCCACTGCGCTGGGCCGTGATCGCCGTGGTGTTCGGCTTCTCCGCCGCGATCGGCCTGTGGGCCTTCGAGTTCGGCAAGGACATCGCCGGCCTGGAGCGTGGTGCCAAGGACGAACTGAACCGATTGCGTGTCGAGGTGCAACAGTTGCGCGAGGAGCGGGACAAATCGCAGTCGATCGCCAATACGGCCGAGAGCCTGCTGAAGGCGGAACGCGCCACGCAGGACAGGCTGGCCAGCCAGCTGAAGGAAATGCAGACCGACTACTTGGCGCTCAAGGCCGACCTTGGAATCTTCGAGCGCATGTTCCCGCCCACCGGCACCGGTGGGCTTGCCGTACGCGCGCTCAACGCCGAGCCGCGTGGGCCGGGTCAGTTGCGCTTCCAGATGATGGTGACGCAGAGTGGCAAGTCCATTCGCGAATTCAGCGGTCGTTACGAGTTGACGCTGGGCGGCACGCTGGATGGGCGACCCTGGAGCCTGCCCATGCCGGGTGGCACCAAGCCGCTGCAGTTGAAGCAGTACGCGCGGGTCGAAGGCCTGCTCGAGTTCCCGACCGAGGCCGTCGTCAAGACGGTGCAGGTCAAGGTCATGGACGACACTGGCGGTGTGCGCGTGACCCAGACCGTCCGGCTGTAGGATTCTCAGTGCGGACGAACCGAACTTTGTCGTTGGAGGGCTGACTCGATGATCTTTGGCAAGAAGGCGCAACCCCCGATCCGCACGCTGATCGGCGACGGCACCGTGCTGCAAGGCGAAATCCGCTTCACCGAGGGCCTGCGGGTCGACGGCGAGGTACGCGGCGATGTGATCGCCGATGACAGTGTGCCGAGCGTGGTGGTCATCAGCGAGAACGCCAAGGTGCATGGCCGCGTCAAGGCGGCACACATCATCATCAACGGCGAGGTTCACGGACCGGTCGAGTCCTACACCCTGCTCGAGCTGCAGCCCCGGGCTCGCGTGGTCGGTGACATCCGCTACGAGGCTCTCGAGATGCACCAGGGTGCCCAGGTCGATGGAGAGTTGCGTCCGCTGAAGGCGGCCGAGCGCCCGTCGCTCGTACTGGCGGCGTCGAACGAAGCCCTGACGGCCTGACGCCCAGCGCTGGCGGGGCAGCCGACCAAGACCCTACGGCAGATCGGCCCGCCACCAGGCTCTACACTGTCGGGTCTGATAGGAGTCGTCATGAACGCTGTTGCCGAAACCGCCGCCAATGCCAGCCTGGAGATGCCGGCGCCGCTGATCTTCACCGACAGCGCCGCGGGGAAGGTTCGCGAGTTGGTCGAAGAGGAGGGCAACCCCGAGCTGAAGCTGCGCGTGTTCGTGCAAGGAGGTGGCTGCTCCGGCTTCCAGTACGGGTTCACGTTCGACGAGGCGGTCAACGACGACGACACACAGATGACCAAGAATGGCGTCACGCTGCTGATCGACGCGATGAGTCTGCAGTATCTGGTCGGTGCCGAGATCGACTACAAGGAGGATCTGCAAGGCGCGCAGTTCGTGATCAAGAATCCCAACGCGACGACCACTTGCGGGTGCGGGTCGAGCTTCTCGGCCTGATACTTCACTGCCCTGCCTCGACGGCCGCGTATGCGGCCGTCTTCGTTTCAACGGTGCGGGGCGCCAGCCGGAGAAAGGGCGCCCAGCACGCGAGGCCCGCCGGCGCCGGTGACCGCGACCTGGTTGCCGGGCCGCCCGGCGCAGAACGCCCGGGCCAGCCAGGCGAACGCAGCCGCCTCCACTTGGTCAGGCTGCAACCCGAACGCCGCACTGGTGCGAACTGCCACGCTGGGCAGCAAGGCCGTCAAGCGGCGCATCAGATGGTCGACGCCGACCCGTTCGGCCAGCAGTGCACCATTGAGCAGTTGCACCGTGTAGCGCTCGTGCGCTTCACCTGTGGGCTGATGCCGCACGGTCTGGCCATGCGCACCGACCGCGCGCACCAGCGACGCGTCACACGACAGTTGGCTCAGCAGCGCACCCACCGTGTCGGCATAGGCGAGCGCCACCGCGTTGGCGGCCCACGGCGCTGCGATGCAGTTCGTTTGCGCCAGGCGTGTTCAATGCCAGCAACTCGTCGCGCAGGGTGCCGCGGTACGGCCGGTGCATGTGGCCCTGCACCTTCATCGCGCGATCGTCTTCGTCGGACGGCCAAACTGCTACTCACGGCATCGATGCCGTCGAGCGACGTACCCGACATCACGCCAGCGTACAAAGAAGCGTTGCCGGGCGAATCGATCAACACGTCGGTGGTTACCGGCGCGTTATTCCCCGAAACTCGGTGCGTCGCGCAGCGAGTCGGCCACTTCGAGCTGGCGCTGGTACTGGCGCACGACGTCCAGGAAGCGCGGCCGCGCGGCGGCGGTGACGATGGCCGATTCCGACGCCCGGGCGATCTTGCTCGGATCCTGGAACTGGCCACGCACGCGGAACTCGAAATGCAGGTGCGGGCCGGTGGCCCAGCCGGTGGCACCGACCGCGCCGATGCGCTGGCCCTGCTCGATGCGCTGGCCTCGCCGCACATCGACCTGGCTCAGGTGCGCGTACAGCGTGCTCTTGTCGTTGCCGTGCTCGATCTGCACGACGTTGCCGTAGCCGTTCTGCCAGCCCACGAACTCGACCATACCTTCGCCGACCGCGCGCACCGGTGTGCCGTGGGGTGCCGCATAGTCCACGCCACGGTGCGCACGCCAGTCGCGCAGGATCGGATGCATGCGGATCGCAAAGCCCGAGGTGATGCGCGAAAACGCCATCGGGCTGGCAAGGAAGGTGCGCCGGCGGCTCAACCCGTCCGGTCCGAAGTACTCGCCCTTGCCGCCGGCGTCGGCGTACCAGAGCACCTGATGGACCTTGCCGGCATTGACGAACTCGGCGGCGAGGATGCGGCCCGTACCTTCGCCCCAGGTGATGGGATGGTCGTCGGCCATCAACGCCTCGTAGACCAGGCTGAAGGTGTCACCGCGCCGCAGCTGACGGTGAAAGTCGATGTCGCCGGCGAACAGCTCGACCAGCTGCACCGCGATCGAGTCGCTGAGGTTCGAATGGTCGGTGGCAGCGAACAGCGAGGTCTCGATCGTGCCGCCCCCGACGCGTACCTGAGCCTGCAGCGGCACCAGCTCCGCGCTGGCGCGCCAGTTGCCCGACGTGCGTTCGATGGTGACTCGGGTGAAGTGCGTCTGCTGCTGCGACACGTTGCCCGGCGCGAAACGGGCCACGAGCTCATACGCCGCCCCGTCGGCGTCGACGCGCGCCTGGATCTGCTTGCCGGGTTTGCCCTCGAACAGGCGGCGCGTATCGTTGTTCGCCCGCATGAAAGTAGCCAGAGCCGGATCGAAAACGCCCAGGCGACGCAGCAGCGTGTCGGCGGTGTCGGTGGCACGCGTGAGTTCGGTGCGCGCCAGCATCAGGTTCTGCGAAGCGAGCGCCAGCAACTGGCTCGGCAAGCCCGGCGGCTCGATCGGGTAGGCAATCGTGGTACGCGGCAGATTGGCTGCGTCGGGCGCCATCGGCGCAATACCGAACGCGGTGATCGCGAATCCCGACAGCAGCGCGACCACGCCCGTCGCCAGCGCTCGGTGGTGACGACGGATCGCTTGCTCAACCTGCCATTGCAGGTGCAGGCTCGATGATCGAAGGCCTTTGATCAACTGCTCGGTTCCATTCCAACGCCGTACCGCCAGGCTCTGCCGACCCGCAGGTCGGTGGCAAACGCCTTGCCCGACCCGGCGGGCCGATCGCGCGAGACGCTGGCCCCTACAATCGCGGCGGTCGAACGACAGCCTGTCAACCGGAGTGAGCGGACGCTAAGACATCGGCTCGCCAGGGCCGCAGTATACCGGCCACCCCGTGGGCCCCCCCGCGGAAAAGCACCCATTCAAGCCATGTCCCGTCCCTCAGCTGCGGCAAATGATGTCTGATTTCCCGATCACCGACCGGGTGCGCGCGGCGATGGCGGTCTCGCGGCGCGGCTGCCACGAGTTGCTGCCCGAGGCCGACTGGCTGAAGAAGCTGGCGCGCGCGGACGCGACGGGCCAGCCCCTGCGCATCAAACTGGGCCTCGACCCGACGGCACCCGACCTGCATGTGGGCCACAGCGTGGTGCTGAACAAGATGCGCCAGCTGCAGGACTTGGGCCACCAGGTGATCTTCCTGGTCGGCGACTTCACCTCGATGATCGGCGACCCGTCGGGGCGCAACACCACACGGCCGCCGCTGACACGCGAGCAGATCGAAGCCAACGCCAAGACCTACTACGACCAGGCCAAGCTGGTGCTCGATCCGCAGAAGACCGAGATTCGCTACAACAGCGAATGGAGCGACCCGCTCGGTGCCCGCGGCATGATCCAGCTGGCCGCGCGTTACACCGTGGCGCGCATGATGGAGCGCGACGACTTCCGCAAGCGGTTCGAGTCGAACTCGCCGATCAGCGTGCACGAGTTCCTCTACCCGCTGATGCAGGGCTACGACTCGGTGGCGCTGAAGAGCGACCTCGAGCTGGGCGGTACCGACCAGAAATTCAACCTGCTGATGGGCCGCCACCTGCAGCAGGAGTACGGCCAGGAGCCGCAGTGCATCCTGACGATGCCGCTGCTGGAAGGGCTCGACGGCGTCGAGAAGATGTCGAAGTCGAAGAACAACTACATCGCCATCACCGAAGACGCCAACACCATGTTCGCCAAGGTGCTGTCGATCAGCGACGAGCTGATGTGGCGTTACTTCATGCTGTTGAGCGCGCGCTCCGAGGCCGAGATCACCGCGCTGAAGGCCGAGGTGGCGGGCGGCCGCAACCCCAAGGACGCCAAGGTGATGCTGGCGCGCGAACTCGTCACGCGCTTCCACGATACCGCCGCGGCCGACGCCGCGCAGGCCGACTTCGAGAACCGGGCGCGTGGCGGCGTGCCCGACCACATCGACGAGGTGGCGCTGGCCGGTGCCCCGCTGGCCATCGGCCAGCTGCTCAAGCAGGCGCGCCTGGTGCCGTCCACCAGCGAGGCGCTGCGCCTGATCGAGCAGGGCGGCGTGCGCATCGACGGCGCGACGATCAGCGACAAGGCGCTGAAGGTCGCTGCCGGCCGCTTCGTGCTGCAGGTGGGCAAACGCAAGTTCGCGCGCGTGACACTGTCGTGAGCGGCACTGCTTTCGTGCTGGTGCACGGCGCCTGGCACGGCGCCTGGTGCTGGTCGCGCGTCGTGCCCTTACTGCGCGCGAGCGACCAGCCGGCCCATGCCGTCACGCTCACCGGCGTCGGCGAGCGCGCGCACCTGCTGAGGCGCGACATCGGCTTGGCCACGCACATCGCCGACGTGGTGAGCCTGATCGAGAACGAAGAGCTGACCGACGTGGTGCTGGTCGGCCACAGCTACGGCGGGCTCGTGATCACCGGTGCGGCCGACGCCTGGCTGGCCCGCGGCGGCGACCGCCGCCTGCGGCACCTGGTGTACGTCGACGCCGTGGTGCCGCATCCGGGTGAATGCTGGGCCTCGCACCATGGCGCCGATCTTGTCGCGTCACGCGTTGCCGCAGCGGCTGCAGATCCGCGTGGCGCGCTGCCGCCGCCCGACGCCGGCTTATTCGGATTGACCGGGGCTGACAAGGACTGGGTTAACCGGCGGCAGACACCGCATCCCTTCGCGATGTACCAGGAGCCGCTGCAGTTCGACGCCCGGCGCGTGGCCGAAGTGCCGCGCACCTTTGTCGACTGCACCGATCCGGCCTGGCCCAGCATTGCGCCGATGCGCCGGCGGGTGCGCGCCGAGCCGGGCTGGCGCGTGGTCGAGATCGCCACCGGACACGACGCGATGGTCAGCGCGCCGCGGGCGCTGGCCGACGTGCTGCTCGCCTGCGCGCGCTGACGGCGGCTCAGCCCTCCAGCGCGGCCCACATCTGCTGATCGCGCTCGGCGGTCCAGATGCGCGGGTCGGGGAACTGCGTGGCCTCGTCGTAGGCGCGGGTCACGTCGAACGGCATGCAGTGGTTGAAGATGACCCACTGGCCGTACTTGGGGCTCAGGCGCTCGAAGGTCTCACGGTAGACGGCGCGCAGGTCGCGTCCGGCCGCGGCGCCGGACTTGACGCTGGCATAGAGCTCGCTGACGAACGAGCGCGTGCCCTCGAGTCCCGCCTTGACCTGCGCCGCACCCGACAGCGCCGCGCCGCGGCCCGGCACCAGCCGCTCGGCCCTCAGCGCCGCGAGGTTGTCGAGTGTCTTCGGCCAGTCCTGGAAGTAGGCGTCACCGGCATACGGCGTGGCGTCGTACTCGACCAGGTCGCCGGAGAACAGCACCTTCTCCTGCGGCAGCCAGACGACGGTGTCGCCCTTGGTGTGGCCGCGGCCGAGCTGCAGCAGCTGCACCTCGAGCTTGCCGAGCCACACCGTCATCCTGCCGGTGAAGGTGATGGTCGGCCAGGTCAGGCCGGCAGGCACCGACTCGACGGCGCGGAACAGGCGCGGAAAGCGCCCGATCTCGCTCGCCTTGTCGGCCTCGCCGCGCTCGACGATCAGGTCGTAGGTGTCCTGGCTGGCGATGATGTGGTCGGGCTCGTACGCGCTGGCGCCGAGTACGCGCACCGCGTGGTAGTGGCTCAGCACCACGTACTTGATCGGCTTGTCGGTGACCTCGCGGATGCGGCGGATCACGTCGGCGGCCATCACCGGTGTGGCCTGGGTGTCGATCACCATCACGGCGTCGTCGCCGACCACGATACCGGTGTTGGGGTCACCCTCGGCGGTGTAGGCATAGGCGTGGTCGGAGAGCTTGGAGAAGGTGACGTTCTTTTCTTCCAGGTCGGCCTGCGAGGCGAATTTCTTGGTGCTCATGAGTGTGCGGTCTCTTCGTCAGATCTTGGGCCGGGCCAGCGCCAGCGCCTCAGTGAGTGTGGCACGGTCACCCACCTGGTTGGCGAGCACCAGGATCAGCTTGGCGTTCATCAGCTCGGCCTGCTCGTCGCTGAGGTCGCGCTGGGCGGCGATCAGTTCCTCGTAGAAGCTGTCGGGGTCGGCGATGTTGGGCGTGTGGATCAGCGGCATGGTGTTCGCCTCGTTCAATGCAGTGCCAGGCAACGCCGCAGGGCTGACTCGACCAGCGCCTTGTCGAATCGCCGCCAACGCGCGGCCACGTGCTGGTCGGGCCGGATCAGGTAGCAGGTGCCCGGCTGGCCATCGTAGCGCTCGGTCAGCACGCCCTCCGCGTCGACGATGTCGGTGCCCACGCGCAGCACACGGGCTGGCACGTCGCCGACGGCGACCGAGGCGACGCCGGGTTCGCCGAAGCAAAGCAGCGTGAAGCCCTCGCCGAACTGCGGCAGCAGCCACGCGGGCGCATGGCTCTTCAACACCGGTGCGTCGGCGCAAGGCGTGCCGGGCAACATGCGACCCTTGAACGGTGCCGCGTCCGGCGTGTTGAGCGACGACTGCAGGTAGGGCGTCGGCGTGGACAGCCGCCCGCTGTTGACCAGCGGCCGCGCGAAGGTCTCGGTCTTGGCGAGCTCGAGCACCGCGTCGCGCAAGCGCCGGCTGCCCTTGCTCTTGGGCGTGATGAAGTCGGTCGAGCGCGTGGAATTCAGCAGGTTGTCGTCGGCCGCAAAGGCGCGCTCCTCGTGATAACTGTCGAGCAGCGCCACCGGTGCGCGTCCGCCGTGCACCAGCGCCAGCTTCCAGGCCAGGTTGTCGACGTCCTGCACGCCCGTGTTGGCGCCGCGCGCGCCGAACGGTGACACCTGGTGCGCGGCGTCGCCGGCGAACAGCACGCGGCCGATACGGAGGTCCTTCATGCGGCGGCAGGCGAACTGGTAGACCGACACCCATTCGAGCTCGAACTTCGCCTTCTCGCCCAGCATGGCCTGGATGCGCGGGATCACGCGCTCGGGCTTCTTCTCTTCTTCGGGGTCGGCGTCCCAGCCGAGCTGGAAGTCGATGCGCCACACGTTGTCGGCCTGCTTGTGCAACAGCACCGACTGGTTGGGGTGGAACGGCGGGTCGAACCAGAACCAGCGTTCGGTGGGAAAGTCAGCCTGCATCACCACGTCGGCGATCAGGAATCGATCCTGGAAGAACTGGCCGGTGAACTCGGCGCCGAGCAGGCGTCGCGTGTCGCTGTTGGCGCCGTCGCAAGCGATCACCCAGTCGGCCCGCATGCGAAAGACACCATCAGGCGTCTCCACGGTGAGCTGCGCGCCTTGCTCGTCGTCCTGCGTCAGGCTCAGCAGCCTGTGCTTCCAACGCAGGTCCACGCGCTCGTGCCGCATGCACGCACCGACCAGCGCCTCCTCCAGGTAGTACTGCTGCAGGTTGATCATGGCCGGCATCTGGTGGTGAGGCTCGGGCAGCAGGTCGAAGCTGTAAGCGAGGTCGTTGCGGAAGAACACCTTGCCGACCTTCCAGCTGATGCCGCGCTCGACCATCGGCGCGGCCACGCCCAGCCGGTTCCAGATCTCCAGCGGCCGCTTGGCGTAACACACGGCACGCGAGCCGATGCTCACGGTGTCGTTGTCGTCGAGCACCACCACGCGCAGGCCGCGTGCGGCGAGATCGAGCGCCATCGTCAGGCCGATCGGGCCGGCACCCACCACCACTACCGGGTGGACTTCGGCGCGGCCGGTCTTCTGTTCCTCGCTCTGGCGATAGGGGAACTTCGGGTAGCTGTAGGTCTTCAGCATGGTGCGAGTGGGTGGGCAGGCCGCGTCAGGACGCGGCGAATTCCTTCTCGTGCATCCAGGCGGCGTGCTTGGGCGCGCGCTTGGTGCGGCTCCATTCTTCCAGCATGGCCCACTTCACGTCGTCGAGCTTGTGCTGCATGGCGGGCGTCGCGGTGTCAGCAGCCAGTTCAAGCCGATGGCCGTTGGGGTCGAAGAAGTAGATCGACTTGAAGATCGTGTGGTCGGTGATGCCGATCACCGCGATGCCGTCGGCCTCGAGCCGGGCCTTGGTGTCCTCGAGGTCCTTCACGCTGCCGACCTTGAACGCGATGTGCTGGACCCACTCCGGCGTGTTGTGGTCGCGGTCCATCGCCGGCGAGTTGGGCAACTCGAAGAAGGCGAGGATGTTGCCGTTCCCTGCATCGAGGAAGATATGCATGTAGGGGTCGGGTTCCTTGGTCGAAGGCACGCGATCCTCCGCCATCGCGCCGATCAGATCCATATCGAGCACGCGCTTGTAGAAATCGACGGTTTCTTTCGCATCGGTGCAGCGGAACGCGACGTGATGGAATTTCTCGATGCGCATCGTTTCCTCCAGATGTCGGCGGCCTCGGATACATGCTTCCAGTTTTGCGGCATACTTCGATTGATCCAGGTCAACGCCCGATACCGATGGGTACCCGCATCGCGCGACATGCTGTCTTGCCCACCTCCGCAGGCGCAAAATTGATCGAGATCAAGACTCCCCGTGCGCACTCCATCGTCGACTGCCGCGGCTTGGTTTCCGGCGAGGCCGATGAGACCAGGGCATGTCGAAAGCAAGCCGATACGGAGGAAAACCTGCCATGGCCGAGCAATTCGTCTGCAAGTCATCCGAGTTCAAGGAGGGCGACCGCAGGATCGTGCGGATCGGGGCGCACGAGATCGGCGTCTTCAATCACCAGGGCGAGCTTTACGCCTATTCGAACTATTGCCTGCACCAGGGCGGACCCGCCTGCGAAGGCATGACCATTGCCAAGGTCGAGGAGCACTTGAACCCCGACAAGACATCGAAGGGCCTGTTCTTCTCGGAGAAGGACATGAATTTCGTCTGTCCCTGGCATGGCATGGAATTCGACATCAAGACCGGCCAGTGCATCGCCGACCGCAAACAACGGCTGAAGAAATACAAGGTCGTGAAGAAGGGCGACGACCTCTTCGTCGCCGTGTGAGATTTGCATCCGTGCAGAATTCATCGGCCTGCGGTCTGGCGCGGGTCCCGGCAGGTGTTCCACCACCACCATCACAATCCACCATCACAATAATGGAGCGACCCATGGATCTCATCGCCGATCGCGGCCGACGCGTCACCGTCGCGGAACTCAACACGACCAAGCTGCTGGCCCACGCCGCCGAGCAGGCCAAACAGCGCAAGTTCGACGAGATGCTGATCGTCGACGTCGACGCCCATCACTACGAGAACGAGAATTTCGCCGAGATTCTACCGTTCATGGAGAACGACGTCCTGAAGCAACTCGCGCTCTCCGGGCGCGCAAAGAGCCGTGGCACCGTCATGCCGCAGAGCGTCGGCTACCAGGACATGGGCGGCCGCGTGACGCGCTATCCGCTGCGCGCCTCGGAAAAGACCACGCACAAGGTTCGCGACATCGAGCTTGGCCACCGCTGGATGGATGCGATGAGCGTCGACTACTCCTGCCTGTTTCCCACCGGCATGCTTTCGATCGGCCTGCATCCGCAGGCGGAAATGGAGGTCGAGTTGTGCTGGGCCTACAATCGCTGGCTGACGGAGGTCGTGCTGCCGGAGAACACGGGCCGCTTCTTCTCGATGCTGTGCCTGCCGTTCAATGATCCGGACGCTGCCTTTCGCCAGGTCGAGACGTTCGGCGGACGCAAGGGGGTCGGCGGGTTCATGGTCACCACGGTGCGCCCGAAGACCGCCGTACACGACAACCGCTATATGAAGACCTATCGGGCACTCGAGGAGCGCGGCCTCGTGTTGTCGTTCCATTCGGGTCCGAACTGGGGCGACCACACCTTCCAGAGCTGCAATCGCTTCTTATCGGCGCATGCGCTCGGGTTCTCCTGGTACAATATCATTCATTGCACGAACTGGATCGTCAACGGCATCGGCGAGCGCTTCCCGAAGCTGCCCGTGATCTGGATCGAGGCGGGTCTTGCCTGGATCCCGTTCGTCATGCAGCGCATCGATCATGAATACATGCTGCGGCCGTCCGAGGCGCCGCTGCTCAAGAAGAAGCCGTCCGACTACATGCGCGACATGTACTATACGACGCAGCCGATGGAGATCCAGGACCACGAGGCGATGCAGACCACGTTCCGCATGATGAATGCGGAGACGCAGCTGCTCTACGCCTCGGATTACCCGCACTGGGATTTCGATCTGCCCTCGACGGTCTCGGACCTGCCGTGGCTCTCGGAGAAGGCCAAGCACAATATTCTTGGCGGCACCGCCGCGCGCCTGTTCAAGCTGCCGCCGCGCAACGACAAGCAGAGAGAAAATCTGCAGCGCTTCGGCAATCTGACGGCGGCGTGATTTTCCAGCCGCGTGCACTATCTCCAGCATTGCAGAGCCGCCCGCCGTCGGTTGGGCGGCTCTGCAGCTGGCAACTTGAAAGCAATTCCGAAAGGACGATCACATGACCGCGCAACGCGGATTTGTCGGAGCAAGCGCACGAGGCGAGGCGCTCGGCGTGCATTCCCTCGACCACTTCTCACTGCTGGTGCCCGACTTGCAGGTTGCCCAGCGCTACTTCACCGATTTCGGCCTCGATGTCCGCGAGCGGGGCGGCACGCTCCACCTGAGAACCTACGGCAGCGACCACACCTGGGGCGTCATCGGCGAAGGGCCGAGCAAGCGGCTGCACCACATTTCGTTCGGGTGCTTTGCCGACGACTTGCCGCGCTTCAAGAGCCATCTCGAAGCGAACGGCGTCGCGCTGCTCGATGCGCCCGCGGGCTTCCAGAGCAACGGCATCTGGTTGCGCGACCACAACGGGCTGCTGCTCGAGATCAACGTCGCCGCCAAATCGTCGGTCGACAGCAAAATGAGTGGGACATTCGCGTCGTCGCCCGAGGGAATTGCCGGCGCGCCGGTGCGTGCCAAGGCGCCGGTGGCAAGACCGCGCCGGATGTCGCACATGCTGTCGTTCACTGCCGATATCGAGCAGGCCATCGCGTTCTATTCGGCCAACCTCGGCCTGCGTTTGTCCGATCGTGCCAGCAAGGTCGGCTTCATGCACGCGATCCATGGCAGCGATCACCACATCCTCGCCTTCGCGCAATCGAGTGCGCCAGGCATCCATCATTCGAGCTGGGACATGGCGTGCATCGACGACATCGGGCTGGCCGCCATGCAGATGGCCGACAAGGGGCACCAGAAGGGCTGGGGACTCGGCCGGCACGTGCTCGGCTCCAACTATTTCCACTACGTCCAGGACCCCTGGGGCAGTTTCACCGAGTACACCTGCGATATCGACTATATCGCACGTGGCCAGAACTGGCAGACCGGCCACCACGCCGACGAGGACTCGTTCTACCTGTGGGGTCCGACGCCGCCGGAGGATTTCGTGGTGAACTACGAGGCGGCGTAATCAGGCAGGGGCGTCATTCCGCGGCGCTGGCGCCCGTGCCGCCCGTCCTGCTTGCCTGCACATACCGGCTCTGCGGGCGCGGCAGCCCGAGGTTCTCGCGCAGGGTCCGCCCCTCGTACTCCGTGCGGAACAGACCGCGCTTCTGCAACTCGGGAACGACCAGATTGCAGAAGTCATCGAGTGCACCGGGGATATAGGGCGGCATCACGTTGAACCCATCGCATGCGCCCTTGACGAACCATTCCTCCATGTAGTCCGCAACCTGCTTCGGGTTGCCGACGAACACGTTCTTGCCGCGCGCGCCGGCCACGCGCTTGCCGAGTTCGCGGATCGTGAGGTTCTCCCGGCGCGCCATCTCGAGAATGCTGTCGTAGTGGCCCTTGCTGCCGTTGGTAGGGGGCAGGACCGCAGGCAGCGGCTCGTCGAGCGGGTACTTGGAGAGATCCATTTCGCCGAGCATTGTGGAGAGGATCTCCCGACCAACGATGGGATGGATCAGCGATTGTATGAAGTCGTAGTCCTTGCGCGCGACCGCCTCGGTGTCGGCCACGATCACGCTGAGGCCCGGCAGCACCTTGCAGTGGTCGGGATCGCGGCCATGCTTGCGCATGCTGCTCTTGAGCTTGTCGTAGTAGGGCTTCGCCGCCTCGATGGTGAGGTGTGGGCTGAAGATCGCCTCGGCGTAGTGGGCCGCGAGCTCTATGCCTTCGTCGGAGGCGCCGGCCTGCACGATCACCGGCCAGCCCTGCGGGGGGCGCGGCACGTTGAGCGGCCCGCGGACCTGGAAATTGGGTCCCCTGTGATCGAGGCAATGCATCTTGTCGCGATCGAAATAGATGCCGCTTTCCTGATCGCGCGTGAAGGCATCGTCGTCCCAGCTGTCCCAAAGACCGGTCACGACCTCGACGAACTCGTGGGCGCGCTTGTAGCGATCCGCGTGCGGATAAGGCGCACTGCGGCTGAAGTTCAAGGCCTCCACGGACGAACCCGACGTGACGACGTTCCAGGCTGCCCGGCCGCCGCTGAGGTGGTCGAGGGAAGCGAATTTGCGCGCGACGTGGTAGGGCTCGTTGTAGCTCGTCGATGCCGTAGCCACGAGTCCGATACGTTCCGTCGTCATTGCGAGGGCCGACAAAAGCGTGATCGGCTCGAAGTTCGCGATGAACTGAATCGAGCGCGACAGCGCCTCGATATCTGCCTTCCGGGTCGCGGCAGAGTCGGCCAGGAAAACCATGTCGAACTTGGCGCGTTCCGCGGTCTGGCAGATCTCGACGTAGTGCTTGATGTTGACGTGCGCGTCCTTCTGGGCGCGCGGATGGCGCCACGACGCGACGTGATGGCCGGTCGGATTGAAATAGGCGCCTAGCCGCATTTTTCCCCTGTCGCCCATGGTGTGCTCCCGATCCGGTTCGTTGCAGGCTGTGCGCCACGTTGCCTGCGCTTCATCGACGACCTCTTTGATCTCGATCAAATACGCGGCGGCGTTCGGTGTCACGTAAGCCGATGGGCGTGCGGTGAAGCAAGTGGGATTTGCATTGAGCCGAAAATATCCGGTGCAGCGAAGCGTGCACGGTGAGGACGATAGAGCATTTTCCGGTTAAGTGGACCCCGGTTAACCGCAGAAAATGCGATAAACAAAGGGCTAGAGCGCTTTCTTCTGATTCAAATCGAGCGGAAAGCGCTCTAGTGAAGGGAAAATCGATGGGTGATCATTTCTGGCCGGCCGTTTATCCGGGACTTGCCGTCGGCGTAATCTTCGGTTTGTACGCTGGCGGGCTGGTCAACGTCGTGCTTGGCGCCATCGGCGGGATCGCGGCGGCATTCATCTCGCTTGCATATTTCAACGCGTTCTTTTCCCAGGAGGGGCTGTTCCCGCTCGTCATATTGTTGGGATTGTCGCTGATGGGTGCAGCCTGCTTGATCCAGATCGGTAAACTGATGGCGCCGCGGAGCCGCCTTAAGGACCCCAACTGATACCGTCGAGCCAAAGGTTCGACCTGTGAAAGGATCTCTTCACGGTCCGCTGGCTGATGCCGAGCCGGCTGGAGATGGCGTGGCTGGTGCATCTCTGAGCCACGGGGTCGAACACCTCGGCTTCCCGCGGAGTAAGCGATCTGAACTTCAGTGCAAGATCCTCCTGGGATTGGCGGCTCGGCAGGTGATCGAAGGTTTGCGCGAGACAACGATTGATCGCTGCGACAAGTAGCGAATCGTTCAATGGTTTCTCGATGGCGACTCGGTTCTCAAACCTTGATCCGGCCCTTCTGGCGCAATTCGACGTAGCGCTTCATTGCAACCGCTGAAGTGGCGTAGGCCTCCTGCAGCTCGACGTTCCAGTAGCGCAGGTCCGACAACATGATGATCTGCCCGCTCACGGCACAACGCACGAAGTCGCCGGGCGATAGCACCTGGAATTCACCGTGCTGATAGCGCACGCGCGCTTCGCCCTTGAGCCCGAACAGCTTGTCGATGTGGTTCATAATCTGCCCTGAACTTCGCCCCACCGGAGCTTCGGCGCGGACATTATTCGCCGCAGTGGTAATTGCCAAGGCGCCACAGACGCGCTGCCTTGACGCTGGTCAGACCGAGGCCGCAACGAACCGGCTGCGATGAAATGCCTCGTTGCCGAGATAGGCCGACAGCCACATCGCGCGCTTTAGATACAACCCGATGTCGTGCTCGTCGGTGAACCCGATCGCGCCGTGCATCTGGATCGCCGATTTCGTCACCTTCAGCGCCTCGCCCGATGCGTGCGCCTTCAAGGCCGACGCCATCGCCGGGCCGATCGCTTCGCCCTGTGCCGCGATTTGGAACAACAGCGAGCGCGTCGATGCGATGCTGGTGAAGGCGTCGACGGCGCGATGCTGCAGGGCCTGGAAACTGCCGATCGGCTTGCCGAACTGCTTTCGGATCTTGAGATACTCCACGGTGATGTCGAGCGCTGCGCCCATCACCCCGGCAAGCTCTGCAGATGCCATCACAAGCGCGAGGTCATGGAGACGCGCGATCGCGGACGAGCTTGCTCCTGGACCCAGCACGCGGTGTCCACGCACGTCACACAGCACGAGGTTGCCATGATCGCGGCCATCGACTGTCGTTCTGCTATCGATGCGTAAGCCGGCTGCACCCTTAGGCACGTGACAGAGTGCGGGACCATCGTCCGCCATCGCCTGGACGAGGAAGCCATCCGCGTGAGCGGCGTGCGCTACTTGAGCGATCGCGCCGTCGAGCATCACCGCGCCGCCAGCGCTGCGGGCACGAACGCCGCCCGTGTCGATGTCGAAC
>CALMQI010000261.1 GCA_937871935.1 uncultured Burkholderiales bacterium
GGTGGCGACCATCGCGGCCTGGCTCGAGCCGGTGGCCGGTCTGCACGAGCGCGAGGTGCAGCTGTGCGGGCCGCCGCCGCTGATCGAGCGGCTGAAGGCCGAGCTGGCGCGGCGCGGCGTGAGTGCCGCGCGCATCCACAGCGAGAGCTTCGACTTCCGATGATGCGCGTCGTCGTGCTCGTGGCGACCGCGCTGTTCTGGCTCGGCGTGGCCTCCTTTGCCTGGCACGGGTGGCACGACAGCGTGACCCCGCCTGCCGATGCCGGCAGTCCGGCCAGCGCCGCGCCCGCGGCCAGCGCGCCGGCCGTGGACGATCGCAGCACGCGGCGCATCACGCCCACCGAGCTGGCTCGCCACGCGCACAGCCACGACTGCTGGCTCGCGATCGACGGCGCCGTCTATGACGTCAGCACCTACGGGCCGCTGCATCCGGCCGAGCCCGAGGTTCTGAGCGTGTGGTGCGGCCGTGAGGCGAGCGCAGCCTATCGCACAAAAGGCTACGCCGGCAGCGGCCGGCCGCATTCAGCCCGCGCCGACGCCATGCTGCCGCGCTACCGCGTCGGCACGCTGGCGCCAGCGAACTGAACGCGGCGCTCGGATCGGCCCCGCGCCCCGCGTGGCGACTGCGTGGCCGCCCGGCGGCGTTTGTCCGACCCGCCGTGTGCGTCTTAAGACTGCCCTAAGGCGTACCCACGAGCATGGCGTCACTGGAGATGCCATGAAACGACTGTCCCCCATCACCCTCGCGCTGGCCGGCGCGCTCGCGCTGGCCGGCGGCGCTGCCCGCGCCCTCACCGCCACCGAGTTGCTCGGCCACTACGCGCAACAGGCTGGCGCGCCGGCCGCCGCGGCGCGCGGCCAGGCGCTGTTCACCACCGTGCATGGCCGCGACTGGAGTTGCGCGTCGTGCCACGGCGCCACGCCCACGCAGACCGGCAAGCATGCCTCGACCGGCAAGCCGATCGGCGCACTCGCCCCGGCGTTCAACGCCGAGCGCTTCACCGACGCCGCCAAGGTCGAGAAGTGGTTCCGCCGCAACTGCAACGACGTGCTGGGCCGTGAATGCGCAGCCGCCGAGAAGGCCGACGTGCTGGCCTGGTTGATGACGCTCAAACCCTGATCGACACCAGCGGGAACTTTCTCACCATGAAGACCATGTCAATCTGCCGGCGTTTTGTCGCCGGTGTCACCACGCTGCTCGCCGGACTCGGCAGCGTCCATGCCGACGAGGACCGCGGCCTGGCCGTGCCGTTGCTGCCGCTGTATCAGCAGGAGTGCGGCTCGTGCCACCTGGCCTACCCGCCGGGCCTGCTGCCCGCGGCCTCGTGGCAGCGGCTGATGGCGGATCTTCCCCGCCACTTCGGCACCGACGCCTCGCTCGACGCCGCCAGCGGCCGGGCGATCACCGGCTGGTTGACGGCGAACGCGGGCACCTACAAGAAGGTCCGCGAGGTGCCGCCACAGGACCGCATCTCGCGCGCGGACTGGTTCGTGCGCGAGCACCGCGAGGTCACGCCAGCGGTCTGGCAACGCGCGTCGATCAAAAGCGCCGGCAACTGCCAGGCCTGCCACGGCAAGGCCGACATCGGCAGTTTCCGCGAGCGCGAGATCCGCATTCCGCAATGAGGGTCCTGATGAACGACAACTCCACCCCACGATCCGTCCTGGTCTGGGACGCGCCGGTGCGCGTCTTTCACTGGCTGATGGTGCTCAGCTTCGTCGGCGCCTGGATCACCGCCGAGAGCGAACGCTGGCGCCTGCTGCACGTGACACTGGGCTACACGATGGCCGGGTTGCTGGTGTTTCGCGTCCTGTGGGGCCTGGTCGGCACCCGGCACGCGCGCTTCAGCGACTTCGTGCGCGGTCCGCGCGCGGTCTCGCGCTACGTGGCCAGCCTGCTGCGCGGGCAGCCCGAGCATCACGTCGGCCACAACCCGGCCGGCGCACTGGCCATCGTGGCCCTGCTGCTGCTGACCGGCGTGACCGCGCTGTCGGGCTGGGCCGCCTACGAGGAACTCGGCGGCGAGTGGCTCGAGGAACTGCACGACGGCGTCGCCCACGCGATGCTCGCGCTGGTGGGCGTGCACCTGGCCGGCGTGCTGGTGGGCAGCTGGGCGCACCACGAGAACCTGGTGACGGCCATGGTCACAGGCCGCAAGCATGCGCCGCCGGCCGAGGGCATCGCCCGCGCCTGGCGTTCGCTGGCGGCGCTGATGCTGGTCGCGGTACTCGGCTTCTGGTGGCTGCAGTGGGACGGCGCACCGCCGACCGGCAACGACGCCACCGCGACACGGATCGAAAAACACGACGGACACGAGCGGCGTCATGGCGAGCGCGATTGAGATGCGAAGAATGGACCCCGATGCGCATCCTGCTCGCTGAAGATGATGCGCTGCTCGGCGACGGCCTGCGCGCCGGGCTGCGGCAGCTCGGCTTCCAGGTCGACTGGGTGCGCGATGGCGCAGCCGCCGAACGCGAGTTGCGCGCCGAGCCCTACGCCGCCGCGGTGCTCGACCTCGGCCTGCCGCGCATGGACGGACTCGATGTGTTGGCGGCCGTGCGCCGCGCGGGCGTGACGCTGCCGGTGCTGGTGCTGACCGCACGCGACGCGGTGCCCGATCGCATCCTGGGCCTCGACCGCGGCGCCGACGACTATGTCGTCAAGCCGGTGGATCTGCACGAGCTGGCCGCGCGGCTGCGCGCGCTGGTGCGCCGCGCGCACGGCCAGCCGGCCGAGCTGCTCGTCGTGCGCGGACTGGCGCTCGACCCGTCGACCCGCAAGGTGCAACTCGACGGCAAGCCCGTCGCGCTGTCGACGCGCGAGTACGACCTGCTGCACGTGCTGATGCTGCACGCCGGCCGTGTGCTGACCCGCGAGCAGATCGAACAGCGCCTGTACAGCTGGGGCGAAGAGGTCGACAGCAACACTGTCGAGGTGCATGTGCACTACCTGCGGCGCAAGCTCGGCAGCGAGCGCATCCGCACCGTGCGCGGCGTCGGCTACCAGCTGGTCGACGACGACGCATGACGGCACCTTCGCCGCCGCCTCGCTCGCTGCAGCGCCGGGTGCTGGCGCTGGTGCTGGGCGCGGTTGCGCTGGTGTGGCTCGCGTCGGGGCTGATCACCTGGTTCGACGCTCGCCACGAACTCGACGAACTGCTCGATGGCCACCTGGCGCAGGCCGCGGCTCTGCTGGTGGCGCAGCAGGTGCGTGCGGTCGGCGAGGAGGAGGACGACGAGCACGACGAGCACCGGCGCATCGACGCGCCGTCGCTGCATCGTTATGCGCCGCGCGTCACCTTCCAGGTCTGGCACGAGGGGCGCCTCGCGCTGCGCTCGTCGAACGCCCCCAGCGCGCCGATGGTGCCGCCGGGCCGCCGCTTCGAGGCGGGTTTTCGCACACTGGACCTCGGCGGCACGCGCTGGCGCGTATTCGCTGCCATCGGCGCCGAACACGACGTGCAGGTCTACGTCGGCGAGCAGGTCGATGCGCGACTGTCGATCCTGCGCGCGGTGCTGCGCAGCACGCTGTGGCCGGTGGCGGCTGCGCTGCCGCTGCTGGCGCTGGCCATCTGGTGGGCCGTGCGCCAGGGCCTGTGGCCGCTGCGCCTGCTCGGCCGCACGCTCGCCGCACGCGAGGCGCGCTCGCTCGAACCGGTGGTGATCACCGGCGCCCCGTCGGAGATGCAGCCGATGTTGTCGGCGCTCAACACCCTGTTCGTCCGCATCGGCGAGTTGATGGAGTCCGAACGGCGCTTCACAGCCGACGCAGCGCACGAGCTGCGCACGCCGATCGCGGCGATCCGCACGCAGGCGCAGGTGGCGCTGGGCGAGGCCGACGACGCCGCCCGCGCCCATGCACTGCGCGCCACGCTCGAGGGATGCGACCGCGCCAGCCGGCTGATCGAGCAGTTGCTGATGCTGTCGCGGATCGAGTCCGGCCACACGCTGGCCGCCGAGTCCGTCGACCTCGCGGCCGTGACGCGCCAGGTCACGGCCGCACTGGCACCGGCCGCCCTGCAGAAGAGTCAACGCGTCTCGCTCGACGCGCCGCTGCCGTGCACCGTGCCGGGCGACGAGGCGCTGCTCGCCGCACTGGTGCGCAACCTGATCGACAACGCGATCCGCTACAGCCCGCGTGATGCCACGATCGAGCTGCGGCTGCGCCGCGAGGGTGATGTCGTGACGCTCGATGTCGAGGACAACGGACCGGGCCTGGGCGAGGCCGACCTCGCCCGCATCGGCCAGCGCTTCTTTCGAGTGCTCGGCACCGACGCGCCAGGCAGCGGACTCGGCTGGTCGATCGTGCGGCGCATCGCCGCCACGCACCGCGGCGAGGTGACGGCCGGCCGCTCGCCGCAGCTCGGCGGTCTGGCCGTGCGGCTGCGCCTGCCGGCCGCCGCCTGATCCTGCGTCATCGACAGGTGGTGCGGGCATGCGTTACGCTTGACCGCACCACGGTCGGCGGCCCACGGTGATCCCGCGGGGCGCACGAGCCGGCCATCGACCCATGGCCTGACACGATCCGGCGCGGAGAACAGCGATGAACAAGCGCAAGCCACTGCGCCTGCATGTGCCCGAACCCACGGGCCGGCCGGGACATGCCACCGATTTCTCCTATCTGCACGTATCGCCGGCCGGCGACGTGCGACGCCCGCCGCTGGACACCACCCCGGTGGACACCGCCGACCTGGCCTACAGCCTGGTGCGTGTGCTCGACGACAAGGGCCGTGCCGTCGGTCCATGGGCGCCCAAGGTGCAGCCCGCCGAACTGGTACGCGGCCTGCGCGCGATGATGAAGACGCGCATCTTCGACGCGCGCATGCTGATCGCGCAGCGGCAGAAGAAGATCTCGTTCTACATGCAGTGCCTCGGCGAGGAGGCGGTCGCCACCGCGCACGCGATGGCGCTCGACCCGGGCGACATGTGTTTTCCCACCTACCGCCAGCAGGGCCTGCTGCTGGCGCGCGACGACGTGTCGATGGTGGAGCTGATGTGCCAGCTGATGAGCAACGCGCGCGACCCGCTCAAGGGCCGGCAGCTGCCGGTGATGTACTCGATCAAGCGCGCCGGCTTCTTCTCGATCTCGGGCAACCTGGCCACGCAGTTCGTCCAGGCGGTCGGCTGGGGCATGGCCTCGGCCATCATGGGCGACACGAAGATCGCCTCGGCCTGGATCGGCGACGGCGCCACGGCCGAGGCCGACTTCCACACGGCGCTCACGTTTGCCCATGTGTACCGCGCGCCGGTGATCCTGAACGTGGTGAACAACCAGTGGGCGATCAGCACCTTCCAGGCCATCGCCGGCGGCGAGGCGACCACCTTTGCCGCGCGCGGCGTCGGCTGCGGCATCGCGAGCCTGCGCGTCGACGGCAACGACTTCCTGGCCGTGCTGGCTGCGTCGCGCTGGGCCGCCGAGCGCGCACGCGGCAACCTGGGGCCGACGTTGATCGAGTGGATCACCTACCGTGGCGGCGCGCACAGCACGTCCGACGACCCGACACGTTATCGCCCCGCCGACGACTGGCAGCACTTTCCGCTCGGTGACCCGATCGCGCGGCTGAAGCAGCATCTGCTGGCGCTCAAGGCCTGGAGCGATGCGCAGCACGACGCGCTGCACAAGGAGCTCGAAGCCGAGGTGCTGGCGGCGCAGAAGGAGGCCGAGTCGCACGGCACGCTGCTCGACGGCCATACACCACCGGTGGCCTCGATGTTCGAGGATGTCTACAAGGAAATGCCGGCGCATCTGAAGCAGCAACTCGCCCAGTTGGAGTCAGAGCATGGCCACTGACATGCCGGTGTCGCGCATGACGATGATCCAGGCGCTGCGGTCGGCGATGGACGTGATGCTCGCGCGCGACCCCAAGGTGGTGGTGTTCGGTGAGGACGTGGGCTACTTCGGCGGCGTGTTCCGCTGCACCGAGGGCTTGCAGGCCAAGTACGGCTCGCAGCGCGTGTTCGACGCCCCGATCAGCGAAGGCGGCCTGGTCGGCGCGGCAGTCGGCATGGGCGCATATGGCTTGCGACCGGTGGTGGAGATCCAGTTCGCCGACTACTTCTATCCGGCCAGTGACCAGATCGTCAGCGAGGCGGCGCGTCTGCGGCATCGCTCGGCGGGCGACTTCACCGCGCCGCTGACGCTGCGCATGCCGTGCGGCGGCGGCATCTACGGCGGGCAGACGCACAGCCAGAGCCCGGAGGCGCTGTTCACCCATGTGTGCGGGCTGCGCACGGTGATGCCGAGCAACCCTTACGACGCCAAGGGCCTGCTGATCGCCGCGATCGAGAACGACGATCCGGTGATCTTCCTCGAGCCCAAGCGGCTGTACAACGGCCCGTTCGACGGCCACCACGAGCGGCCGGTGGTGCCGTGGTCGCAGCACCCGGCCGGCGAGGTGCCCGAAGGGCATTACACGGTGCCGCTCGAGTCGGTGCGCATCACGCGGCCCGGCGCCGACGTGACCGTGCTCGCCTACGGCACGATGGTGTGGGTCAGCGAGGCGGCGGCGGCCGAGAGCGGCGTCGATGCCGAGGTGATCGACCTGCGCAGCCTGTGGCCGCTGGACCTCGACGCCATCGTCGCCTCGGTGAAGAAGACACGCCGCTGCGTCGTCGTGCACGAGGCCACGCGTACCTGCGGCTTCGGCGCCGAACTGGTGGCGCTGGTGCAGGAGCATTGCTTCTATCACCTGGAGTCGCCGATCGAGCGCGTCACCGGCTGGGACACGCCCTATCCGCACGCGCTCGAGTGGCACTACTTTCCCGGCCCCGCGCGGGTAGCGGCGGCGCTCAAGCGCGTGATGGAGAACTGATCGTGCGTGAACACACCATCAAGATGCCCGACATCGGCGAAGGCATCGCCGAGGTCGAGCTCGCCGCCTGGCACGTGAAGGTCGGCGACGCGGTGATCGACGACCAGGTGCTGGCCGACGTGATGACCGACAAGGCCACCGTCGAAATGACCTCGCCCGTCAGCGGCAAAGTCCTCTCGCTCCACGGCGAGCCGGGCTCAATGGCCCCCGTCGGCGCCCCGATCGTGATCCTTGAGGTCGAAGGCGAAGGCAACGAAGCGCTTTTCAAGGGTAAGAACGGCGCCACCGCACCGGCCGCCGCGAAACCAGCGCCACCGCCACCGCCCAAACTCGAAGAAAAGAAACCGGCGCCGAAGCCTGTACCCGTCGCCGCCAAGCCGGAACCCGCCACCGTCGCGCCATCCGCCCCACGCAAGTTCGGCGACAAGCCGCTCGCCTCGCCGGCCGTGCGCCAGCGCGCAAACGAACTCGGCGTCCAGCTGCAATTCATCCACGGCACCGGCCCCGCCGGCCGCATCAGCCATGCCGACCTCGACGCCTACATCGCCAAGGGCGCGCCCACCGCGCGCTCAAACGGCGGCGGCAACACGCGGCGCGAAGGCGAAGAACTGATCAAGGTCATCGGTCTGCGCCGCAAGATCGCCGAGAAGATGCAGGAAGCCAAACGCCGCATCCCGCACTTCGCCTATGTCGAAGAAGTCGACATGACGGAACTCGAAGCGCTGCGCGTGCAGATGAACGCGGCCAAGCGCGCCGACCAGCCGAAGCTGACGCTGCTCCCGTTCGTTATGCGCGCGCTCGTCCGCGTGCTACCCGACTACCCGCAGATCAACGCCCGCTTCGACGACGAAGCCGGCGTCGTCCACCGTTTCGCCCCCGTGCACATCGGCGTCGCCACCCAAACCGCGAACGGCCTGATCGTCCCCGTCGTCCACCACGCCGAAGCGATGGACCTCTGGCAGGCAGCCAGCGAAGTCGCCCGCGTCTCGACGGCCGCCCGCGAAAACAAAGCGACAAAGGACGAACTCTCGGGAAGCACGATCACCATCACCAGCCTAGGCCCCATCGGCGGCGTGGTGACAACGCCGGTGATCAACCACCCCGAAGTCGCCATCATCGGCCCGAACGCCATCATCGAACGCCCGGTCGTCCACAACGGCCACATCGCGGTGCGCAAGATGATGAACCTCTCCTCAAGCTTCGACCACCGCGTCGTCGACGGCTACGACGCCGCCATGTTCATCCAGCGCGTCAAAGCGCTGCTCGAACACCCGGCGATGATGTTTATGGAATAGTCTGGGAGCGCGGGCGTCCCGCCCGCTCTTCCAAACGATCAACCGCACCAACGTTTTGAAAGAAAGAGCGGGCGGGACGCCCGCGCTCCCAGGCAAGAACATGACTGAGCACCTCAAGACCAAACTCCTCGTCATCGGCGGCGGCCCGGGCGGCTACGTCGCCGCGATCCGCGCCGGTCAGCTTGGCATCGACACAGTCCTC
>CALMQI010000262.1 GCA_937871935.1 uncultured Burkholderiales bacterium
CATGGTGCTGGACCGCCTCGTCCGCGGTCGCGAAGAGCAGCGCCGGCGGGACAGAGCTTGAGACGGGCCGTCTGGTCCGACCCAGGGTGGAAACGTCAATGAACGGAAGAAGAGGAGTACGGACGATGTTGCGGGAACTGGCATTCGCTGGCGTTGCGCTCGGCGCCCTGATGGCCGTTGCCGGCAGCGCCGAGGCCAAGACCAAGGTGGTGATCGGCCATCTCGACTGGCCCGGCGCAACGGCGATCGAGACGGTGCTCGCGGAAGTGATGACGCGCTATCTCGATGCCGAAGTCGAGGTCATCAGCGCCGCCCAGGAGGCACTGTACGAGGCACTCGACAAGGGCGACGGCTCGGCCGACATCGTCGCCGACATGTGGACCGACCATCTGCCGGCGCAGATGAAGAACTACGTCAAGGACAAGGGCTCGATCATCCTCAATGCGACCCCCTACCTCGGCACCGAGGGCATTTTCGTGCCGGCATTTGCCGCCGACGAAATGGGCGTCAAGAACCTCGCCGACTTCGCAAAGCCGGAAGTCGCCAAGCTGTTCGACTCGGATGGCAACGGCAAGGGCGAGATCTGGGCCGGCACGCGACGCGGCGTGACCCGTATCGCCCGCTAGCCACACCTTCGAAAGCTCGAGCACATCATGCAGATCAGTAACTCCACCATCGCGCTGGCCGCCGTGGCCATCGTCGGGCTCGTGGCCGGCGCGTTTGTCGTCGGCCAGCGCCAATCGGGCAGCAGCGGCGACGCCGCCGCACCGGCCACCCGTGTGGCCGCGACGGCACCGATACCCGGCATCGCCGCCAGCGGCTTGCCGCTGCCCGCGATGCAGCCGCCGGCCAACCATCCGCCGGTCGGCGGTGGCTCCGCGACCGGTGGCGCGCTGCCCGAGCGCGAAGGCAAGGTCGCGGTCGACCCGAACGCCAAGTTCGTGCACTTTCGCGTCGGCAATCGCAACGTCAAGGACATCCTCACCGACGGCAACCTGCTGTGGGTGGGCACCTCGGGCGGCGTGATCCGCTACGACACCAAGACCGACAAGTACGAGCTGTTCGACACGCGCAGCGGGCTGTTGTCCAACGGCGTCTTCCATGTCAGCCGGCTCGACGGCAAGCTCGCGGTCGGCACCTATGGCGGGGGCCTGTCCCTGCTCGACGAGAAGAGCGGCAAATGGCTGACGTACAACATCCCCGACGGGCTCGGTGATGCATTCGTCTACGACCTGCTGAAGACGAAGAACGGCGACACCTGGATCGCCACCTGGTCGGGCGTGAACCGCATCAAGGGCGGCAAGCTCGCCGAGCGCGCCGCCTGGGAGCTGCACACGGTGGAAAGCACCCAGGGTGGCCTGCCCAACGACTGGGTCTACGCGCTGGCCGAGGGCAAGAACGGCGAAGTGTGGCTGGCCACCGAGGGCGGCCTCGCGCGCTACCTGGGCGGCAAGTGGGACAACTGGAACCACGCCAAGGGGCTGGGCGCCCCGTACGAGCTGGTGAAGAACGACCTGACGTTCAAGAACGACCCGGCCAAGGTGTCGAGCCACCACGCCAAGCAGAAGCAGGAGATGGGACTGCAGGGCATCGACACCGCCTACAACCCCAACTACATCGTCTCGCTCGCGGTCGACGGCGACGGCGCGGTATGGGCCGGCACCTGGGGCGGCGGCCTGTCGCGCTTCGACGGCAAGACCTGGAAGCACTTCACGGTGAAGGACGGCCTGCCGGGCAACCATGTGTTCATGCTGCACGTCGATGCGAAGGGCCAGCTGTGGATCGGCACCAACGATGGGTTGGCGCGCAAGGACGGCGACAAGTTCGTCGTGCTGAAGACGCAGGACGGCCTGTTCTCGAACACCGTGTTCTCGATGGCCACCGGCAGCGACGGCAGCCTGTGGGTCGGCAGCTTCGGCGGTGTATCGCACCTGACGAGCGTGCGCTGACGGCCCGCAGCATTAGGCTCCAATTGGCCGCATGGAATCTGGGTCAGCCGTTGTCGGCCCAGCGCTCACCGTCAGCTCCATCACCTTCCCCGCTCCGACGCTGAGCACTCGATTGGCAAAGGGCACGAGCTCTGGGCGATGGGAGACGACGATGCGGGTCAATCCAAGCGACCCCATGGTCTTGGCGATCTTGCGTTCGTTGTCGAGGTCCAAATTGCTGGTTGCCTCGTCTAAGAGTACGACCGCAGGGGCGCGATAGAGCGCGCGAGCCAATAGCACGCGTTGTCGTTGTCCACCGCTCAATCCGGCGCTCATGTGCCCCACCAGTGTTTGGTATGCCATGGGCATCTTATCGATCTCGTCGTGCACGGCGGCCAACTTGGCGGCCTGTTCGATGCGCTCGGGTGATGACTCAGTGTCGAAGAACGAGACGTTCTCCGCAAGGCTACCTGACAGCAGATGATCGTCCTGCATCACTGCGATGATCCTGGACCGCAATGTTTGCCATCCAGTTTGACTGACTGGAACGCCGCCAAAGAGAATCTCGCCCTCGGTCGGTTGCAGCAAGCCAAGCAGTAGTTTCGCCAGCGTCGTCTTGCCGCTGCCCGACACACCCACGATCAGCACGAATTCCTTGGGCTGAATCACGAAGCTGACATGCCGAAGTACCCATGGATCCGATGAGCTGTATCGATATCCGACATCACGCAGTTCGATGCTCGGTACATCGGCCTTTGCGACAGTTGTCATGTGGTCCATGGCCTTGCGAGCAGCTGGCACGGGAGCGGCAAGAACGATGTCGGAGAGGCGCTCGACCTGAAGGCCAAGCATCCGCAGCTCAAACGCGTAGTTGATCAACGAAGTCACACGGCCGGCAAATTGGTTCTTGTAGCTGACGAACGCAAAAAGCATCCCGACGGTGAAGGTCGCGGGGCCGGTGGCTTGCGACTCCATGATCATCCGGGCGGCCAGCCAGAAGACGAGGAGATTCTCGATGCCAAATATTGCCGCGTTCGCGGTCGAGTGCAGGATGTTCAGCTTGGCAGTTCGCGTGTCGCGATTCTGCACGTCCACCATCAAGTTGTGCCAACGCTGGCGCCTATCGTCCTCCCGCCCGAACAACCTGAGGGGTGTAATAGCCCTCAGAGTCTCCAAGAAGTGACTGTGCTCACGCGCACCGAGGACCAGCCGCTCCGCTGTGGCGTCGCGCAACGGGCGATAGCTCACAACTCGAAGTAGGGCGTAGAGCAGGACCGCGCAGCACACCACGAGTGTCAATTGCCACGAGTACAGGGCCATGACCACAAGTGCGGTAGTCGCCATCATCCCGTCGAGCAGTGCCTCAACGAGGCCAGTCGTGACGGTTCTCTGGATCGAGTTAACTGAGGCGAATCTGCTCGCAATGTCTCCGACATGGCGACGTTCAAACCACTCAATCGGAAGTCGGACGAGGTGGGCAAAGACATTCGTGAACCACTGGAGGCTGATGCTGTTGCCAAGCAACATCACCATCCATGCGCGAATGACCGTGAGAGATGTTTGTACGATCAACAGAATCGCGAATCCGGCGATCAATGCGGTCAGCAGATCGCGGTCGCCAGTGGAGAGAACGTCGTCTACGATCAGCTGATTGAGTAGCGGTGCCAGCAGTGCAAGCAGCTGCAATACCAAGGCAATGGCAAAGACTTGCGCGAGTGCTCTCCATAGCCCGCGAACCCGGCCTGTGAGTTGCGTGACACGAAGCTTGGGCAGTGCCTTTCGGGGGCGGAACTCGGCACCGGCGGAGAACTCGATCGCCACGCCGGTGAAGTGCTTCGAGAACTCGCCACGGGTGACTTTGTATGCACCGCGTGCGGGGTCGTGGATTTCGAAGGATCTGCTGGAGCATTTGGTGAGCACCACAAAGTGCTTCAGGTCCCAATGCAGTATGCACGGGAGTTCCAGCGCGATGATCTCGTCGAGCTCGAGCGTCACCGCCCGGCCGACCAGTTGCAGTTCGGCAGCGGATTTCAGCAACTGCTGCAGCGTTTGACCCTTGAGACTGGCGCCGACTTGGCGACGCACCTCTTGAAGGCTGATCTGCATGCCGAAGCTGTCGGCGATCATGCACAGGCAAGCCAGTCCGCACTCGGCGGCCTCGGTCTGGAGGACGACTCTCATTCTGTGTCTAGTTGTAGGTACGTTCGACTGGGACGTCGCCCCCGCGGATGGGGCGCGGGCGACGTCCTCGGTTGGCGCGACGAGGTCTATTAGTTGGAGCCGGTACGCCAAGCAACGTAGCGTCTGGCCAACCAACCGGCGGCAGGCCAAAGTGCCGAGGCGACGGCGGCCAGACCGCAGACAAGCAGCACGTTGCGCAGCTTCATGGGTTCGGTAGCGACGGCGTGAACGATGTCCGGGCGGGCACCGAGCAGCCGCCAACAAGCAATGGCGAATGTCGCCAGGGACCCTGCGAAGGCCACTCGTTGGATGACGCGCACGGCCTCAGAGCTGCTAAGGTGCCTCATGGTCCCGTGCTCTCCGGCGGCACGGGAATTCCGTAGAAATTGATGAGCGCGGCGGTGATCACTACGGCGGCGACACCGAGGAGGCCAAACATAACCGTGCCCACCGCGATGGCTTCACCAAGGGTCATCGTGGCCGGCAATACCCCGGCCACGAAGGCCGCCAACCCAGTCGCACCGCCAATCATCGCGCCAAATTGGCCGGCCTGTGCTGCCGTGAGTCCTTGACCGAAGCCGGACCCGGTGATCGTGACTTGCGCGAATCCATCCGCGCTGATCGAGTCGCCGCATGTGATGACCCCGTCGCCCACGACACATGCCGATGAACTATCACCGCCTCCTCCGCCATCGCTGCCGCCGCCTCCACAGTCGCCGCCGGCACCACAATCGCCCTCCCCACCACTGACAAGGCTGAGCTCGTCGAACGTCAATGCTCTCATTTCGCTATCCCTTTCACACGTCTCATGTATCGCGGCGAAATCTGCGGCGCCGCATCCGCATTCACGCGGCCGAGTAGGAGCTAAGACTGCGGCCCAGGCGTCGTGTACCAGACCTTCTGGCGAACAGCGAGTAACGGTTCAAGTGCCCATTCCCAGATCTGCCGGTCTTCTTGGATCAAGTCGGCGTCTAGCGTCATGCCCGGCTTCAGGGGGTAGTACTTGCCTTGACCGCGCACGGACTGGGAGCGCAGCTTCACGTTGATTCGAAACAAGGGCTCGGTAGTCTGTGCAGCACCTAGCAGCGCGTTGCCTTGTCCCGATGGTAGGTCTTGCGGACTCACCGGTGTGTAGCTGATCGCGCTCACCTCTCCATCGGCCATGCCGAACTTCTGGTACGGAAAAGCCGCATAGCGGAGGCGAACCTGTTGGCCTACCTGGGCAAAGCCAACAACGCGGCTCGGCGCGTAGAGCTGAGCATCGAGAAGGGTGGTTGCCTGGCCATTGACGTCCGGGACCATAGTCGCTACTGCTTGACCTGCCTGGAGCGCTTCCCCGATGGGAACATGAATGGCGGTAATGGTCCCCGGGCGCGGCGCGACGACCACATTGGATCCGCGTGTCTGGTTTTCAATGCCTTCCTGTTCTAACTGAGCCTCGAGCCTGTCGATCTGCGCAAGCTCTGCGCCGAGCGTGTATTCGATCGTGTCGATTTCAGCCTCAATCTCGCGAATCGAGCGAAAATGCGAGTCGGCAAGGCGCCTGACCGACTCGAGACGCGCCTGAACATCTAATAGCTCGTCTTGCCGCTGTTGAATTTGCAGTTCTGGGACGAAGCCCGCGCGCGCCAGATCGCGATGCGTTGTCAGGCGCTGAATCGCCAGTTCGACCCTACTATGCAAGAAAGCTGCTTCCTGCACTGCGCGTTCGCGCTCCTTTGCAAGGTCTGAGGTCCGATCGCGCAAGGCTCGCCTGCGCTGATCAGCTCCCTTCTTCTTGTTTAGACGCTCCAATGCAAGTGCTTGGCGACGCTCGTCGAGTCTTCGGGCGATGAGCGGCGACGTGGCACCGGCGCCGTTGGCTCGATCGGTGTTGACGACAAATAGATCCTGCCCAGCTTGCACATGCTGGCCCTCAGAGACCTTCGCGCTAAGCAACGTCCCCGCGCTGATCGTCGATAGCTGCAGAGTCCCGCTCATGGGCACAAGAATGCCGACAGCCTTTGCCTTTCTCGAGACGGATCCAAGAGCAGAAAGGAGGACCATAGCCACGACAATGCACCCTGCACCAATTGCTACCACATCAAAGCGCACATTTCTGGCGATGCGAATCTCGCCGAGCCATTGGCTGCTTTGAGCCGCTAGTACTTCTGTTCGAAACAAGGCGGTCACTTCACCTCCCCGTGTCGCTTGCCGATCATGGCTTCGCCTCGAAAGATCAAGCAGCACGCTAAGCGGGCGAAATTGGTCGCCCTTAGAACACTCGGCCTCGGTCCGCACTGTCTGTGGAGATCCTCAGCAGGTCGCGCAACCGCGTCACTGCGACGTAGTTCTCCGTGCCGACTGGCAGCTGGCGGACCTGCCGTAGACTCGGGTCGACAAGCCAGAGGTACGGGAACACGAAGGCCCGATTTCCGTCGCCAACCAATGCCTTGAATTCCTGGGTCGAATATCGCTGTCTGCCGACAACGAACGACATCGTTGGGCCCTTGAGCCAAGTGCGAACGTCGACGACTAGAAGCTTGTCGAATGAGTCCTTTAGTGCAGGGCGGTTACTTGCTAGGAACGCAGTGAACTGTCTGCATGGTCCGCAGTCACTCGCACCCACGTAGATCAGCAACGGTTTGCCCGTCGTTTTCGACTTCTCGACCGCATGAGTCAAGTCGAACAGCCGCTCAGAAAAGCTGAACTCCGCCTCTACGACGAGCGGCTGGTACTCGACAGGAATATGTGCGTAAGCCGCGGTGGTAGAGAAGACCACCGCAAGACAGGCGATGCAACGCGCGGGCATGGGGCCTCCCTCGGTTCCAGCTTCGCACCCCCGTTCCTTCCAAGGGCGGGCTGAGAATTGACCCCCTCCAGATGTGCATGCATGGAGGAGCTGATGCGCCAACTCCAACACGCGACCCGCACAAATACTCGGAACATTGGATGGTGATCTAGCGTTCCCGTAAAGACCCGCGTTGTGAGTTTTTTGCGCTGGGTCAACTCAACAACGCTATGTTCTTGCGGTGGCCACAACGGACGCAGCCTTGGAGCGGAGGAGCGGACCCGGCGAAGGCCCATACATCGAAAGCGGGGCACCCTTTCTTTGGCGTCGACAACAAGGGCGTGGCCAATGCCAACTGGCCCGAATCCAGTCGCTCAGGCCAAGCGCTGCAACTCGGCTCGTGTGCGCGCGAAGCGCATTTCCAGCTGATCCACCAGCGACGGCAAGCTGGTCAGGTCGCCGGCTGCCACCTGTTGCTCGATGCGGCGGCACACGTCGGCCACGCCGCGGGCGCCCAGGCTGGCGCTGATGCCGCCGAGCTTGTGGGCGCGTGCGGCCAGTGGCGCGGCTTCGCGGCGATCCGACAGATGCTTGATGTCGCCGATGGTGGTCGGCGCCTCGCGCAGGTAGTCGTGCAGCAGGCTCGCCAGCAGCGAGGCCGACGACGGGCCGTCGAGTTCGCGCAGTTCGTCGATGACGCGCATGTCGATCAGCGGCACCTGCTCCGGATCGTACGGGACCGGCGCCAGGTTCGTACCGCTGCACAGTCGCTCGATCACTGCCTGCACGTCGACCGGCAGGATCGGCTTGGCGATGTAGTCGTCCATGCCGGCCTCGATGCAGCGCTCGCGGTCGCCGGCCATCGCGTGAAGGAAGCCCTCGGCCATCTGGCTCCGGGCCGAGTTCGACACACACAGCGCGAGCACCCGCATCGGTCCCCCTTCGGAAGCGGTCGGCGATCCGCTCGACCGGTCTGATCGATACCTTCGCGCCGGCGAGGCCCTCGATCCAGCGCTCCATCACCTGCGCGAAGGCCTGTCGGGCAATTTGGCCAGGGCGGAAGTCCAGCACCAGGTCGAAGGCGTCGCTGCGGCCGACATACTGGGGAGCGGTCCCGGGCGTCAGGACGTCCAGGTCTCCGTGCAGAAATTGATGCAGGGGCCGGGGAGATAATGGGGAACGAACTGTTCTGGGTGGAGAATGAAATAGAGCTATTTTTCTTGCATATACAAGGCTCTGGGCGCATTGAGTTGCCGGATGGCAAGCAGGTAAAAGTCGGATATGCTGACCAGAACGGCCATCCGTACCAGTCCATCGGCAAGAGGCTGGTTGAAACAGGTGAACTTAAGCTCGAAGAAGCCTCCATGCAGGGCATCAAGCAATGGGGGAAAGAAAACCCAAGTAAGTTGCCTGCGT
>CALMQI010000263.1 GCA_937871935.1 uncultured Burkholderiales bacterium
ACCACGACCGGCACCTCAAACTTATTGAGGACGATCTCGGCGTGCGGCTGTCCGCGCGCGGTGAAGAAGTCACCCTCGACGGTCTCCCAGACGCAACTCGCCAAGCCGAACGGATCCTCTTCGAACTCGCGAACCTCACCAACGAGGGACTGGTGCTTCAAGCCGACGATGTGACGCATGCGCTGACCGCATTGCGCCAGTCACCGGATGCCTCTATTAAAGAGTTGCTGACCAATGCTACGACGATCGTCACGAAGAAGCGGTTCGTCGGTCCGAAATCTCCCACGCAGAAGTCCTACATTGAGGCGATCGAGAAACACGATATTGTGATTGCGATCGGGCCTGCCGGTACGGGCAAGACGTATCTGGCGATGGCGATGGCAGTCAGTGCCTTGATGAAGAAAGAAGTGAGTCGCATCATTCTGGCGCGGCCTGCGGTCGAGGCCGGCGAGAAGCTCGGCTTTCTTCCCGGCGATATGTATGCAAAGGTGAATCCGTATCTACGCCCGCTCTACGATGCGCTGTTCGACATGATGGATATGGAACGGGCCAATCGTATGATTGAACGTGGGGATATCGAGATCGCGCCGTTGGCATTTATGCGCGGACGGACCTTGAATGATTCGTTCGTTATTTTGGACGAAGCTCAGAATGCCACAGCGGAACAGATGAAGATGTTCCTCACCAGATTGGGATTTCATTCAAAGGTGGTCGTGACCGGAGATATCACGCAGATCGATCTGCCGTCTGAGCGGGTGTCCGGTCTCATCGAAGTGAAAGAAATCTTGCGCGATATCGAAGGGATTGCCTTCGTGTATTTCGATGAGAAGGATGTGGTTCGTCATCGACTGGTGCAGGACATCGTCAGAGCCTACGATCGACATCAGTCTGCAACCGGTGGTGATCCCAGGCAGTCGCGAGGGCCGGCATCGCCATCATCGCAGGCCGGGTCCAACAAGTGGACTTCCTCCGGTTCGACGCCCCGAGGCACCTCGGGCCAATCCCACTAGTCGCGCGAATTCTTCATGCCTATCTGTGGCTACTATTTCACGACGACATTCATGAAGAGTCTGCGCTAATGGCTGTCTATTTGCATATGCGGCTGACTCGCGTGAGGGTATGCCAGGCGGCACTGAGGCGTCTGGCAGAGCGTGTGCTAGTCGCGGTCGGGGAAAAGCAGTCAGAGCTCAGCATTGATTTGGTAGGCGATGGGCGGATGCGTCGGTTGAACCGCCAGTATCGGAAGAAGGATCGCACTACTGATGTGCTGGCGTTTGCGATGCGGGAGTCGTCCAGTCCGGTGTCGGCACTGCTAGGCGATGTGGTGATCTCGGTACCGACGGCGCTGCGGCAGGCGAAAGAAGGCGGGCGAACTCTGAGCGAGGAACTGGCCTGGTTGCTGGTGCACGGAGTGTTGCATCTCTGCGGCTACGATCACGAGCGGAGCGGTGCGGAAGCCCGTCGCATGAAACGGCGGGAGCAAGCGGTGTTGCGAGTCCTGCGGCCGATTCCGACGTTAGCGACGGTGCCACGGGTGAGTCGGATTGGTGCTGGAACAACGAAGGCGGTGAGAGGGTAGCGATGGGATGGTTCCAGCGGCTGAGCGATGGCCTCAGCAAGACGCGTCAGGTCGTTCGGCAGTCACTGGATCGAGCCTTGGGCCGCACGCCCGATCCGGCGATGCTGGAAGAGCTGGAAACCGCGTTGCTCACGGCAGACTTGGGTGTGCGGGTGGTCGACCGATTGATGACCCATGTGCGCGAGCATGCCAGAGGGGCGGATGCGGCCAATCCTGAGGCGTTGCAGAATGTGTTAAGCCGGAGCCTGTACGATGTCCTGGCGCCGGTGCAAGGGCCGTCGCTGGAGCAGCTGATGGAGAAGGGGACGAAGCCTTTTGTGGTGCTGATGGTCGGGGTGAATGGCGTTGGGAAAACGACGACTATCGCCAAGATGGCGCAGCGGTTGGTGCAAGGTGGTCGCCGACCTCTACTCGTGGCCGGTGATACCTTTCGGGCGGCGGCAATCGATCAGCTGCAAGTGTGGGCGGATCGGGTCGGTGTGGATGTGATTCGGCATCGCCACGGCGCAGATCCGGCGGCCGTCGCGTTCGACGGCATCGCGGCCGCCAAGGCGCGCGCGGTCGAGTCGGGGTTTTGCATGATGACGCTTTCGGTCAATTCGAGCTTGAGCGAGAGACGCGCGAGTTTTTGGTTGCGCAGAACCGCCACAACATCGTCGAAGAAGTCCTGCTTCAATATCTGCCGGCCCGAGACGTTGACGCTGCAAAACAGCGGCTCGTTGAGCGGGAAGTAGGATTGCCAGCGCTTAAGCTCGCCCGCCGCCGCTTCCACGGCATAACGGCCGAGCGGCGAGATGAGGCCGGTTTCTTCGGCGAGGGCGATGAATTCGCCCGGCGAGAGCAGGCCGCGCTTGGGGTGGCGCCAGCGCATCAGGGCCTCGAAGCCCGCGACGGAGCCGTCCTCCAGGCGCACGATCGGCTGGTAATGCATCTCGATCTGTTTGCGGTCGAGCGCCGTGCGCAGATCTGCGTCCATGAGCAGGCGGTCGGGAGAACGCGCCTTCATCTGCGGCTGATAGATTTCGAAGCCGCCGCGCCCTGCCCGCTTGGCGTGATACATCGCCACTTCCGCTTCGCGCAGCACATCGCCGCCGTAACGATGGCCGGGCTCGATCAAGGCCAAGCCGATCGAGGCCGCGGGATAAACTTCGCGGTCGCCGATGGCGACGGGCTGGGTGAGTGCGTCTCTGATGCGTTGGGCGACTTGTGCGCCGTCCTCGTCGCCGCGCGAACCGAGCGCCAGGACCGCCGCCATACACGCGAGCGCGGGCCGCAGGGGATGTCCGCCAAACCAAGCCATGATGCGCTTCACTCTTGCCTCCGAGCCAGACCCGTCAAGCCTGTACATCCGCGGTGTCAGGGTGGCGCTTCAGATAAGCCGCGGCGAAGGCGCAGCTGGCGCGCAGCTTTCGCCCTTCCCGGCGCGCCTCGGCCACGATTTCGCCCATCAGCTTGGACGCATATCCCAGCCCCCGCGCGGCCGCTGGCGTTTCCACGTGCATGATGGCGCGCACCCCAGCCACGTCGCGATAATCGGCGAAGGACATGCCCTCGGGCGCGTCCTGTTCATAGCGATGGGCGGCGGCATTATCTCGAAACGCACTCATGCTGCGAAGTCCTTGGGGGGTGCCCCTGGCCAAGTCCTGGGGCGCAAGATAGTCCGAGTCCGTGAATTATCGCCACGCCTTCCATGCCGGCAACCATGCCGACGTGTTGAAGCACACCGTGCTGGCGCTGGTGCTGCGCTACATGAACAGCAAGCCCAAACCGTACCGGCTGATCGACACCCACGCCGGCGCGGGCGGCTATTCGCTGCAGGGGCGCTTTGCGAAGAAAAAAGGCGAATTCGAGCAGGGCATCGCGCGCTTGTGGGAGCGCGATGACCTGCCCGAAGCGGTGGCCGACTACGTGGCCCTGGTGCGCCAGTTCAACCCCGGCGGCCGGCTCGAACAGTACCCCGGCTCGCCGGCCATCGCGCAAATGCTGCTGCGCGCGCAAGACCAATTGCGGCTGTTCGAATTGCACCCCACCGACCACCGCATTCTGGCTTCGTACCTGGGCACCGTGAAGGGCGCCGAGGTGTACGACACCGACGGTTTCGAGGGCCTCAAGGGCCAGGTGCCGCCGTCCACACGGCGCGCCGTGGTGCTGATGGACCCGAGCTACGAAGGCCAGCGCGACTACAGCCGCGTGGTGGCCTCGTTGCGCGAAGCAATCGTGCGCTTTCCCGAAGGCGTGTACATGGTCTGGTACCCGCAAGTCACCAAGCTCGAAGCCGCGCAACTCCCCAAGCGCCTGCAAGCGCTCGCGCCCAAAGGTTGGCTGCATGCGCGGCTGACGGTGCAGCAACCCGACTCGCAGGGCTTCGGCTTGGCCGGCAGCGGCGTGTTCATCATCAACCCACCGTTCACCTTGCACGAGCAGTTGCTGCATGTGCTGCCCTACCTGACCGACGTGCTGGGGCAGTACGACGGCGCGAACTACCTGCTCGAACAGCGCGCCGCCTGAGAGCCCGCGCACATCTTCTTACCGATCGACAACCACCGCTACGCGGGCCACGGTTAGCCTGCCGAGAGTGAATTTCCGGCCACCAGAATGCCGGGGGAACGTCGGGACCTTGATGAAATTCTTGCTGCGTGTTGTGGCCGGGC
>CALMQI010000264.1 GCA_937871935.1 uncultured Burkholderiales bacterium
CATCCACTCGCCGATCATCTCGATCGTCGCCTTTGCGGTCGGCACGCTGGGGCTCAGGCGCCCTTGCGCGATCACCACCAGCCGGTCGCTGATCTCGAACAGCTCTTCGAGCTCCTCGCTGACCACCAGCAGCGCACAGCCGGCGTCGCGCAGCGCCAGCAGCTCGCCGCGGATCTGCGCCGCCGCGCCGACGTCGACGCCCCAGGTCGGCTGCGAGACGATCAGCAGCTTCGGATTGGCATCGATCTCGCGGCCGACGAGAAACTTCTGCAGGTTGCCGCCCGACAGGCTCTTGGCCGCGGCGCCGGGGCCGCCGGCCTTGACGTTGAAACGCTTGATCAGGTCCTCGGCCAGCTGCTGCACCTGCGCCACGCGCAACCAGCCGCTTTTCGACACGTTCTCGGTGCGCGTCAGCAGCGTGTTGTCGGCCAGCGAGAGCGTGGGCACGGCGCCGCGGCCGAGCCGCTCCTCGGGCACGAAATGCAGGCCGAGCTTGCGCCGGTGCCGCGGCGAGAAACGCGACACGTCGCTGCCGAACAGGCGGATCGAATTGACAGGCGCACGGGGGTCCTCGCCCGACAACGCGGCCATGAACTCCTGCTGGCCGTTGCCCGACACGCCGGCCACGCCGACGATCTCGCCAGCGCGCACGTCGAAGGCGATGTCGGCCAGCGTGGTGCCGAACTGGTCCTGCTTGGGCAGGCTCAAGCCCTTGACCTCGAGCACCAGCACGCCGAGCCGGGGCTCGCGGTGCTGCAACTGCGGCGGCTCGGCGCCGATCATCAGCCGCGACAGGCTGGCATTGGTCTCGAGTGTCGGGTCCACCTCGCCGGTCACCTTGCCGCCGCGCAGCACGGTGCAGTGATGGCACAACGCGCGGATCTCGTCGAGCTTGTGGCTGATGTACAGGATCGAGCAGCCCTCGCTCGACAGCTTGCGCAGCGTGACGAACAGCTTGTCCACCGCCTGCGGCGTCAGCACCGAGGTCGGCTCGTCGAGGATCAGCAGCTTCGGATTCGTCAGCAGCGCGCGCACGATCTCCACGCGCTGGCGTTCACCGACCGACAGCGTGTGCACCGGCCGTGCCGGGTCGACATCCAGCCCGTACTCGTGCGCCACCTTCACGATGCGCTGGCTCACCTCTGCCAGGCTCAACGACTTGTCGAGACCGAGCCAGACGTTCTCGGCGCCGGTCAGCGTGTCGAACAGCGAGAAATGCTGGTAGACCATGCTGATGCCCAGCTGCCGTGCCTGCGCGGGGCTGGCCACCTTGACGGCCTGGCCGTTCCAGCGGATCTCGCCCTCGTCGGGTTGCACCGCGCCGTAGATCATCTTCATCATCGTCGACTTGCCGGCGCCGTTCTCGCCGAGCACGGCGTGGATCTGCCCCGGCGCGACGCGCAGGCTCACCTGGTCGTTGGCCTTCACAGCGGGGTACTGCTTGCTGATGCCGATCAGCTCAAGGCGCAGCTCGGGGCTGGGTGTCGTGCTCATGCGATGTCTCCTTGTTCGAGCTCACCGGGGCGCCTGCGGCACCCGGCGGCTGCGCACCGGAATCGTCGTCCCGGCGCTTGTATCGGGTGCATCCGGCCACCAGGGTGGTGACCAGCGCACGCTCGTCGGCCAGCATCATCCATGCAAACAGCCGCTCGTGCAGATCGCGTGCCAGCCGGTCGCGATGCACGGCGACGGCGCCGTGGCCCCAGTCCCAGATCGCCACGTCGGCCAGGCGGCCGGGCTCCAGGCTGCCGATTTCGCGCTCGAGGCCGAGCGCCTCGGCAGCGCCGCGTGTGGCCGCGTGCAGCGCCTTGAAGGCATTGAGCTTCTCACCACGCAGCGCCTGCACCTTGTAGGCATCGGCCAGCGTGCGCGGCATCGACAGCCCGGTGCCGCCGCCCACGTCGCTGGCGATCGACACGCGCACGCCGGCTTCCTGCATCGCGCGCCAGTCGAACAGACCGCTGCCGAGGAACAGGTTCGAGCTCGGGCTGTGGGCGATCTGCGCCCCGGTGTCGGCCAGGCGTCGGCGGTCCTCGGCGTCGAGCCAGATGCCGTGCGCCAGCACCGCACGCTCGTTGAGCAGGTTGAAGCCGTCGTAGACATCGAGATAACTGCGTGCCTTGGGAAATAGCTCGGCGATCCAGGCCACCTCGGCGCGGTTCTCCGCCACGTGGGTCTGCAGGTAGACCCCGCGGTGCCGGTGCAGCAGCGTGCCGGCCATGCACAGCTGCTCCGGCGTGCTGGTCGCCGCGAAGCGCGGTGTCACCGCGTAGGCGAGCCGATCCACGCCGTGCCAGCGCATGATCAGCGCCTCGCATTCGGCCTCGGCGCCGGCCACGTCGTCGCGCAGATTCGCCGGCGCGTGGCGGTCCATCAGCACCTTGCCGGCGATCAGCCGCATGCCGCGGCTGCGGGCCGCACCGAACACCGCGTCGACCGATTCGATGTGCACGGTCGGGAACACCACCGCCGCCGTGGTGCCGTGCGCCAGCAGCGCGTCGACGAAAGCCTCGGCCTGCAGCCGGGCGTGCGCCGCATCGGCATGGCGTGCCTCGGCCGGAAAGGTATAACGCTCGAGCCAGTCGAGCAGCTCGGTGCCGAACGACGCGATCACGTCGAGCTGGGCGCTGTGCACATGCGTGTCGATGAAACCCGGCATCAGCAGGCGGCCGCTGTGGTCCTCGCGCGGCCAGTCGGGGCCCGGAGCCTGCGCGCCGGGCAGCGTGCCGGCGATGCGGCCATCCGCCTCGATCAGCAGCCAGTGGTCGGGGCGGAAGCGCAGCGCGCGCTCGTCGGGTGCGCCCAGGCCCGGATCGGCCGTGAAGTCGAGCAGGTCGGCGCGCAGCGCGCGGCGGGTGCGGACGGAGCCCGGCATGGCGTGCGGATCCGTTCGATCAGCCGCGGGCCCGCCGGCCGCGCTGCGGCAGGCCATGCCCACCGAGCTCGCGGGCCACGTCGCGCACCTGCTCGCGCAGCCAGCGCTGCGAGGCCGAGTTGTGCGCCACCTCGTGCCACAACTGGTAGTAGGTCAGCGGCGGGAAGTCGACCGGACAGCGCACGATGCGCACCGGCAGCGTGTCGACGTAGCGGCTGCAGAACTGCCGCCCGGTGGTCAGCACCAGCAGGCTCTGCGCCACCATCAGCGGAATCAACCCGAAATGCGCGCTGCGCACGCTGATCGGCCGCGTCAGCCGCTGCGCCGCCAGGTGCTGATCGATCACGCCGACGGCGCCGGGGTGCAGCTCCGACGGCGCCACGTGGTCGCAGGCCAAGTAGCGGGCCACGTTCCAGTCGCGGCTGCGCACGGCCGGGTGGTCTTCGGCGACGAGGCAGACCACCTCGTCGGCCATCAGCCGGCCCAGGTGCAGCTCGCCCGGCGGCTCGAGCCAGTTGCCGACCACCAGGTCGATCTCGCCGGCGGCCAGGCTGCGCCGGTAGTCGAACTCGCGCGACAGCGGCTGGAACTCCACCGTGACCCCCGGCGCCTGATCCTTCAGCCGCATCACCAGTTCGGGCAGGAACAGCGGGTCGAGATAGTCGCTCGCGGCGATGCGAAACACCGTGCGGCTGCTGGCCGGTTCGAAGGCATGGCCGCGCGCGTGGCGGCTGAACAGGCGCTCGGCTTGCTGCAACAGATCGGCCGCGGGTTGCACCAGCGCCAGCGCCGTCTCGGTCGGCGCCATCGCCGGCCCGGCGCGCACGAGCAGCGCATCACCGGTGAGTTCGCGCAACCGCTTCAGCTGGGCGCTGACGACCGGCTGGGTGCTCTGCAAGCGCAAGGCGGCGCGCGAGACGCTGCGTTCGGTGATCACGGTGTGCAAGACCCTGACGAGATGAAGCTCGATCTTGTCGAATTCCTCGCGGCGCGCCATATCGTTGGCAATATAGTCGTCATTGGGGTGTGCGTATACCCATGCCGGCCGACCCGCAGTACCTTCGGATCTCCACCGATCAGCACTTCCGCGACCGAATGATGTCCACGCGCCCGATCCGCTTCTACCACCGCGGCCAGCTCGTGCAGGTGCGCGACGCCGCTCCCACACGCACCGTGCTGCAGTGGCTGCGCGAGGACGCGCGCTGCACCGGCACCAAGGAGGGCTGCGCCGAGGGCGACTGCGGCGCCTGCACCGTGATCGTCGGCGAGCCGGCCGGCGACCGGCTCGACCTGCATGCGGTGAACGCTTGCATCCGCTTCCTGCCCACGATGGATGGCAAGGCGCTGTTCACGGTGGAGGACCTCAAGGCGGCCGCCGGCGACGGCGCGCTGCACCCGGTGCAGCAAGCGCTGGTCGACCATCATGGGTCGCAGTGCGGTTTCTGCACGCCAGGCTTCGCGATGTCGATGACCGCCTGCTACGAGCGCCATCACGAGGCCGGCACGCGGCCGACACGACAACAACTTGCCGACGAGCTGGCCGGCAACCTGTGCCGTTGCACCGGCTACAGGCCGATCCTCGACGCCGGCGAGCGCATGTTCGACGCGCCGGCCGTGCGGCTGCGGCTGAGCGCCGCCCTCGACGCGTTGCGCGCGCTGCCCGACGAGCCGCTCGAGTACCACGCGCCGAGTGCCGCGGTGCCGGGCCGCAGCGACGCGTTCCATGCCCCGCGCACGCTGTCGGCGCTGGCCGCGCTGCGCGTTGCGCACCCGCAGGCGCGGCTGCTGGCCGGCGCCACCGACGTCGGCTTGTGGGTCAACAAGCAGTTCCGCGACCTCGGCGACATCGTCTATCTCGGCGAGGTGGCCGAGCTGCGCCGCAGCGAGACCGATGCGGGCGCCGGCGTGCTGCGCATCGGCGCCGGCGCCTCGCTGGAGCAGGCGTGGAGCGCGCTGGCCGATCGGCATCCGGTGCTGCAAGAGGCCTGGCTGCGCTTTGCCTCGCCGCCGATCCGCCACGCCGGCACGCTGGGCGGCAACGTCGCCAACGGCTCGCCGATCGGCGACAGCGCGCCGGTGCTGATCGCGCTCGACGCGCAGCTGGTGCTGCGCCGCGGCGAGCGTGAACGCCGGCTGCCGCTGGAGCAGTTCTACGTCGACTACATGGTCAACCGGCTCGAGCCCGGCGAGTTCCTGCAGGCGATCGAGTTGCCGCTGGATGTCGTCGCCGATCGCTTGCGCGCCTACAAGATCTCCAAGCGTTTCGACAGCGACATCTCGGCGGTGTTCGGTGCCCTGCGCGTCGTGCTCGACGCCGGCCGCGTGCGCGAGGCCCGGCTGGTGTTCGGCGGCATGGCGGCCACCGTGTGCCGCGCCGCCCACGCCGAGGCCGCGCTGATCGGCCGGCCCTGGGGCGAGGCAGCCGCCGAGGCCGCCGCGGCGGCGCTGGCCGACGACTTCAAGCCGCTGACCGACATGCGCGCCAGCGCCGCGTATCGCCTGCGCGTGGCCGGCAACCTGCTGCGCCGCTATGCGCTCGAGACAAGGCCGACAGACCCGTTGCCGGCCGCCGCGCTGTCGGTCTGGGCGCGCGAAACTGCCTGAGGCCCTGCGCGATGAACAAGCCGCTCGAACCCGCCGTGCTCGATACGCCGGCTGCCGCCGCAACAACCATGGCGCCGGAGCCTTTCGCCACCGCCGTCGGCGCGCCGATGGCGCACGAGTCGGCCCACCTGCACGTGGCCGGCGAGGCGACCTATGTCGACGACATCGCCGAGGTGAGCGGCACGCTGCACGCGGCGCTCGGCCTGTCGCCGGTGGCGCATGGCCGCATCCGCGACGTGGCGCTCGAGGCGATCCGCGCGCTGCCCGACGTGGTCGACGTGTTCACCGCTGCCGACATTCCCGGCGTCAACGACTGCGGGCCGATCGTGCACGACGACCCGATCCTGGCCGATGGCACGGTGCATTACCTCGGCCAGCCGGTGTTCGCGGTGATCGCGCGCACCCGCGAGGCGGCGCGCCGGGCGGCGGCCCAGGCACGACAGGCGATCCAGATCGACGCACTGCCCGCCGTGCTGACGCCGCGCGAGGCGCACCGGCTGCAGCAGTACGTGATCCCGCCGATGCACCTGGCGCGCGGCGATGCACGCCGTGCGATCGATGCGGCGCCGCGGCGGTTGCGCGGGTCGCTGTCGGTCGGCGGCCAGGAACAGTTCTACCTCGAGGGCCAGATCTCGTATGCGATACCGCAGGAAGACGGCTGCCTGCGCGTGCACTGCTCGACACAGCACCCGAGCGAGATGCAGCACCTGGTCGCGCATGCGCTGAACCTGCGTGCGCACGACGTGCAGGTGGAGTGCCGCCGCATGGGTGGTGGTTTCGGCGGCAAGGAGTCGCAGTCGGCCCTGTTCGCCTGCGTGGCCGCGGTGGCCGCGCGGCGTACCGGCTGCGCGGTGAAGCTGCGGCCCGACCGCGACGACGACTTCCTCGTCACCGGACGGCGCCACGGCTTCGAGTACGACTACGAGGTCGGCTTCGACGATGACGGCCGCCTGCTCGGCGCCGAGGTCACGCTGATCAGCAACGCCGGCTTCTCGGCCGACCTGTCGGGGCCGGTGATGACACGGGCGCTGTGCCACTTCGACAACGCCTACTGGCTGGCCGACGTGGCGCTGCACGGCTACTCGGCGAAGACGAACACGCAGAGCAACACCGCGTTCCGCGGCTTCGGCGGCCCGCAGGGCGCGATCGCGGTCGAGGCGATCCTCGACTCGATCGCCCGCACGCTGGGCCGTGATCCGCTGGCGGTACGGCGGATCAACTTCTACGGCACCGCAGAGCGCAACGTCACGCCGTACCGGCAGACGGTCGAGGACAACGTGATCCACGAGCTGGTCGACCGGCTGGTGGCGACCAGCGACTATGCGCGGCGGCGCGGCGAAGTCGCGGCGTTCAACGCCGCCAGCCCGGTGCTCAAGCGCGGCCTCGCGCTCACGCCGGTCAAGTTCGGCATCTCGTTCAACGTGGCCCACTTCAACCAGGCCGGTGCGCTGGTGCACGTGTATGCCGACGGCTCGGTGCTGGTCAACCACGGCGGCACCGAGATGGGCCAGGGCCTGAACACCAAGGTCGCGCAGGTCGTGGCGCACGAGCTCGGCATCGCGCTCGGCAACGTGCGCTGCACCGCGACCGACACGCACAAGGTGGCCAACACCTCGGCCACCGCTGCCTCCACCGGCGCCGACTTGAACGGCAAGGCGGCGCAGGACGCCGCACGGCAGATCCGCGAGCGGCTGGCCACCTTCGCCGCCGAGCGATTCGACGTTGCTGCCGAAGCCGTGCGCTTCGCCGACGACTCGGTGAGCGCCGGCACGCACACGGTGGCCTTCTGCGAGCTGGTGACGCAGGCCTACATGGCCCGGGTGCAGCTGTGGAGCGACGGCTTCTACGCGACGCCGGGCCTGCACTGGAACCGCGACACCCTGCAGGGCAAGCCGTTCTTCTATTTCGCCTATGGCGCGGCGGTCAGCGAAGTGGTCGTCGACACGCTGACCGGCGAGTCGCGCCTGCTGCGTGCCGACGTGCTGCACGACGTCGGCCGCTCGCTGAATCCGGCGATCGACATCGGCCAGGTCGAGGGGGCGTTCATCCAGGGCATGGGCTGGCTGACCACCGAGGAGCTGGTCTGGCACCCGCAGACCGGGCTGCTGACCACGCATGCGCCGAGCACCTACAAGATCCCCACCGCCAACGACTGCCCGCCGGTGTTCAACGTAGCGCTGTTCCAGGCCGACAACGTGGCCGACAGCATCCACCGCAGCAAGGCGGTCGGCGAGCCGCCGCTGCTGCTGCCTTTTTCGGTCTTCTTCGCGATCCGCGACGCGGTGTCGGCCGTCGGCGAGCACCACGTCGACCCGCCGCTGCGTGCGCCGGCCACGGCCGAGGCCGTGCTCGACGCGGTGCAAGCGGTCCGCGACGGCTGCCGCCCGGCATGACCGTGCGCCTGCGCGAGTCGGCGCGCGACTGGGTCGCGTCCGGCCGCGACGCGATGCTGGTCGAGGTGCTCGAGGCCAGGGGCTCGGTGCCGCGCGACGCCGGCACACGCATGGTGATCGACGCGGACCAGGTGCTCGGCACCATCGGCGGCGGCCATCTCGAGCTGCAGGCCATCGCGTTTGCGCGCAGCCGGCTGGCGTCGGGCGAACGCAGCGCGCACACGCAGGCCATCGCGCTCGGTCCGAGCCTCGGCCAATGCTGCGGCGGTGCGCTGACCTTGCGCTATTCGATGCTCGATGCAGGTGCGCTGGCCGCCTGGCCCGACACGCCGCCGCGCTTTGCGTTGCAGCTCTACGGTGCCGGCCACGTCGGCCGGGCCATCGTGGCCTTGCTGGCCGGCATTCACTGCCGCGTCTGGTGGATCGACGAGCGCGACGACGAGTTCCCGCCCGGGCCCGAGCCGCCCCACATCAGCCGCGTCTGCGTCGAGCCGGTCGAGGCCGAGGTGGCGCAGGCACCGCCGGGGGCGAGCTTCCTCGTGCTGACGCACAGCCACGACCTCGACCTGCGCATCGCCGAGGCGATCCTGCGCCGCGGCGACTTCGGCTTCTTCGGCCTGATCGGCAGCCGGACCAAGCGAGCGCGCTTCGTGCACCGCTTCGAGCAGCGCGGCCTGCCGCGCGACACCATCGAGCGCATGACCTGTCCGATCGGCGTGCCCGGCATCACCGGCAAGGAGCCCGCGGTGATCGCGGTGGCGGTGGTGG
>CALMQI010000265.1 GCA_937871935.1 uncultured Burkholderiales bacterium
CCACGCCGGTGAAGCTCTCCTCGGCGCCGATCGGCACCACCACCGGCACCGGGTTGGCCTTCAGACGCGACTTCATCTGCTCGTAGACCTTGAAGAAGCTCGCGCCGGTGCGGTCCATCTTGTTGACGAACGCGAGGCGCGGCACCTTGTACTTGTTGGCCTGGCGCCAGACGGTCTCGCTCTGCGGCTGCACGCCCCCGACCGCGCAATAGACCATGCACGCGCCGTCGAGCACACGCATGCTGCGCTCGACCTCGATCGTGAAGTCGACGTGGCCGGGTGTGTCGATGATGTTGATGCGGTGCTCCGGATAGGACAGGTCCATGCCCTTCCAGAAGCAGGTCGTCGCCGCGGAGGTGATCGTGATGCCGCGCTCCTGCTCCTGCTCCATCCAGTCCATCGTGGCAGCGCCGTCGTGCACTTCACCGATCTTGTGATTCACACCGGTATAGAAGAGGATGCGCTCGGTGGTCGTGGTCTTGCCGGCATCGATGTGCGCCGAAATACCGATGTTCCGGTAGCGCTCGATGGGGGTCTTGCGGGCCATGATCTCACTCCAAATACAGGGGCCGCTCTCGGGTTGGTATCAACCCTAGTGAGCGGCCAAGGGCAAATCGGACGAACGACGGAAACGGTCGATCAGAAGCGGAAGTGCGAGAAGGCCTTGTTGGCCTCGGCCATGCGGTGCACTTCGTCGCGCTTCTTCATCGCGCCGCCGCGGCCTTCACTGGCCTCGAGCAGCTCATTGGCCAGGCGTGCGGCCATCGACTTCTCGCCGCGCTTGCGGGCCGACTCCTTGAGCCAGCGCATCGCCAGCGCCACGCGGCGGATCGGCCGCACCTCGACCGGCACCTGATAGTTCGCACCACCGACGCGACGCGACTTCACTTCGACCATCGGCTTCACGTTGTTCAGCGCGGTCAGGAAGATCTCCATCGGATCCTTGCCGGCCTTCTTCTCGACCTGGTCGAGCGCCCCGTAGATGATGGCTTCGGCAACCGCTTTCTTGCCGGACTCCATGACGACGTTCATGAACTTCGACAGATCCACCGAGCCGAACTTCGGATCGGGCAGGATCTCGCGCTTGGGTACTTCGCGACGACGTGGCATATCACTGTTCCTTTGTTGCTTCAGTTGGCAGCGCGCTTTGCGCGCCGCCTCGAAGGGTCAGCAGACCCTTCACTTACTTGGCTGGCCGGCCGCTCGTACGGCAGGTCAGCCGGGAGGCTTACGCCTTCTTGGGCCGCTTGGCGCCGTACTTCGAGCGCGACTGCTTGCGGTCCTTGACACCCTGCAGGTCGAGCGAGCCGCGCACGATGTGGTAGCGCACGCCCGGCAGATCCTTCACGCGCCCGCCGCGCACCAGCACCACCGAGTGCTCCTGCAGGTTGTGACCTTCACCACCGATGTAGGAGATGATCTCGAACCCGTTGGTCAGGCGCACCTTGGCGACCTTGCGCAGGGCCGAGTTCGGCTTCTTCGGCGTGGTGGTGTACACGCGGGTGCAGACACCACGGCGCTGCGGGCTGTTCTGCATGGCCGGCGACTTGCTCTTGGTCGCTTCGACCTGACGGCCGAGGCGCACGAGCTGATTGATGGTAGGCATGAATGACGGATTCCGTGTGGTTCGCTCGGGTGTTGTCGACGGTGATGCCGAAGCGCCTCGAGCGCGGCGACGACCGGGTTCGCGGATCTCGAGGGTCGACGCGTCGACCCAGACACCTGCGTTCACCACAGTCGGCGAGCCGCCCGCCAAAGAGCGCAGCAGAATCTGCCGAAAAGCCGAGCATTATATGCCGGCCAGCCGGCGCCAACAACAGCGCGCAGGGCCCCCAACCATGAGCGACGTGCCGCCGGGAGTGGTGATCGACACCAACGTCGTGCTGGACTGGCTGGTGTTTGCCGATCCGAGCAGCCAGGCGTTCGGCCATGCGGTGCACGAGCAACGTGTGCGCTGGCTGGTCTGCCCCATGGTGATGGCCGAGATCGGGCACGTGTTGGCGCGGCCCTTGCCCGAACGCTGGGAAGCAGCTCGTAAGCAGGCACTGACTCTGGATTGGGCGTCCTCGACCGTTCGCTGCCCCGACCCGCCGCCAGCGCCCGGTGCGGCACTCGTCTGCACGGACCTCGACGACCAGAAGTTCATCGACTTGGCAATCGATCAAGGCGCGCGCTGGCTGCTGACGCGCGACCGGGCGCTGCTCGCGCTGCGCGGCGCCGCCGCCCGCCTGGGCGTGAGCATCGTGATGCCCCTGCACTGGCGCGGCGTGGCCGGCGCGGCGGCGGCGCCGGACTGAGCCGGCCACAGCAGCGAGTGCGAACGGCTGCCGCTCAAGAAGAAGGGCGGTCCGAAGACCGCCCCTGCCATCGCGCGCCGCGAAGCGTCCGGCTTACTCGCTGCCCTCGCTGGGTGCAGCCGCCGCCGCTGCGGCGGTCGCCGCGTCGACGCTGGCCAGCTGGGCGGCGGCCAGTTCCTCGGCCTCCTGCAGCGCGATGGCGCGACGCTCGGTCTCGTCCATCTCCTCCTTGACCTTGCGGGCCTGGTGGAAGGCCATGCCGGTGCCTGCGGGAATCAGGCGGCCGACGATGACGTTCTCCTTCAGCCCGCGCAACTCGTCGCGCTTGCCCATGATGGCCGCCTCGGTGAGCACCCGGGTGGTCTCCTGGAAGGAGGCGGCCGAGATGAACGAGTCGGTCGACAGCGACGCCTTGGTGATGCCCAGCAGCAGATCGTTGTAGGTCGCCGGCAGCTTGCCTTCGCCACGCAGCTTGTCGTTGGTGTCGAACAGCTCCGAACGCTCGACCTGCTCGCCGGCGATGTAGACGCTGTCGCCCGGGTTGGCCACCGACACGCGACGCAGCATCTGGCGCACGATCACCTCGATGTGCTTGTCGTTGATCTTCACGCCCTGCAGACGGTAGACGTCCTGCACCTCGTCGACGATATAGCGCGCCAGTTCCTCGACGCCCAGCAGGCGCAGGATGTCCTGCGGATCGGCCGGGCCGTCGATGATCGGTTCGCCCTTGTTGACCACCTGGCCCTCGTGGACCAGGATGTTCTTCTCCTTGGGCACCAGCTCCTCGTAGACCTTGCCGTCCGGGTCGGTGATCTGCAGCCGCACCTTGCCCTTGGTCTCCTTGCCGAACGATACGGTGCCGGTCTGCTCGGCCAGCGTGCCGGCGTCCTTCGGGCTGCGCGCCTCGAACAGCTCGGCCACGCGCGGCAGGCCGCCGGTGATGTCGCGTGTCTTCTGGCCTTCGACCGGGATGCGTGCCAGCACCTCGCCCGGGGCGAGATCCTGCCCGTCGCGGATCTGGATCAGCGAGCCGACCGGGAAGCCGATCGTCACCGAATGGTCGGTGCCGGGGATCTTGACCTCCTGTGCCATGCTGTCGAGCAGCTTGACCTGCGGGCGCACCACCTTGGCCGCGCCGCGGCGCTTCGGGTCGATCACCACCAGCGTCGACAGGCCGGTCACCTCGTCGAGCTGCTTGGCGACGGTGACGCCTTCCTCGACGTTCTCGAACTTCGCACGCCCGGCGAACTCGGTGATGATGGGTCGCGTCAGCGGGTCCCAGTTGGCCAGCACCGTGCCGGCCTTGATCTGCTGGTCGGCCTTGACGTTGAGCGTCGCGCCGTACGGCACCTTGTGGCGCTCGCGCTCGCGGCCGTTGTCGTCGGTAATGATGGTCTCGCCCGAGCGGGAGATGACCACCTTGTCGCCCTTGGCGTTCGACACATAGCGCATGGTCGGCGTAAAGCGCACCGTGCCGGCCGACTTGGGCGAGCCGTCGGCACTGAAAAAATAGTCGGCCGCGTTGCGGTCGAGCTGCATGTGCCGCGCCGTTGGATCCGCCAACAGCGTCGCCAATCGCGGGCCGATCACGAAACCCTGCTCGGCAAGCTCGATGGCGGGATCGAACAATGAAGCCCACGGCAGTTTGCCGGAAGCCGAACACGCCTTTCGCCAGTGCCTCGGCCGTGTAGGTATCATGCAGCCGGTCCAGCTCGGCGTCCGAAGGCCCGCCGGCACGGATCGCGGCCGCGTCGAGCCCGGCCGCGCGCTGGTCGCGATGCTTCACCGCCACTTTCAGCGCCACATCGCGCGCCATCTGAAACTCCCCGACCCGAATTCCATCGTGTTCGCTCCGAATACGCACGGCCTGTTGCTTCGCCTCCTTTCGGCAACGCCCGTCGTCACGAAACACAACGTGTTGGCGACGGACGGAGAATTCCACTCCTTCACACGCCAAATGAATCGCCTCGCCGAAGACGATATCGTCAACTTGGTGCGCGTGCCGGTCGAACCCTTCGCCTCGTTCAAGTATCGCTTCGTCGCCCAGCTCAAACGCCGAGACGACTGGGACATGGTCTGGCTCAGCCACGTGTTCTTCAACTCGGGCTTCGTTCTCTCGCACAACGATCTGATCGAGATTTTGGCCGCCATTCCCTCCAGCAACACTTTTGCCGTGATCGACGGCTACCACGCCTTCATGGCGTTCCCGCTCGACCTCGCCGCGATCGGCGGGCGCGCCTTCTACATCGCCGGCGGCTACAAATACGCCATGGCGGGCGAGGGTGCTTGCTTCATGCATTGTCCGCCCAACTACGGTCCGCGCCCGCGCGATACCGGATGGTATGCGGAGTTCGGTGCCCTGGGCGCCGCGCGCGAAGATCGTGTCGCCTACGGCACCGACGCCAACCGCTTTGCCGGCGCCACCTTCGGGGCCAGTCACGGTTTCCAGCATGTCGACCAAGGTCTGTGCAATTTGCGGGTCCAGCAACTG
>CALMQI010000266.1 GCA_937871935.1 uncultured Burkholderiales bacterium
GTTGTTCTTCTGTCATATCGAAACCTCCTGCGCGTAGTGAGAGCCGCCCAAACCCAAAACTTCCCGGACGTGCAAAAGCCCGCGGCGAACATGTGTTTTGACCGTGCCGAGTGGCATTCCCGTCGCGTTCGAGATCTCCTGATGCGACATTCCTTGCACAATCGACAACCGCAAAACCTGCTGCTGTTCAGGTTTGAGAGCACGCATTGCCTTTGCCGCTTCTTCAGCTTCGATGCTCGTCTGCATCGCTTTGTCAGCACGCGTGAATGGTTCTAAAAGCATGTCGTCTAGCGAATCCGCCGAGATCCGCCGCGTTGAGTATCGAATCTTGTCGATAAGGCGCCGACGCGCGATCATCGCAATGAACGTCGTCTCGGACGATTTCTCCGCATCAAACCTTTCGGCGTTCTTCCAGATATCCACAAAAATCTCCTGCACGGCATCTTCGGCATCGTCAGAGTTGCGCAACATCTTGCGCGCGATCGACCAGACGAGGCCGCCGTATTTGTTGAGGCAATCCTGGACGGCCTGGCCGTCACCGTTTGCGATGCGTTGTAAGATAGCTTCAGTCACGCTTCGAAAGATATATCTAAAGCTACCTTATTTTGGCGGCAGTTGGCAATCTGTTTGCCAAAGCCGCCATGACAACCTCCGAGAGAGACTTCGCTGATTTTTTTGTTTTAGATTCAGCTTCTACGTTGAGTAACCTGCAGGCCCGGCGCGAGCGCGCGCTGCTGCTGCGCGCGTTCGAGTCCAGCCCGCTGTCGCGCGCCAACTTCTGCGCGCTCAAGCGCATCGAGCCGGCCGCGCTCGATGCGCTGCTCGAGCAGGCGCGGCGCGAAGCCCCTCCCGCGCCGGCGCCGCCGATGCGCCGCCCCGACGCACCACGGCGCCCGTCGCCGCCTGTGCGCCGGCACTCGCGCTGACGAACGAGCCACCGCTCGCGTCGGGCGCGATACGCCTGGCAACAGCGCCGGCGCGGCCATCACCGCGTGTCGCAGCGCTGCGCGCGACGGCGCACACAATGCGCGGCATCGTCACGCCGCTCTCAGCCCGACCATGAACACACGCTCCGCTCCGCGTCGCGCGCTGCTCGCGCGCCCTCTCGCAACCTTGTCGGCCCTGTGCACGCTCGCGCTGTGCGCGGCCTGGCCGACCCCGGCCCACGCGCAGGCAAGTCCGGCGCTCGAACAGGTCACCGTCGTGCCGCCGGACGTGCTGGCGCGCAACAAGCGCAACGTGCTCGCCTTCTACGACCTGGCGTTCAACAAGAGCAGACCGCGCGAGGCGATCGAGCGTTATGCCGGCGCTACGCTGACGCAGCACAACCCCGACATCCCCGACGGCAAGGACGGCTTCGTCTGGTACTTCGAGCGGCTCGCGCGCGATTACCCCGACAAGGAAATCGCATTCCGTCGCGTGTTCGCCGAAGGCCAGCACGTGATCGTGCATGCGCAGTCGCAGTTCCCGGCCTTCCTGGGCTCGCGCCAGTCGGCCGGCATCGACATCTTCCGTCTCGACAACGACGGCCGGGTCGTCGAGCAATGGGCCGTGCAGCAGGTCGTGCCGCGCAGCTCGACCAACACCAACTCGATGTTCTAGGCCTGGCCACCACGAAAAAAGGGCCCGCCTCGCGGCGGGCCCAGGTCGGCCTGCGTGCAGGCCTGGAGGGGCAAGGGTTGCCGCCCGCGCGTGTCAGGGCAGCGTGCGGATGACGAAGTTGTCGAGGATGCCGATGCCCTCGAAGCCGGCGTATCGCATCGCCGGCAGAGCCACGGCGAAGGGGCCGTGCGTCACGCCGTTGACACTGGCGGAGAGCTGCTGCGTCGCCGGATCGTAGGCAATGACCATGCGATTCCAGCCCTCGTCGGGGCTCGTGCCGCTGGCCAGCAGCGGACCCGTGCTGCCGTTCAGGCGCAGCTCGTAGACCAGGTCACTGAAGAAGTCCAGCGGCGTCTTGCGCAGGTTCAGCCATACCGTGCCGACGCTGGACAGGTTGCTCAACAGCGTGCTGCTCGCGGTCAGGCCGATCGCCACGTAGGCGCCGTCGAGAGCCGCGGGATAGCCCTCCATCGACAGCTGCCAGGCCGAGCCGGGCAGCGTAACCGGCAACAGCGCCGTCGGGATCGCCGGAATCGGCAGATCGAACCACTCCGAGGCGACGCAGCCGGCGAGCATGTCGCTCGGCTGCAGCGGCGACGGCAGCTCGTAGGGGGTGATGTCGGTGCCGCAGAACTTCCAGGTCTGGTCACCGTTGGGGGCCATCCACTGCGTGTTCTTGCTGCCGGGCCATTCGACCCAGAAGCCGCCGATGGTGGTGTGAATGAACGACGAGCGCATGTCGCCCTTGCCGCCCTTGGGCCGCAACTGCTGCGGCCCGGCACCGAACGACTCGCGGTACAGCACGTCGGGTGCCGGCGCCGTCGTGGGCAGCGGATTGGTGGCGTCAGGCACCGGCGTGCCGCCGCCGCCCGTGCAGCTGCCGACGCAGCCCCCACCACCACCGCCGCCGCCGCCGCCGCCGCCGCCCTTGAGGATCTGCTCGCGGGCATCGTTCACCTGAGCCTGGCGCGTCGACGGCTCGTCACCACCGCCGCCGCAGGCGCTGAGCAGCACCGCCGTGACCAGCGTGGTGGCGCGGAATACTCGAGGCAGTTTCATCATGAGAGGATCCCCCAGGTGAGCCGCGCCGTCGCCGGCGAAGGCATGTGTGTCCAAGACCCCGAAGACGACGCTGACGCCGTGCCGAGGCTCCTGCGTGATGACCATGCACGCAGCGTGCCCATCCGCCGGATCGGGCCCGCCGCGCGTCGCATCCGCGTCTCGGATGCATGCAAGTGCTTGATTTGTCAGCGCGCACGGCCGGTGCCCGGTGTCCGCTCGACGGTGCGGGCCGGCGCGACCGGCTGCCCGCACTGGGCGAAGTGACCCACAGTGGGTGAAGTGACCCACCCAGTTCCTGATGCCCAGCTGAAGACGGCTGCAGCGCACCGACCGGGCCGGAGCGTCCACCGGCCGCCACGGGCCGGAAGACCCGACGCGTTGTTCAACGCACAATCGGCGCTCCGCAACGAAGGGTGTCGCCATGCATGCGTGCTGGCCCGGCCTGCTGATCGTGGCGCTGTGCGCTCAGGCGCAGGCTGCCGATGGCCCGCTGAGGGTGGGCTCCAAGCGCTTCACCGAGTCGTACATCCTCGGCGAGATCGTTGCGCAGACCGCGGCGCGCCACACCACCGTGGAACACAAGCCCGGCCTGGGCAACACCGCCGTCGTGCTGGCCGCGCTGAAGGCCGGCGCGATCGACGTCTACCCGGAATACCTGGGCACCATCGACGCCGAGATCCTGAAGAACCCGCAGCCGACCGATCTGGCCGCCATACGCCGACAGCTCGCCGAGCAGGGCCTGGGCGTCGGCGTGCCGCTCGGCTTTCAGAACACCTATGCGCTGGCAATGACGGCGCAGCGCTCGCGCGAGCTCAACGTGCGGCGCATCGGCGACCTGGCCGCCCACCGCGAGCTGGTGATCGGCCTGTCGCACGAGTTCCTCGGCCGCGCCGACGGCTGGCCGGGGCTGGCCGCCAAGTACGGCCTGAAGCAACAACCCACCGGCATCGACCACGGCATCGCCTACGACGCGCTGGCCGCCGGCCGCATCGCGGTGACCGACATCTACAGCACCGACGCCAAGATCGCCTCGCTCGGCCTGGTGGTGCTCGACGACGACCGGCAGTTCTTCCCGCGCTACGACGCGGTGCTGCTGTACCGGCTCGATGCGCCGCCGCGCGCGCCGGCGGCCTGGCGCGCGATCGAGGCGCTCGAAGGCCGCATCGAGCCCGCGCGCATGATCGCGATGAACGGCGACGCCGAGCTGCGCGGGCGCAGCTTCCAGGACATCGCGCGCGAGTTCGTCGACCGCGCCACGGTAGCGGGCGCCGCCGCCAGCGCGCCGGTATCCGCTGCCGCCGGCGCCGCGCGGCAGGGGTTCTTCGCGCGCTTGTTCGCCGACGACTTCTGGCGGCTGACGCGCGAGCACCTGTCGCTGGTGGTGCTGGCGGTGGCCGCCGCCATCGCCATCGCCGTGCCACTCGGTGCGCTGGCCGCCGCGCGGCCGCGGCTGGAGCAGCCGGTGATGGCGGTCACCGGCGTGCTGCAGACGATCCCGTCGCTGGCGCTGCTGGCGATGCTGATTCCGCTGCTCGGGCGCATCGGCTTCGTGCCGGCACTGGTGGCGCTGACGCTGTATGCGCTGCTGCCGATCGTGCGCAACGTGACGACCGGCTTGCGCCAGGTGCCTCAGGGGCTGCACGACGCCGCGCGCGCGCTCGGCCTGACGCGTGCGCAGCGCTGGTGGCTGGTCGAGCTGCCGATCGCGATGCCGGTCATCGTGGCGGGCATCAAGACGGCGGCGGTGATCAGCGTCGGTACGGCGACGATCGCCGCCTTCATCGGCGCCGGCGGCTTCGGCGAGCGCATCGCCACCGGCCTGGCGCTCAACGATTCCGCCGCACTGATGGCCGGTGCGTTGCCGGCAGCCGTGATCGCGCTGCTGACGCAGGCGCTGTTCGAGTGGCTCGAGCGCCGGTTGGCGCGCCGCGGCCGTACCATGCCGTCCACCCCGACATGAGGCGCCGCCACTTCATGGCGCTGGCCGCCGGCAGCGCCGCCACCGTGCCGGGCCACGCCAGCGCCACCGCAGCCATGGACCCGCCGCTCGAGGAAACCACCATCGACGCACTGCAGCTCGCGCTGCGCGAACGGCGCATCAGCGCGGTGCAGCTGGTGCGCCGCTACGCCGATCGCGTGGCGTCGATCGACCGCGCCGGGCCCCAACTGCGCAGCGTGATCGAGCTGAATCCCGATGCCGAGGCGATCGCCGAGGCGCTCGACCGCGAGGCCGCGGCCGGCCACTGGCGCGGGCCGCTGCACGGCGTGCCGGTGCTGGTGAAGGACAACATCGCCACCGCCGATGCGATGCAGACCAGCGCCGGTTCGCTGGCTCTCGTCGGCGCAAAGGCGCCACGCGACGCCTTCGTCGTGCAGCGCCTGCGTGCGGCCGGCGCCGTGCTGCTGGGCAAGACCAATCTGTCAGAGTGGGCCAACATCCGCGGCGCCCATTCGGTCAGCGGCTGGAGCGCGCGCGGCGGGCAGACGCGCAATCCGTACGCGCTCGACCGCAGCCCGAGCGGCTCGTCGTCGGGCAGCGGCGCCGCGGTGGCCGCCAACCTGTGCGCGGCGGGCATCGGCACCGAGACCGACGGCTCGATCACCTCGCCCGCCTCGGTCAACGCGCTGGTGGGCATCAAGCCCACCGTGGGCCTCGTCAGCCGCGACGGCATCGTGCCGATCTCGTTCAGCCAGGACACCGCCGGCCCGATGTGCCGCACCGTGCGCGACGCGGCGCTGCTGCTGGCTGCCATCGCCGGGCCCGATGCGCGCGACGCCGCCACGCGTGCGCAGGTGGGTCGTATCGATCTCGCCGCGCTGATGCGGCCCGGGCCGGCATCGTTGCAGGGCGTGCGGCTGGGCATCGCCGACAACCTCGCAGGCGACCATCGCGGCGTCGCCGCGGCCTTCGCCACGGCGCAGGCTGCGCTGAAGGAACTCGGCGCCGAACTGGTGGCCGCGCCGATCCCCCACACCGAACGATATGCGCAGAGCGAGCTCGAGGTGCTGCTGTTCGAGCTGCGCCATTCGATAGCCGCGTACCTGAAGGAGTTCGCGCCCAACCTGCCGCACCGTGGCCTGGCCGACCTGATCGCCTACAACCGGGCGCATGCCGGCGAGGAGCTCGCGCTGTTCGGCCAGGAGCTGTTCGAGCAGGCCGAGGCCAAGGGGCCGCTCACCCAGCCGGCCTACCGCCAGGCCCTGCTGCTCGGCCGGCGTTATGCGCGCACGCACGGCATCGACGCGGTATTGCGCAAGCACCGGCTGCAGGCGCTGATCGCGCCCACCGGCGGGCCGGCCTGGCTGATCGACCCGATCAACGGCGATGCCTACGGCGCCTCGGCCACCTCGCCGCCGGCGGTGGCGGGGTATCCGCACGTGACGGTGCCGATGGGCCAGGTGGGTGGGTTGCCGGTCGGCCTGAGCTTCATCGGCACCGCGTGGAGCGATGCGCGGCTGCTGCAACTGGCGCACGCCTACGAGCAGGCCACGAAGCACCGCGCGCCGCCCGGCTACCGCGAGCGCAGCACCTGATCAGCCTGCGGCTGCGATCTCCATCTGCTTGAAGCGGCGCGTCAGGCGCTCGACGAAGGCGCCCGCCACGTGCGACAGCGGGCGCTGACCGGCGACCAGGATGCCGGCTTCCATGCGGTTGACGGCCGCGATGTCGAGTGGCCGCCACACCAGGTCGCCGCGCGCCAGCTCGTCCATGAAGGCGATCTTGGAGAAGAACGCGATGCCCTTGCCGGCGACGATCAGCCGCTTGAGCAGCGGCGTCGAGTTGCAGGTGATGTGCGGCGCCACGGCGTCCCAGAAGCGACCGAACTCGGGCACCTGGGTGCTGTTCACCGGCGACGGACCGCTCGAGCGCAGAAAGGGCTGGCCTTCGCAATCGGCCACGCCGATCGCCGCCTTGCGCGCCAGCGGATGCGACGGCGCCATGACCACGCCCAGCGGGAACGGCGCGCGCGCCACCACCTTGAGCCCGGCCGGCAGCCGGCTCAAGAAACTGATGCCGATGTCGCAGCGGCCTGAAGCGACCCACGCGGGCACCTCGCCCGGCGACAGCGCGGTCAGCTCGTAGGTCACCGCCGGGTAGGCCTCGGCGAAGTCTTCCACCGCGGCGGGCAGGAAGTCGACGAACAAGGAATCCATCGACGCCAGCGCCACGTGGCCGGTACGTTCGCCCTTCAGCGCGTCGAGCTCGGTGCGCGTGAGGTGGTAGTCGTGCAACGTGCCGCGCACGTGCTGCAGCACGCGCTCGCCGGCGGCGTTGAGCCGCATGCCGCTGGGCAGGCGGTCGAACAGCTCGGTGCCGAGCTCGGCCTCGAGGTTGCGGATCTGCCGGTTGATGGCGCTGGAGGCGACGAACAGGTTCTGCGCCGCCTTGCGGATCGAACCGCAGCGCGCCACTTCGACGAAGTACTTGAGGACGCTGGCGTGCACGGGCGGGCCGGTGGCTGGATCAGCGACCCTTCCACACGGGTTTGCGCTTCTGCTGGAAGGCCTTGACGCCTTCGTCGGCGTCCTCCGACTGCAGCGCCGCCACCAGCGCCGGCAGCCGCAGCGCCTGCGCCTGCACCGGCGACATCGCTGCCGTGGCGCGCACCACCTGCTTGATCGCCTGCACCGACAGCGGTGCGCAGGCGAGGATCTGCGCCACCCAGCGCGCCACCGCGGCGTCGAGTTCGGCGCGCGGCACCACCTCGTTGACGAGGCCGATCTCGAGCGCGCGCTGCGCCTTGATGCGCTGGCCGGTGAGCAGCATGCCCATCGCGATGCGGTGCGGGATCTGCCGCTGCAGCAGCGTCATGCCGCCATCGAGCGGCAGGCGGCCGACCAGCGGCTCGGGCAGGCCGAAGCTGGCCTCGTCGCAAGCGACGACAATGTCGCAGCCAAGCACCATCTCGAAGCCGCCGCCGAGCGCGTAGCCGTTGACGCGCGCGATCACCGGGATGTTCAGCGTGTCGCGCAGCGCGATGCCGCCGAAGCCGCCGGGCCGCGACGCCGCCCAGTAGTCGACACCCCGCATCGACGGGTTCTTCATGTCGGCGCCGACGCAGAACGCGCGCTCGCCGTCGCCGGTGAGCACGAGCACGCGGCGTCTGGGCTGCGCGAGCGCGAGGCCAAGGCCGAACATCGCGGCATTGCCCATCGCGCCCCAGAGCGGGAAATTGAGCGGCGTATCGCCCGCCGCGGAGATGTCCCAGGCCGTGGAGCCCAGGCCCGCCACGACAAGCAGGTCTTTCCTGTCTTTCAGGAGCGTCTCGACGACATCCCTGCGGTGCAACGTGGTTTTCATCGTGAGGCCTGGTCCTGGAAGCTCTTGATGCCGATCAGGCGTTGCGCGATCAGCACCGCGGCGGCGATGGCGCGGCAGTAGTCGGCGTCGAGCCCGGTCCAGCGGCCCTTGTCGTCGGGCGCGCTGAAGCCGGCGAGGCCGGTGTTGACGCCGCACTGCACGAAGCCTTTTGAGCGGACGGAATCAAGGGTCGATTGCGCGAGGGCAACAAAGGATAGGGGAAGGAGAAGAGCGTAAAGAAGCGTTCTCATCCGGAGAGGCCCTGCAGAAAAAATTCGCGCACGATGGCGACC
>CALMQI010000267.1 GCA_937871935.1 uncultured Burkholderiales bacterium
ATTGCAGCCGCCGGTTCCGGCGCCAGCAACGTATCGAACACCATTTGCACGCACAGAGCAGCGACCGCCGCCAGCGCCGCTTGGCACAAGCTCGCCACGATGAGCGTTCCCAGTAGCGGTCGCCTTCGCTTGGCGGCGATTGGGATCACGAAATGAGACCCAGGGGCCCGCGCGAAGGGTTCGCCCGTAGGCATAGCTTGGCTGCGTAATCTGGGTCCGCGAATGCCTTAGTCGGGATTACATCGACGCAGGCTGAGGTCCGCGCCTCGCTCGTCGCCAGCGGCGAAGCCGTCAACAATCCTGAAACCGCGCGAAGAGGCAAATTGCGCGCGCGCAGCCACTCGACGCCAGCGTGAGCGCCCATTGAATCGGCAGCAGCAAGGAGGAGTGCATCGATGCGCGAGCTAAATGACGAGGCCGGATCTAGAAGCGCCGCCGTCTCTCGCTGCAACAGACCATCGGCGATCTCAACGACGACGATGTCGGCGCCCATGTCCTCAAGGTGCGAAACCAGAGTGTTGGCGGCCCGATCAACCGCCGCAACATCAAGCCCCGCTGTGGTGCTATAGCCAACGTCCGTGAAATCGACAGCATGGACGGCGCCCGCATCGACCATGCTCCAAAGATCGCCGCCCGAACCAGTACCCGTCACTTTGCATGCACCAACGCGAACGCCGCTCAGACTTAATCCCCGGATAAGGTTCGCCGCGAGCGTGGTCTTGCCCGCGTTGGTGTGCGACACCAGGCACAGCGCGATCGTCTGCGGCGCACTCGCCGAAGCCTGGCCGCCGGGCGTGTTCATGCGCGCAGCGCCTGACGCAGCTCGGCCTCGGCGGCCGTGAGGTCCGCCCCCAGGTCGACACACAGAAGCGGCACCGGCAGCGCCGCGGCCCAGCTGCGCCAGGCCTTCCGGCGCTCGTCGACGCGGCCGTCCAGTCCGGCGAAGCGGCGCACGAACGCAGCCTCGTCGACCCCCACCAGCACCGGCGCGGCCGGCACGGCCGCCTGCAGCGCCTGCACGAAGCGGCCGTGGTGCTCGGTCTCGGGCGTCGCGCCGAGGTCGACCAACGCCAGCCGCAGCGTGGCCGCATGGCCGGCTTCGCGACCGGTGCTCGCCTCCTCGTCGCCGACCGGCGTCGTGTCAGCCATCTGCAGCTGCAGATCCTCGCCGTACAGCCGCGCCAGCAGTGCGCGCAGCCCGAGCGCGGCCTGCGCGCCCGGCGGCGCCGCATACGGCAGCACACGCACGCAGGCCGGGCCGCCGCGATGGCGGCGCAGCAGCGGCTCGACGCTCGGTGTGTCCAGCGGCACCGCGATGCGGCGCGAGCCGGCCCAGGTGCGCACGAACGCCAGCGCGGCAAGCGCGACGCGCGGCAGCACCACCCCGAGTGCGAGCGTGACACTCATCAGGTGGAGCCAGGGCGCCGCGCTGGCGCTGGCCTGCGGCGTGTCGGGTGTGATCCGCATCGCGGCGATCGCGGCGGCGTCGGGCACCGCGATCGTGCTGACGGCACTGGCCGGCGCGAACAGCATCGCCAGTGCGCTGCGCACCGTCGCCGGATCGAGGAATGTGCTCTGCCAGCCGACACGGAAGTCGAACATCAGTGCGCGCAGGTACAGCCCGGCGATCATGCCGAGCGCCAGCGCGGCGGCCGCCGTGTGCAGCACCACGGCCGCGCGCTGAAGGTTGAGCGGCGCGGCCAGCCCGGCCCAGCGCGCCGCACCGTCGCGCAGCGGCCCGCGCGACGGCAGCTGCTGCCAGCGCGCCGCCAGCCAGCGGCGCCATGCTCCGGCGCGCGACGTGCCGCCGCGCGCGACGCTCCACGCCAGCAGCGCATAGACCACGAGGTTCCAGCCCAGCAAGCACCACAGCGGCGCCGCCAGCAGGTCGATGTAGGTCTGCCGGCCGACCAGGTCGGCCAGCAGGCCGATCACGGCCGCGGCGGCTGCCACGCCCGCGAGCCAACGCCAGCGCCACGGCGAGCGCGCGAGCGCACGGCGCAGTGCCGCGTCGCGCGGCAGCAGGCGTTGCAACGCGTGATGCGTCCGCTCGGTGATCAGCCGCTCGGTGCTGGCGCCGGCCGGCGCGGTCTGCGCGGCGAGCCGATTGGCCCACTCGCGGTCTTCGGGCGTCCACAGCGGCGTGTCGGCCGCGTCGTAGGCCTGCACGAGCACGACGCGCCGCGCGCTGGCCTCGTCCATTCAGCGCGCGCTCCCGCCGCACGACACGGCGGCGCCCGGCAACGTCGCGCAGCGGCCCGTCAAAGCAGCTCGACAGCCATCGCGGTGGCCTCGCCGCCACCGATGCACAGCGCGGCGACGCCTTTCTTCAGGCCACGCTTCTTCAACGCGCCGAGCAGCGTGACGACGATGCGCGCACCGCTGGCGCCGATGGGGTGGCCGATCGCGCAGGCGCCGCCATGCACGTTGACGATCTCGTGCGGCAGCCTGAACTCGGCCATCGCGGCCAGCGTGACGGCCGCGAAAGCCTCGTTGACCTCCCACAGGTTGACCGCCTTGGCGTCCCAGCCGGCCTTGCCGAGCACCTTCTGGATCGCGCCGACGGGCGCGGTGGTGAACCAGTCGGGTGCTTGCGCGTGCACCGCGTGCGCGACGATGCGCGCCACCGGCCGCACGCCCATCTTGGCGGCGGTGGACTCGCGCATCAGCACCAGCGCGGCCGCGCCGTCGGAGATGCTCGAGGAGGACGCGGCCGTGATCGTGCCGTCCTTCTTGAACGCGGGCTTCAGACCGGCGATCTTGTCGAGCTTGGCCTTGAACGGCTGCTCGTCGCGCTTGAACACCGTGTCGCCTGCCTTCCCGGCGACGGCCACCGGCGCGATCTCCCAGTCGAAGCTGCCGTCCTCGTTGGCGGCCTTGGCGCGCTGGGTGGAGGCGATGGCGAACTGGTCCTGCGCCTCGCGGCTGAAACCGTACTTGGCCACGCACTGCTCGGCAAAGACACCCATCGCCTTGCCGCGCTCGTAGGCGTCTTCCAGGCCGTCGACCGCCATGTGGTCGTACAGCTGTGCGGCACCGTACTTGATGCCCTTGCGTGCGAACACCAGGTGCGGCGCGTTGGTCATGCTCTCCATGCCGCCGGCCAGCATGACGTTGGCGCTGCCGGCGACCAGCATGTCGTGCGCGAACATCATCGCGCGCATGCCCGAACCGCACATCTTGGAGAGCGTGACGGCGCCGGTGCTGTCGGGCAGGCCGGCCTTGCGCATCGCCTGGCGCGCCGGCGCCTGGCCCTGGCCGGCCATCAGGCAGTTGCCGAGCAGCACCTCGTCGATGGCATCACCGGGCACGCCGGCACGCTCGAGCGCCGCCTTGACGGCCACGGCGCCGAGCTCCCAGGCCTGCAGCGAGGCGAAGTCGCCGAGCAGGCCGCCGATCGGCGTGCGGGCGGCGGAGGCGATGACGATGGATTCAGCCATGGTAAGTACTCCTCTCGTGATGACGGGTCAATAGGCTGACAGCAGCGGTGTGCCGCGCTCCTCCTGCGCGACACGCTTGATGTAGCGCTGGAAGGCGGGATCCTCGCCGCGCAGCAGCAGCGGCAGCGCGTTGAAGAAGTCGTCGCGGCGGCACCATTCGCGCATGTAATCGTCCCATGAATTCCAGCGCCGCTGCTCGATCTCGCCCATGTCGCTCTGGTAGGCCACAAGATACGCCCGTTCGAACAGCGAGATCAACATGTCGAAGATCACCATCATGCGCTCGTTCTGCTCGGCGCTCGGGTGGGACAGGCCGTCGCCGGTGCGCAGCCGCAGGTCGGCATTGCCCAGCACCACCTTGAGGAACTCGTTGTACGCGTCCGACAGGTGCTGGTAGGCATCTTCCTCCTCGTTGTCGCGCTCCTTGCGTTGCTGCAGCACGAACACCACGATGGCAAACGGCAGGCCGACCACCGTCACCACGAAGCTCGCCAGCTCGAAGGCGTCGCGCCAGTTCATGCCGGGCTGGGCAGCGGCTGCGCACGCCGCTGGAATACGAAACGCCGGCCGCTCTCGTAGGGGAACACGTCGTGCACGTGGCCGGCCAGGATGCGCTCCTTGTGGCCCTGCCAGAACGCCGGGTCCAGCAGTTCGGCATGGTGCTGCATGAACACGTCGCGCACCGCCGGATTGCCGAGCAGGAACGGGCCGAACGTCTCGGGAAACACGTCCTTCGGGCCGACGGCGTACCAGATCTCGCCGGACAGCTCCTCCTCCTCATTGCGCGGCTCGGGCACGCGGCGGAAGTTGCAGTCGGTGAGGTACTCGATCTCGTCGTAGTCGTAGAACACCACCTTGCCCTGGCGCGTGACGCCGAAGTTCTTCCACAGCATGTCGCCGGGGAAGATGTTGGCGCGCACCAGGTCCTTGATGGCGTTGCCGTATTCGACCACCGCGTGTTCGATCTGCGCCGGCGTCGCCTCCTGCAGGTAGATGTTGAGCGGAATCATGCGCCGTTCGATGTAGACGTGGCGGATCACGAGGGAGTCGCCGTCTTCCTCGATCAGGCTGGGGCAGAAGTGCTTCAACTCGGCGACCAACTCGTCTTCGAAGCGCGCGCGCGGGAATGCAACGTTGCTGTACTCCAGCGTGTCGGCCATGCGGCCCACCCGGTCGTGCTGCTTCACGAGCAGGTACTTGCTCTTGATGATCTCGCGCGTGGTCTCTTTCTGCGGT
>CALMQI010000268.1 GCA_937871935.1 uncultured Burkholderiales bacterium
GGCGGCGCCCCCTTGAGGGGGAAGCGCCGCAGGCGCTACGGGGGTGGTTCACTTCACATGCAGTGCGCGCAGCCGTTCGGCTTGGGCCAGCGTGTGCCGGTAACCCGCCTCGATGCTGCGCTCGCGGAAACCGCGCGAGAAGTTGACCCAGTAGCCGAAGTCCGGGTGCAACACCAGGTCGGCGTGGCTCGCGTCGGCGCGCACCAGCGCGCGCTTCTTCAGGTCGTCGTCGCGATAACGCTCGGCGCCGGGCGGTGCCCGGTCCTCGTGCGCCGAGGCATCGACCGCGATCACTCTGCGCGCGCCGAGCGCGCGTGCCAGCCGCACCGGCAGCGGCGCGTGCCAGTCGGGGTCGACATACCGTTCGCCGCGGATGCGCACGGGAGCGAACTGTCCCTCGATGGCGGCCGACGCCTGCACCGCGATGCCGGCGTCGCCGCGGGTGAAGCCGACCAGAACGCCGTCGCGCCGCCGCAGCGCCACGCAGGCCATGCGCCATGGCATCTGCTCGAGCAGGCGCACCGGTGAGTACGACTGCACCAGTGCCGCCACCGGTGCGCCGCTGAAGCGGGCCTCGGCAAACAGCGCCAGGTTGGCCATCGCAGTGGGTTGCAGGTCGAGCGCCAGTGCCTCGATGCGCGTCGCCGGCAGGCCGGCGGCGCGCAGGCTGCCGACCAATGCGCCCACCGACGCGCCGACGATCAGGTCGGGCTGCAGCCCGAGTTCGTCGAAGGCCTTGAGCACGCCCACGTGCACGAAGCCGCGCGGTCCTCCGGAACCGAGCACCCACGCGGTACCGACAGGCCGGTCGAGCGGACCGGCCTGGGGTGCCTCGGCCCCATCGTGATCGAAGTCGGTGTGCAGCGTGCACCCTGCGAGGCCGAACGCAGCGGCACCAGCGAGCCAGCGCCGGCGGTTCGGGCCGGCGCCGCCATGGCCCGGCGAGCCGGCGAAAGTGCGACCAGCACCTGCCACCGTCAGACCGACACCTCCGGCACCGGCGACAGCGTCAGCGGCGCGCGCGCGCCGCTGACCGGCGCCGGCGTGGCCTGCACGTCAGCGTGTGGCCAGCCGAGCAGCGCGCTGGCGCGCCGATAGCGGTCGAACAGGTCGTGGCCGTCGGCGCCGCCCAGGTGCATGACGCCGTAACGGTGGCTGCCCAGCCACTTGAAGTCGCGCGCCAGTCCGCTGCCCTGCTTGGGCATCGCGAGCAGCCAGCCGTCGGGGAAGAGCCGGGCGAACGCACGCTGCATCGCTGCGCTCGGTGCCGGCGGGATGAACTCGCCCTCGAAGCTGCGGAAGACGAAGCTTGCCGCCGCGCCGGCGGTGCAAGGCGTGCCGCGCATCGCCGGCGCCGGATCACGGCCGTGGGCCAGCGCCAGCGAACCGGCATGCGCATCGAGCCCGTCGACGCGACGGTACAGGTCGGCCAGTTGCGAGGCCAGACGCGGATTGAACTCGATCACCTTGATGCTGCCGCTGGCCGCGTCGTGGAAGAACTCCATGTTGAAGAAACCATGGTCGAAGCCGATCGCCTGCAGGAAGCGGCCGGCGATGTCGAGCGCGCGGCGCTGCACCGCGGGCGACAGGCGGCTGCGGTGCTGGAAACGCTGGAACGCATGCGTGCCGGGATACATGATCGCGTCGACCACGCCGATGCCATGCACCTGCCCGCGGTAGACGTAGCCGTCGAGGTTGTGCTGCGTGGCCGCTTCGACGGGCCGCTCGAGCAGCATGCCGTGCGCGGTCGGCACGCCGGCGGGCAGGCGCTCGCGCGCAATGCGGTCGAACGGCTCCACCAGGCGGCGGATGATCCACAGCTCCGCGGCGCCGAAGCGCGTCATCGCAGTCAGCTCGGCTTGACTCTTCACCGTGCGCGCAAGCACCGAGAAGGCGGCCTTGATCGGCTTGACGAAACGCGGATAGGCCAGGTCCACCGGCATCGGATCGCCGTAGCGTGCGGCAAGCGGCTCGAACGGCAGATTGGCCTCGGGGCAGACACGCTGCAGCACCTGCCGGGCATGCAGCTTGTGCTGGCAGGCGAGCACCGCGTCGACCGGCGTGCCGGGCCAGCCCATGCGCTCGGCCAGCAGCGCCGCGGCCAACGCGCCGAACTGTTCGTGGTGCGATACCACCGCCGTCCAGGCGCGCCGCCGCGCCTGGCGCGCCAGACCATCGACGAAGCGCTCCAGGTCGAACCAGGCCAGCCGCACGTGGCTCGGAAAGGTGAAGAGGTCGAAGCCCGCGCTGTCGCTGGGCCACTGGGCGGCCAGCCGGGCGAACGCGTCGCGATCCCAGTCGTAGTTGAAGAGAACGAGCGTGCGACCGGCCGCCTGCGGCGCACCGGCCCGCGGACAGCTCGCGTCAACGCCCTGCATCGTTGAGCGACCAGTCGTAGTCGAGGAAGGTCGGCGCGAGCTTGCGGGCGCGCAGCTGCTCCTGCACCGCGGGTTCGCCGCTCAATTGCGCCGCGTAGCGGGCAAAGACGTCCTCCACCTTGTTGAAGCCCTGATGACCGCTCTCGAAGTCCTCGCGGAACCACTTGAAGATCGAGCTCACCTCCAACTTGTCGGCGCTGGCGCGATTGCGCGTACGGTCACCCAGGAAACGCCGCATGCCGTCCTCGAGCTGCTCGTCCAGCCGCTCGGCGGTGAAGGCATCGGGCCGCAGCGCCGGGCAGCCGATGCTGGCGCAGACGATCGCGGTGTGCACGCGCGGCTCGGCGTAGCGCGGTCGCAGCTGCTCGTGCTCGATCCAGTCGAGCGTGCGCGTCTCGCCGAGCAGCTTGACGAAGCTCTTCTTCCACGGCGACGACCAGATCGGCGCCAGGTCCTTGATCGACTTGAGCTTCGGGTACTCGCTGAGCACCAGTTCGATGGTGAATGCGTTGTAGGCGTTGATCAGGAAGGCCATCTGCTGAGCCCGCGAGAAGCCGGCGAACTGCGCCGCCGTGACGGCGGAAAATCCGTCGAGCACCGTCTTCAGCGCCGGGCGATCGGCCGCCAGCGCCGCATAGGCGACACGGCTCTGCTTGCCGTCGGGCAGCCAGCGCACGTGCCGCTTCAGCACGGCGTCCCAGGCCGCATAGCCATGGTCGAAGGCCTGCGCGGTCGCGGCCTTCAGCCAACCGGCCGCGGCCAGTCCCAGCACCAGGGAGCGTCGAACGGGATGCATGGTCTCCTTGCTGGCAGTGTGTACGCCTTGCCCGCCCGTTTGCGTCCGGGCCGTCCATTCAGGTCGAACCAGGACGGGCTTTCTGACAGGTTTTTCGTCCCGCCACGGCGCGCAGCGTAGCGCATGCCGGGTCAGACCCCGCAACGGGAAGGCCCGCGCATCCGACGAAGCGCCCGCTGCGTGGGACGGCCCGACAGGAGCCACCCGGCCGGGGCGGCGCACGTGCCGGCGCGCGCCGCGCGGCCGAATCAACGCTGGGCGAGCGGACGCACGTCGCGGCGCTCCGAGCCGGCGTAGAGCTGGCGCGGGCGGCCGATCTTGTACTCGGGGTCGCCGATCATCTCGTTCAGCTGCGCGATCCAGCCCACCGTGCGGGCCAGCGCGAAGATCGCGGTGAACAGGCTGACCGGGATGCCGATCGCGCGCTGCACGATGCCGGAGTAGAAGTCGACATTCGGATACAGCTTGCGCGACACGAAGTAGTCGTCTTCCAGCGCGATCTTCTCCAGCGCCATCGCCAGCTTGAACAGCGGGTCGTTGCCCAGCCCGAGTGCACCGAGCACCTCGTGGCAGGTTTCGCGCATCAGCTTGGCGCGCGGGTCGTAGTTCTTGTAGACCCGGTGGCCGAAGCCCATCAGCTTGACGCCTGCGTTCTTGTCCTTGACCTGCTTGATGAACTCGCCGATCTTCTCGACGCCGCCCTGGCGCTGGATGTCCTCGAGCATGTTGAGCGCCGCCTCGTTGGCGCCGCCGTGCGCCGGGCCCCACAGGCAGGCGACGCCGGCCGCGATGGCCGCGAACGGGTTGGTGCCCGAACTGCCGCACAGCCGCACGGTGGAGGTGGATGCGTTCTGCTCGTGGTCGGCATGCAGGATGAAGATGCGGTCGATCGCCCGCACCAGCACGTCGTTGGGCTCGTACTCCTCGCAGGGTGTGGCGAACATCATGCGCATGAAGTTCGCCGAGTACGACAGATTGTTCTGCGGGTACATGTACGGCTGGCCGACGCCGTACTTGAAGGCCATGGCCACCAGCGTGGGCATCTTGGCGATCAGCCGGATCGCGGCGATTTCGCGATGCTTCGGGTTGTTGATATCGGTGCTGTCGTGATAGAAGGCCGACAACGCGCCCACCAGCCCGGTCATCACCGCCATCGGGTGCGCATCGCGGCGGAA
>CALMQI010000269.1 GCA_937871935.1 uncultured Burkholderiales bacterium
AGGGCCGGGACGCCGGCGGTTGAGCGCCAGGGCATGCCCGCCCGCAGCCTTGCACGCTCGTTCTCACGCAGGCGCGCAAAGCGGTCGGCCAATGTCGCACACCGGCCGACAGCCGACTCACCTCAGCGCCACTCTACGATCGAGATGCCCAGCCCCAGCTTGTTCTGCCGGTGGTTGTAGTCGATCATGCTCTCGCCGTAGCCGGTGAACCACTGTGTGTACAGGTGCAGCGCACCGTCGACCGGCATCGACCATTCGAGCTGTGCCGAACCGCGCGAGTGCGAGCCACCGCGCAGCGCGTGGCGCAGTTGCAGTGCAACGATGTGACGGCCGAGCTTGCCCGTCACCAGCAGCTCGCTGCGGCCCATGTAGTCGCTGATGTCGGGGTTGTCGTCGTCGCCGGCCGACTCGCCGATGCGCCACCACGGCCGCAGTTGCGCGGTCCAGTCGCCGCGCTCGAACGCGGCTTCGCCGATCCAGCGATTCCAGCTGCGCGACAACGGCAGCGAACGACCATTGGACTGGTGGTTCAGCGCGAGCGACAGCTGGCGCAGCCGCCAGCCGAGCAGCCGCGTGTCGACCGGCCACGCCACGATGAGCTCGGGCTCGTAGTTGGTCTCGCGAAACGGCCGCGACTCCTGCCCGTTGTAGACCTGCCAGCGCGACGACTGCGTGTAGCCGCCCCACACAGTCGCCGGCGTGCCGAACGGCTGCTCCCACAACTTGGCCTTCAGGCTCAGCTGGTACTTCACCTCCACCGGCCGCAGACCGAGTGATCCGGTCGCGGCATGGTCCGGGGCGGTGCTGAACGGCAGCTGATTCACGCGGTCGGTCCAGGTCGCCGGCAGCAGGTACACCGGCCTGTAGGCGCGCGGGTAGAACAACTCGCCGCGGCGCCGGCCGTCAAGGTCCCAGCGATCGTCGTACAGCGACGGCGCCGGCGCGCCGGTGGCCGACGCGGCCGCCGGCAGCGGATCGGGCCGCGTCACGCCGGCCGGAATGGCGCCGCGCCGATGCGCACGGTCGTAGCAGGCCAGCCGCGCCGCGTCATCATCGATGCGCACGCAGTCGGCGGCGGCCGCGGCGGCGCTGTCGGCCTGCGCCAGGGCGAGGCCGGGGCACGAGGCCAGCAGTGCGGCGGCAGCCGCGCAGCGGGCGAGGTGCGTCGATGTCGTCATGCAGGTCCCTCGCAAGTCCAAGCGACCAGAATGTGCCAGAACTGCGGCGAACCTCGGACGGCGGCCCGACAATGCGACGCCGGCGCGACCGCCGCCCGGCACCAGGACCCGCCATGCCGACCCCGACCGAATTCGCCCATGCCCTGGCGCTGGTGCCGCTGACCTTGCTGCCGATCATCAACCCGTTGGCCGGTGCCCCGGTGTTCACGGTGACTGCCGGCGCCGATCCGTCGGCAACGCGACAGCTGGCGCGTCAGGTGGCGATCAACTGCTGGTTCATCCTGGTCGCGTCGATGCTGGTCGGCACCTACGTGCTCGAGCTGTTCGGCATCTCGCTGCCGATCGTGCGCATCGGCGGCGGGCTGCTGGTGGCTGCCTCGGGCTGGCGCATGCTCAATCACAGCGACGACGACGAGGTGCACGCCGCCGTCAAGCGCACGCAGCGCATCGCGATGACACGCGCCGAGCTGGTCAAGCGCAGCTTCTTCCCGCTGACGTTTCCGCTGACCACCGGCCCCGGCACCATCGCCGCGTCGATCGCCATCGGTGCCGGCCTGCCGCGCCAACCGGCGCTCTACGTGGTGGGCGCCGTCGTCTCAATGATCGGCGCCACGCTCACGGTGGCGGCGATCTACCTGGTGTACCGCCACGCCCAGGCGCTGCTGGCGCGGCTGGGCGAGGTCGGCACGCTGGTGATGACCCGCATGATGGCCTTCGTGCTGCTGTGCATCGGCATCGAGATCCTGTGGACCGGCTGGGCCGAGCTGAACGGCATCCACGCGCGCTGATCCACGCGCTTGCGCAGACCGGTCAGTCGTCGCGCTCGCGTTCGGGATGGTTCAGCCCGTCGGGCACGGTGCCCTCCCAGTCGCGCTCGGCGCTCTCGAACTCGGCGAAGTCGGACTCCGACACGGTGAGCGAGGCGCCGACATCGAAGTCCTGCAGCCGCGAGTCGCTCTCCTCGCGCAGTGTGGCCGCCGCCTGCAGCGGACGCAGCCGGGTGATCAGGTGCTCGAGCAGGGGCGACGGACAATCGGCAGCCAGCCACTCGAGCTGGTCCAGCGCCTCGGCGAGCACGCGCCCGGACATCGAGGCCGCGCCCGCCCAGCCCTTGCGCTCGAGCATGTCGTGCACGAAGACGAGCTGGCGCATCGTGCGCGAGGTCTGCTCGGCCTCGTGCGCGAGCAGACGATCGCTCAATTCGATGCACAGCTGACTCGGCGTGGGCCTGTCGTCGACCGGCCTGGCGCGGCGGCGCTCGGCCAGCACCAGGGCGACCTTGCCGTCGCGCCGCTCGACGCTGAGCGGACGCACGAGCAGGCCCTTCAGGCGGCGCAACGGCGGCGCGGCGCCTTCGGGAGCGCGTCGATCCTTGGGCGACTTCTGGCGGGTGCTCTGGCGCGCGGGTGACCGGGTGGCCATGGGCATTGCCTCCTGCAACACACTGCTGCGCAGCGTAGCGGGAAGCATCGGTACCGCACGTTCGCAGTTCACGTTTGGCCGCGCACCACGACGCCCGCCCGTCGCTGGCTGCGCGCAGGGCGTGACGCGTGTCGCGGCGCGGGGACTATCACGCCGCGAGCCGGCGACATCTCGCCCGCACGTGACAGCCTTCGGGCACGCCGCTTCAGTCGTCGTCGCGGCGACGCTCGTTCAGGAAATGCCAGGTGGCGGCCCAGGTCTGCGGCGAGTTCAGGATGCCGAGGTGCGTGGTCTGCAGCACGGGGTCGAACACGCCTTGGCCGGAAAGATCGACCTGGCGCGCGCCGCGCAGTTCGGCGCTGCGCGAAAAGTCGTTCGGTCGGCCGAAGGAGTCCTCCGCCGGCACCGGCGCGAGAAAGCCGTCCTGCAGCGCAAAGTAGACGAAGCCGGTGTCGGCATTGCGGATCACCAGGTAGCGGGTCGGTCCCGGCGTCTCGTCGCGGTTCAGTTGCCTGAGGAACGGCGTCCTCGGCGAGCCGAGTTCGGCGCAGACCTCGCTGGTCGGCGTGAAGCCACCGAGTGCCGGCGCCTGCCAGTAGTTCAGCACATTGGGCGAGCAGTTGATGATGCCGTGGTTGGGCCCGTCGATCGCCACCAGCCGGCGCACCGTGCGGTAGGCATCGTCCTGCCGCATCCACTCGCGCGCGAGCGTCGCGCCGAGGCTGTGGCCGACGATGTCAACCTGCCTGGCGCCGGTGTAGGCCAGCACCGCGCGCACGAAGCGGCGCAGATCGGGCACGTTGGCGGCGTTGGTGTGCGCCATGCGCGCGCGCCGGGTCTGGTCGGCATTGACATCGCAGCGGTCGCCCTGATAGCCCAGACCCCACAGTTCGCTCGGCGCATAACCGTGATCGGCCAGGTACTGAGCCAGCCGCTGGATGTGGCCGTAGGTCGGGTTGCAGTCCGTGGGGAACGGCGTGTCGTTGTTGCCGTGCAGGAAGATCACCGGCGTGCGCGTCACCGGCCCGGCGGCGCCGAAGCCGATCACCGGCTTCTCGAACGAGGTGTCCTCGATGACGGGAAAGTCCGCCGGCAGCGTGTTGCCGACGGTGCCGCCGGCCTGGGCGGCTGCCATCGCGGCTGCGCAGATCGCGGCGCAGCCAAGGCGCAGCAGTGATGACTTCATGGCGTCTCCTCGGGTCGTGGCGCCGCCTTCATGCGGCGAGAAAGCGCTCGACGAGCGCGAAATGCTCCGGCGTGTTCAGCGCCGGAGCGTGACCGCAGCCGGCGATCTCGACCACGACGGCGCGGGGGCCTCGCGTGCGCATGGCCTCGGCCACATCGGGCAGCAGCAGGTCGGAGGTGGCGCCGCGCAGCGCCAGCACCGGGACGTCCAGCGTGTCCCACTCGCGCCACTGCGTGTAGTCGTCGGGGTGCACCGCGAACTGGCGCACCATCGCCGGGTCGTAGTGCGGCGTCACGCGTCCGTCGGGCAGGCGGCGAACCGAGGTCTCGGCGAGGCGCCGCCACTGCGCGTCGCTGAGCCAGCCGTAGGGCTTGTAGATCAGGCGGAAGTAGCTCTCCAGCTCGCCGACGGTGGCGAACGCGCTCGGGCTGCCGGCATAGGTGAGGATGCGTTCGCGCGCCGCTGCCGGCACCTCGGGGCCGATGTCGTTGAGCACCAGCTTGCGGACGCGCCCGCGTAGCGCGTGCGCCGCCGCGCGCAGGCCGATCGCGCCGCCCATCGAGGTGCCGATCCACAGGCAGCGCTCGATCTGCAGGCGGTCGAGCAGCCCGACGGCCAGGCGTTCATAGAAGGCGAGGCAGTACTCCTGGTCGGGCACCGGACTCCATTGGCTCAGGCCGCGGCCGATCGTGTCGGGGCAGATGACGCGGTAGCGCTGCGCCAGGTGGCCGGCGATGTCGTCCATGTCGCGACCGGTGCGCGCCAGCCCGTGCCAGGCGACGATCACCTCAGCGTGCTCGCGGCCCCATTCGGTGTAGTGCAGCTCGCGGCCGGCGACGACCGCGTAGTTCGAGGTGAAGTCGCTCATGGTGTGGTTGCGCGGCCGGCCGAAGTGGAGGTGGCGCCCGCACGCAACCGGCCGACGATGCCGCTCGGGAAGTGGTAGACCGCCAGCACGAACAGCACGCCCAGCCAGAGCAGCCAGCGGTCGGGCGACACCACCTGGCCGACCAGCGGCACACCCTCGAGCGCCGACTGGCCGAACCTGAGCAAGTCCTGCAGGTAGTTCTGCGCGAAGACGAAGATCACGCTGCCGACCACCGCCCCGTACAGCGTGCCCATGCCGCCGATCACCACGATCAGCAGGATGTCGAGCATGATCTCGAAGCTCAGCGTCGTGTCGGGCCCGGTGTAGCGCAGCCACAGCGCCAGCAGCGCGCCCGCCAGCGTGGCGAACAACGCCGCCAGCACGTTGCTCAGCGTGCGGTAGACCACCGTGCGGTAGCCGATCGCCTCGGCGCGGAAGTCGTTCTCGCGGATCGCCTGCAGCACGCGGCCGAACGGC
>CALMQI010000270.1 GCA_937871935.1 uncultured Burkholderiales bacterium
CCGGGCACCTGTGGCTATGGCAGCTTTGCCGGTGGCGCGCTGGATCTACCCGTCAATGCCAGCACCACACCCGGTGATAAAACGACGGTGACGTTCTGGATGTTCTGGGACGGCACCAACGGCATCATGCCCATCGGCTGGAATGTGCACGACCTGTGGCTGGTGAGTGGATTTTTTGGTTTTAATACGGGCAACAGCGATGTCTATGGCATCAACTCGGCCGGGCTCGCCGGTGGCTGGCATCACGTTGCGGCGGTGTTTACCAACGGCAATGTCGGCGCCAACAAGCTCTACATCGATGGCGTCGCGCAAGCGCTGAGCCAGAAACTCAGCACGCCAAATAATGGCGCGGCGTATGCCTTTCCGACCCTGCGCGTGGGGGGATGGCAAGCCGATACTGGCTATCGTTTCCGCAGCCGGGTGGATGAAGTCAAGGTGTTCAATGGGGAATTGCCACCGGCCCAGGTCGTGGCAGACTACAACGCCACCCACCCGTGCGGGGGCGTCACCCCCCCGGCCAGTTTCAACTGCATTGCCACGGGGGCACCTGCTGCGACCGGCACACTCAACACAGGCCTTGCCGGGGCACCCTACAACTTTGACATTGCAGCGCTCAAAGCCGATAACACCGTGGAAACGACTTTCGCCTCGGTCAGCAGCCAGAATGTCACACTCGAACTGGTGGATGGCGCCGGCAAGGGCGCCACCTTCGACCTGCGCAAGGTGCCGCTGGAAGAAAGCGGCCTGGCGCCGAAAGAGATCTGGTGCAACGAAAGCCAGGAGCGCTATGTGCTCGCGTTGAACCCGGCGCTGCTGCCGCTCTTTGAGCAGATGTGCGCGCGCGAGCGCTGCCCCTACGCCATCGTGGGCGTGGCGCGCGACGAGCCCACGCTGGTGCTGGAAGACGGCCCCGGCGGCGAACGCCCGATCGACATGCCGCTCGAGGTGCTGCTGGGCAAGCCGCCCAAGGTGCACCGCGACGTGCAGCGCCTGAAGCGCGACGACGCGCCGCTCAACCTCACCGGCGTGAAACTCGAAGAAGTGTGCTTCAGCGTGCTGCGCCACCCCACGGTGGCGAGCAAGCGGTTTCTCATCACCATTGGCGACCGCACGGTGGGGGGCCTGAGCCACCGCGACCCGATGGTGGGCCCGTGGCAGGTGCCGGTGGCCGACTGCGCGGTGACGCTGGCCGACTACAGCGGCTTCAGCGGTGAGGCCATGAGCATGGGCGAGCGCACGCCGCTGGCCGCGCTGCACGCGCCGGCCAGCGGCCGCATGGCGGTGGGCGAGGCCATCACCAACCTGCTGGCCGCGCCCATCGACCTACCGCGCGTGAAACTCTCCGCCAACTGGATGGCCGCCTGCGGCGAGCCCGGGGAAGACGCCGCGCTCTACGACACCGTGCGCGCCGTGGGCCTGGAGCTTTGCCCCGCATTGGGCATCGGCATCCCGGTGGGCAAGGACAGCCTCTCGATGCGCACCCGCTGGGCAGACGCACAAGGCCAGCCCCAGCAGGTGACGGCGCCGGTGAGCCTGATCGTCAGCGCCTTCGCGGCGTTGCCTGACGTGCGCGGCACGCTCACGCCGCAGCTGCACAACGTTGAAAGCACGCTGATCCTCATCGACCTCGGCCAAGGCAAGCGCCGCATGGCCGGCAGCATGCTGGCGCAGGTGACCGGCCAGTTCGGCAGCCTGGCCGCCAACGGCGTGCCGGATGTGGACGACCCCGCGCTGATCAAGGCCCTGGTGGCCGCCATCAACGAGCTGCGCGCCGCGAACCAGCTGCTCGCCTACCACGACCGCAGCGACGGAGGCCTGTGGGCAACCGTGTGCGAGATGGCCTGTGCGGGCAAGCTGGGCGTGAGCCTGAACGTGGACCTGCTGGTGACCGAGGGCGACGGCATCGCCGACAGCCGCGCCGAAGTGGGCGACTCCAAGAACTGGGCGGGCCAAGTCAGCGAGCGCCGCAACCAGCTCACGCTGGAAGCGCTGTTCAACGAAGAGCTGGGCGTGGTGGTGCAGGTGAAGCGCGCCGAGCGTGACACCGTGATGGCCACGCTGCGCCGCCACGGCTTGAGCCGCCACAGCCACGCCATAGGCCACCTCAACGACCGCGGCGTGGTGGAGGTGTGGCGCGACGCCAAGGCCCAGTTCAGTGCCAGCCTGCGCAGCCTGCACCAGGCGTGGGACGAGGTGAGCTGGCGCATCGCCCGCCAGCGCGACAACCCCGCCTGCGCCGACGCCGAGCACGCCGCCGCCGGTGCGACCGAAGACCCCGGGCTGCACCTGCACCTCACCTTCGACCCCGCGGTGGACGTGGCGGCGCCGTACATCAGCAACGGCAAGGCGCGACCCAAGATCGCCATCCTGCGCGAGCAGGGCGTGAACTCGCACCTCGAGATGAGCTACGCGATGCACAGCGCCGGCTTCGAGACCTACGACGTACACATGAGCGACCTGCAAACCGGCCGCGCGCGGTTGAGCCAGTTTCAGGGCTTCGTGGCCTGCGGCGGCTTCAGCTACGGCGATACGCTGGGCGCGGGCGAGGGCTGGGCCAGGAGCATCCTCTTCAACCCGGCGCTCACCGAGCAGTTCGCGGCGTTCTTTCAGCGGCAAGACACATTTGCGCTCGGCGTGTGCAACGGCTGCCAGATGATGGCCGCGCTAAGCCCCATCATCCCCGGCGCGCAGGCGTGGCCCAAGTTCACGCGCAACAAGAGCGAGCAGTTCGAGGCGCGGCTGTCACTGGTGGAGGTGCTGCCGAGCCCGAGCATCTTCTTCAAGGGCATGGAAGGCAGCCGCATCCCGATTGCGGTGGCGCATGGGGAAGGGTTTGCTGACTTCAGCCAGCGCGGGGATGCGAAGACGGTGCATCGGGCGATGCGGTTCGTGGACAACGCGGGGAAGGCGACTGACGACTATCCGTTCAATCCCAATGGCAGCCCTGAGGGGCTGACGGCTGTGACCTCCGCTGACGGGCGCTTCACCGTGCTGATGCCGCACCCGGAGCGGGTGTTTCGCAACGTGCTGATGAGCTGGACGAGTGGCGAGCGGTCGGCGCGGAGTCCGTGGATGCGGATGTTTGGGAATGCCAGGGTGTGGGTGGGGTGACAACCACCCAAGATCGAAAGTAGGATGAGGTTGTCGGACTCAGTTTGGACGCTGGGCTTGTCGGGTCCGTCTCGAATGTCTCATGGGTGTTGGACGTCCATGTGATTTGCCGCCGAGACGGACCCCACCGACACCTCAAAAACTAGTCGGGGTCGTAGTCAATCGCGACCGTCGCAAAGTAAGCTCCCAGCCGTCGTGCTTCCTTCGCAGTTAGGTCGCGAGGAACTATGAACTGCGCGACGAAGTCTGGTCGCAATGGCAAAGTCAACGTAACCGCACCTGTCGGAGCATTCGATCGTTGTCGATGTTCATCTTCAGGTTGAATCGACCGGCTGTGCGTATCAGATCCCGCGCCAGATCGACCTCCAGACTTCGATCCCTTGGCTGCCTTGGTGCGAGGATCTGACTTGGACTGAACGGTGCCGTTTGCTTTGCTCGAGCCTGGCTTGAAGCCGCCGGGATTCGAGTTGTATTCTCCCAAGAGCTCTAACGCTTTGCTGACGCGGCTCTTGTAGACGCGGACCGAATCAGGCGAAAGTACGCCCGGGTTCTTATTGATGAACCGCGAGATTGCAGAGTCGACGTCGAGCCCCGCTAGGTTCGATTGCTCATCGGCGTCCAGTGCAGAGAACACCTTGTCGGTTGCTACGCGCATCCCCTGCAAGGTGTTCGTGTTCATCAGCCCCTTCTTCCCGAGGTAGACGAGGAAGTCCCGCATTCCGACTGCACTTACTGGGTAGCTCATCGCGGCGCCCTCATGTTGATGCCGAGAGCATACCGGAAACTTAACGCCTTATTGATTCAATTAATGTAACGTGATGTGACACAATCAGATGTCCGACCCACTTGAAGACCTGCCGCCGGAAATCGGATGGTTCGTAAAGAGTCGCGGAGGATCGCCGCAGCTGGCCAATATGCTTCAGAAGCTGGTCGAGTACTACGGCGCGTGCCAGATCACCTATGTCAAGCATGGCGACGCAGTTATTGCCGCAAAGGTCGAGTTCGTCTGACCTGCCCCCCTCTGGCCGTACCACCGTGAAGGTAGAGGAGTCCGTCAACCA
>CALMQI010000271.1 GCA_937871935.1 uncultured Burkholderiales bacterium
GCTGCTCGAGCTCGGCGACCCGGCGCTCGCCGACGACGCGTGCCAGGACACGTTCGTCCAGCTGATCCACCACATCCACACCTACGACGCCGGCCGGCCGTTCGCGCCGTGGCCGCGGGCCGTGGTGCGCAACTACTGCCACCGCGTGCGGCGGACCGATCGCCGCCACGTCCACGACGACCTCGACGGGGACGGGCCGCAAGCGGTGCTGCGGGCGGTGCCCGACCCGGAGCGCGCTCTCGACGTGGGCCGTGCGACCGAGCGCGCAGTCGCCGGATTCGTGGAGCTGACGCATTTCTATCGCCCAACGGATGCGCCGATCGAACAGCAGATGTGGCTCGCCAGCGTGTGGCGCAAACCGATCAGTTAACCCCTGTCTGCGTGAGATGCGATCGCATGCGATAGGCCTAGGTGGGCGCGGCCCGGTGCAGCCTCAGCGCGCCGCCGCGACGAAGCGCACTCTGGTGATCTCGGATGGCGCGCCCAGGCGCAGCGGCGGCCCCCAATACCCGGTGCCGCGGCTGGTGTAGACCCACAGCGAGCGCAACCGGTGCAGGCCGGCCGTGAACGGTTGCTGCAAGCGCACGAAAAGGTTGAAGGGCCAGTACTGGCCGCCATGGGTGTACCCCGACAACTGCACATCGAACCCGGCGTCGGCGGCGGCCGACGCGCTGCGCGGCTGATGGGCCAGCAACACGCGCAAACCGGAATCGACCGGGGCGCCCGCCAGCGCACGTTGCCGGTCGCTGCGGTGGCCGGGAACAAAAAGGTGAGCGCTGAAGTCGGCCACGCCTGCCATCACCAGCGACGCGCCGTCGTGATTCAACACGACATGTTCATTGGTCAGCACGCGCAGACCGAGGGTCGACAGCAGGGCGGTCCATTCATGAACGCCGCTGTAGTACTCGTGGTTGCCGGTGACGAAGAAGGTGCCGTGCCGCGAGCGCAGGTCGGCCAGCGGTGCGACGTCGTGCTTGAGATCGGCGACGCGGCCGTCGACCAGGTCGCCGGTCACCGCCACCGCGTCGGCCTGCAGTTCGTTGACCGCGGCGACGATCGCCGCCACGTAGCGGCCCTTCACCGTCGGCCCGACGTGCACGTCGCTGATCTGTGCGATGGTGAAGCCGTGCAGCGCGGCCGGCAGCCCGGCGATCGGCACCTCGACGTCGCGCACGCGCGCGGTGCGGCGTGCGCCGACCAGGCCGGCCGCCATGGCCAGCAGCGCCAGCACTGGCACCGCAGCGGCGGTCGGCGTGCCGAGATTCGCGCTCGACACCAGCCAGGCGAGCAGCAGGATCACCTCGCGAGCCAGCGTGAAGACCAGCAGCAGCGCGAAGAGCCCGAGCGCCAGCATGCCGGCCCAGCTCCAGCGGTCGGCCACCCGCCGGTCGTGAGCACGGCGGCCGACGAAGGCGGCCGGGATCAGCGTGCACGACAGCAGCAGCCCGACGATCATCGCGATCGCCGCCGGCGCCGGCAGCGCGCCGGCGAGGCGCCATCCGATGTACAGGTGCAGAAGGCCTAGCAGCCCGATGGCGCGCATCGCAGCCACATGGCGGCGCCGCGCAGCGATTCAAGCACAGCCCTACCGCGAGTGCGTCTATGCAGGGCCGTCAGTACGACACCTCGTGCCCGTCAACGTCGACGCGCACCACCGGCCGCCCCAGCGCAGCGAGGGCGGCGCGCGCGAAGGCGCCACCCAGCGCCTCGTCCTGCGCGAAACCGCGCTGGCCGATGGCGATCGCGATGGCGAGCACCTTGTCGGCCGTCAGCACCTTGCCGCTGGCACGCAGCGGCTCGCAGTCGTAGGCAACGAACTGCTCGTCGAGCCAGCGGCGGGCCTGGTCGGCGGGCAACGCGGGGGCATCGGCCGGCAGATCGATCGCAATTTCAGTGGTGCCGAACACCAGGGTCAGATGGGAGCGCATGGGCGAATAGTCTAGGCCCAAGTGCCCTCAGTTCTGCCCGCCCTCGACCGGCAGCGACTCGGCGCGCCAGCGCAGCATGCCGCCGGCCAGGTTGGCCACCTGCGTGTGGCCGGCCTTCTGCAGCAGCTGCGTGGCCTGTGCCGAGCGTGCGCCGGAACGGCAGACCGCGACGATCGGCCGCGTGTCGTCCAGTTCGGACAGGCGCGCCGACAGCTGCGACAGCGGCAGCAGCCGCGCGCCGGCAATGTGGCCGAGCGCGTCGGTGAACTCGGGTGCCTCGCGCACGTCGACGACCTGGATGCGCCGACCCGCGAGCCGCTCGGCCAGTACCGCCGGCTGCATCTCCCACAGGCCGCTGAAGCCGTAGACCAGCGGCGCCCAGTCCGGGTCGCTTGCCGGCAGTGCAGCGCTGTCGGGCCGCCCGCAGCGCAGGTTGGCCGGCACCGCGATGTCCATCAGCTTCGGGTGCGGCAGGCCCAGGTGATTCATGTAGCCGACGAAGTCGGCCTCGTCGACATCGCCGCCCAGCCGCGGGTTGAAGCGCCGCTCCTCGGCCACGCTGGTCACGGTGACGCCACGGTAGTCGTGCGCCGGGTACAGCAGGCCATCGGGCGGCAGCGACAGGATCTGCTCGCGCACCGAATGGAACAGCCGGTTCGGGCTGCCCTGCTGAAAGTCGGTGCGGCCGCAGCCGCGGATCAGCAGCGCGTCGCCCGTGAAGGCCATCGTCTGGTCGTCGAGCACGAAGGTCAGGCAGCCCGCGGTGTGGCCGGGGGTGGCGCGCACGACGAGATGGCGCGCGCCGAATTCGACGCGGTCATCGTGGCGAAGCAGCCGATCGGCGCCGCTCGCCCCGGCGGCCGCGGCCAGCGCGATGGTGCTGCCGCAGCGCTGTTGCAGCAGCCAGGCGGCGGTCACATGATCGGCATGCACGTGGGTATCGAGCGTGGCGACGAGGGTCAAACCCAGTTCGCGCAGCAGCGCGAGGTCCCGCCGCTCATGCTCGAACACCGGATCGATCAGCACGGCCTGGCCGGCGCTGCCGAGCAGATAGGTGTAGGTCGACGAGGCGGAGTCGAACAGCTGGCGAAAGATCAGGGGCATCGTGCGTGCCGCTGCGCACGACGACGCGCGTTCGGCGCACGCCATGCTAGCGCCTGCGGTCGCTCGGTCACCAAGCAAGCTTTCTCAGCCAAGGTCTTGCCCGGATCCCGGCTCTGCCGGTCCGCTGCAAATGGCCCCTACGGGGGGCATCGTCACACCGAATCCTCGGCTACCGCCATCGCGCGCTCGACCGCCTCGAGCGCACGCCGGCGCACGGCGTCGTCGATCATGCGGGCCGGCTTGTCGCGGATGCTGGCGACGGTGCGCTTGCGCGGCGCCGGCGTCTCGCTGCTCCCCGGCAGCCAGTCGGCGATCAGCGGCGGGCTGTGCCAATAGGCCATGAACTCCTGCTCGGCGTGCCAGGCCGGCGCCGGCTGCGGCGCGATGCCCTGTCGCGGCAGGATCAGCGTGAGCAAGGCCACGGCCGCCATGCCCACCGGTGCGAGCCGGAAACCTCCGCGCTGGGGCCGTGACGATGCCGGCACCCCAGGCCTGAATGGCAGCAGGCGCAGCCCCGGCGGCGCCGCGACCGGCCGCGCCGAAGGCGCAGCAGGCCGCACGATGATCTGCGGTTGCGGCGTCGCGCCGACCGGCACGGGAACCAGGTCGTCGAAGGCGCGGCACTCGGCGACGCGCAGCAGCGGCCGCGGCTGCGCCCGGTCGTCCGGCGTGCGCAGCAGCCCCAGGCGTTGCACGAGGCGGCCGGCGCGCGGATGCCCGGTGAGCACGACAAACGGCACTGCCAGCGAGAGCGGCAGCAGCATCGGCGCCAGCGCGACCGTGGCGGTGCGGCGCAGCAGCCCCACGCCGGCCAGCAGCGGCAGCAGCACCAGCGTGCCGATGCGCCGCGCCGCGTCGCTCCAGGCCGGCGCCTCGGCGCCGCGCGGCGGCGACTTCCACTCCAGCTTCAGGCCGGTGAGGGCACCCAGCACATAGGCGCAATGCGCCAGCAGACGCAGCGGCGCCTGCAACGACGACATCAGCAACTCCAGCAGCGCGCCCAGCGACAGCCGCGTCACGCCGCCGAAGGCAGCCGCCTCGCCGCGCGCGACCAGCGCGGCCGCGCTCAGCACGCGCGGCAGCAGCAGCAGCACCAGCGTCAGCAGCCACAAAGGCACGTCGGTCGCGGTATGGCCGCCGGCGCCGAAGCCGAGCACGATGAACAGCAGCCACAACGGCGCCACGCCGTACGACAGCGCGCCGACCGCGAACATCGTGCGATGCGCGCTGCGCCAGCCCGGCTCGGCCACCAGGCGCAGGTTCTGCAGGTTGCCCTGGCACCAGCGGCGGTCGCGCTGCAGCTCGTCGAGCAGGTTGGCGGGTGCTTGCTCCCAGCTGCCGCCGAGCTGCGGCACCAGCCACACCTCGTAGCCGGCCCGGCCCATCAGCGCCGCCTCGACGAAGTCGTGCGACAGGATCTCGCCGGCCAGCCCGCCGCGGCCAGGCAGCCGTGCCAGGCCGCAATGGCGCATGAACGGCTCGACGCGCAGGATCGCGTTGTGGCCCCAGTAGTGCGCGTCGCCGAGCTGCCACCAGGCCACGCCGAGGGCGAACAGGCGCCCGGTCACGCGGCTGGCGAACTGTTGCGCGCGCGCATGCAGCGTGCCCGGGTTGGCCACCTGCGGCAGCGTCTGGATGATGCCGGCGCGCGGGTGCTGCTCCATCAGCCGCACCAGCTGCACTAGGCAATCGCCGCTCATCGTGCTGTCGGCGTCGAGCACCACCATGTAGCGGTAGCGCCGGCCCCAGCGGCGGCAGAAATCGGCCACGTTGCCGGCCTTGCGCTTCACGCGGCGCCGGCGCCAGCGGTAGAAGAGGCGCCCGCTGCCGTCGGCCGGCTCGCCTAACATCGTGCACAGGCGCTGCCAGGCCTGCTGCTCGGCCACGCGCAGCGCCGGGTCGGCGGTGTCGGACAACACGAACACGTCGAACAGCCTCAGCGCCCCGGTGGCAGCCAGCGACTCGCAGGTGGCGCGCAGACCCGCAAAGACTGCGGCAATGTCTTCATTGCAGATCGGCATCACGATCGCGGTGCGCGCGGCCGGGTCGATCGGGGCATGCGCCTCGCGCAGCGCCGGTGCGAAGCGGTCGCCGCGCCAGGCCGCCCACGCGCCCATCACCGCGGTCGCGCAGCCGACGCCGACCCAGGCGAACAGCAGCGTCATCAACGCGGTGGTGGCCCACCACACGGCGTCGGGATCGGCCGGTCCGGCCTGAATGCGCAGCGCCGCGGCGCCGCCGGCCATCAGTGCGACCAGCGCCAGCAGCACCGCGCGGCGACATTGCGCGGCGGCATGCCAGACCTGGGGCGGTCGCGCCGAGCGCGGCCAGCCCGCGCCGGGCCACAGCGCGAACAGCAGGCCGCGCCAGAAGCCGAACCAGGGCGACGGCGTCATCGCGCCGCGCTGCAACGGCGGGCCCGTGCGGGCCCGGTCGGACGAGGGGGCAAGGGGGATCATGGTTACTCCGGCGCCAACGCATGGGCCCAGGTTTCGGACAAGGTGCGCGTACCGCTGCGCAGGAACACGCGCAGTTCGACCGGCTGCTGCCGGTGAACGCGCTCGAAATCGACGGTGACGCGCCAACCCTTCAGCGCGGTATTGGGGTGCGCGATGACGCGCAAGCTCCGCACGTTGTCATTGGCGGTGGCGACGGCCTGGACGTCGTCCTCGCCCAGGCCTTCCAGCGCCGGGCCGGCGAAGTCGATGTGGTATTGCGTATGGCCGGGCGCGATGGCGCTCTCGCGGTAGCCGTGGCCGCGGCGGCTTTGCACGGCCCAGGCGCCGGGTGGCAGCGGCTGCCGATCCGACACCGTCAGGCGCCAGGCGAACTCCATCGCCTGGCCGGGCGGCGCCAGCCGATCCGGGAACCACCAGGCACCGATGTTGTCGTGCGTTTCGTTCGGCGTATTGAACTGCAGCAGCTCGACGCGGCCGGGCCCCCAGTCACCCAACGGCTCGACCCAGGCGCTCGGCCGCATCTCGTAGTGCGCCTCGAGGTCGTGGTAACTGGTGAAGGCACGGTCGCGCTGCATCAGGCCGAAGCCGCGCAGCGACGCCATCGCGAAACTGGTGACGAACACCCGGCCCGGGTTGGTGAGCGGCCGCCACAACCACTCGCCGCTGCCGCTGGCCACCTGCAGGCCATCGGAATCGTGCACCTCGGGGCGGTAGTCGTCGGCCATCGGTTGCGTCTCACCGGCAAGAAACATGCTCGTCAACGGCGCGATGCCCAGCCGCGCCACCCGCTCGCGCAGCGTGAGCCGCGCGCGTACGTCGATCGTGCTGGCGGCGCCGGGCCGCAGTACGAAGCCATAGGCGCCCGTGACGCGCGGCGACTCCAGCAGCGCATAGAAACGCACCTCGCGGTCGCCCGGTTTAGGGCGCTCCATCCAGAAGGTCGTGAAGGCCGGGAACTCCTCGGCACCGCCGCCGACGGTGTCGACGGCGAGGCCGCGCGCCGACACGCCGTAGCGCAGCCCGGGCGCGACCAGGCGGAAATAGCTGGCACCGAGGAAGGCGCCCACTTCGTCGCTGCGCCGTGGCTCGTCTATCCAGCGGTTCAGCCGCCAGCCGGCTGCGCCGGCGCTGGCGCCGTTTTCGAACGCCTCGGCCGGGATGCGCAGCGGGCGCACCTTGTCGCCCGCCACCTCGTACATCGTCAGCGGCCGCGTGAAGCCGCGGCCGAGCGGAAAGTACTGCAGCTCGAACGGCGTGCCGCTGCCGCGCCAGGTGGAGTGATCGGGCCGAAAGCGCTGCTGGCGGTAGGTGTCGTAGCTCAGGCCGACGAGTGCCGGATCGGCCGCCGGTGGCTGGCGGTACGGCTCGCGTGCCAGCCGGTCGGCCTCGCGCGCCACGTCGTCGAAGCCGAAGGCCAGCGCCGGGCCGCCGGCCAGCGTGCAGACGAGCCAGACGAGGGCCGAGCGCCATCGCCTGCCGTTCATGAATCGGGAATGCTGCATTGCACCAATCATTATTGCGTTGTGGTCCGGCCGATCAAGACAAGGCGCAGCTCGGCTGGCAACCGAATGCATGCAACCGGGATCGCCGCCGACGGCGCGGCGAGCCGTTGACCGACATGGCGCCGCACAGGTTCCGCGCCGACCCCGGCGACGGGTCGCAAGGGCAACCCGCGCGCCGACCCCCGGCGGCCGAGCCGGCTGTGCCGCCTGGCTAACCCCGCTTCAAAGTGTTCCTGGCCGGCGCCGCTTCATCGCCGCAGCAGCAACGTGCCGATGAACCGGGCGGCCGACACAAGGGGCGCAGCGGTGCGCAGACGGCGCCACGCCGCCATGGTGCAGGCGCGTCACCGTCGGGGTGCATGTCGTGCCGCGCCGCGCACGGATCACGTGCGCGGCGCAGCGGCTCGCCAGGGCTGGCCACGGCCGGCGCCAACGCCCGCGTGCTGGCCCATGGCTTGCTTGTATACCAGCTAGCACACCGCAAGGTGCGGGTCGGCGGGTCCCCGCGCGAGGGGCCTCATTTCATCGAACAGGAGTGGCAACGATGTCAGCACAACAATGGAATCGGCGTGACGTGGTCAAGGCGGCGGGCGCGCTCGCCGCCGCGGGCTTGGGCCACGGCGCATGGGCGCAGAAGCCGCTCGGCGTGGGCTTCATCTACGTCGGCCCGCGCGATGACTACGGCTACAACCAGGCGCATGCCGAGGCGGTGGCGCTGGTCAAGAAGATGCCCGGCATGAAGGTGGTCGAGGAAGAGAACGTGCCCGAGACCAACGCCGTGCAGAAGACCATGCAGGGCATGATCGCGCAGGACGGCGCGGCATTGCTGTTCCCCACCTCGTTCGGCTACTTCGATCCGCACATCCTGGCGCTGGCGCCGAAGAACGCCGGTGTGCGTTTCGCGCATTGCGGCGGCTTGTGGAACGAGGCCAAGCACCCGAAGAACGCGGGCAGCTTCTTCGGCTACATCGACGAGGGCCAGTACCTCAACGGCGTGATCGCCGGCCACACGTCCAAGAGCAAGAAGATCGGCTTCATCGCCGCCAAGCCGATCCCGCAGGTGCTGCGCAACATCAACGCCTTCACGCTCGGCGCGCGTTCGGTCGATCCGAAGATCACCACCACGGTGATCTTCACCGGCGACTGGAGCATGCCGGTCAAGGAAGCCGAGGCGACCAACAGCCTGGCCGACCAGGGCATCGACGTCTTCACGATGCATGTCGACGGGCCCAAGGTCATCGTCGAGACGGCGGCCAAGCGCGGCAAGTTCGTCTGCGGCTACCACGCCAGCCAGGCCAAGCTCGCGCCGCAGGCCTACCTGACCGGTGCCGAGTGGAACTGGCTCACCGCCTACAAGCAGATCATCGAGGCGGCGCAGAGCGGCAAGCCACATCCCAACTTCGTGCGCGGCGGCCTGAAGGACGGTTTCGTCAAGAGCTCGCCCTACGGCAGCGCCGTCAGCGAAGGCGCGCGCAAGCAGGCCGAGCAGGTGCGCGCCAAGATGATGGCCGGCGGCTTCGACATCTTCAAGGGCGAGTTGAAGGACAACACGGGCAAGGTGGTGGTTCCCGCCGGCAAGGCCTTCAAGCAGACCGACCTCGAACTCGAAGGGATGAACTACCTCGTGGAAGGCGTGGTGGGCAAGGTCTGAGCCCGCACGGCAAGGGCCCGACATGGCTGCCCCACGCGCCTGGCATGCCAGCGCCGAAGCGCTGCTGCTGCCGCTGCTCGCGCTGAGCGCGGCGCTCCTGCTGTTCGGGGTGTTCGTCTGGGTCGGCGGCAAGGACCCGCTGCAGGCGTGGACGCTGCTGTTCCGCGGCGCGTTCGGTGACGCCTTCTCGTGGCAGAACACCTTGCAGCGCGCCGCGCCGCTGATGCTCACCGCATTGGCGGTGGCGCTGCCGGCGCGCGTGGGCCTCACGGTGATCGGCGGCGAGGGCGCGCTGGTGCTGGGCGCGCTGGCCTGCGCCGGCCTGCCCTACCTGATGCCGCTGCCCGGCGGCGTCGCGGGCAGCGTGCTGGTGCTGGCGGCCGGTGCGCTGTTCGGCGCCTTGTGGGTGGCGCTGGCCGGTGTGCTGCGCCAGTGGCGCGGCGTCAACGAGACGATCTCGAGCCTGCTGCTCGGCTACATCGCGATCGCGCTGTTCAAGCACTTCGTCGAGGGTCCGATGCGTGATCCGGCGAGCCTGAACAAGCCGTCGACGCGGCCGCTCGACGAGAGCCTGCGCATCGGGCCGATCGCGCCCGACTCGCTGCTCGGCGACGTGCACTGGGGCCTCGTCGTCGGCGTGCTGCTGTGCCTGGCCGCCGGCGCGTGGCTGAGTTTCACGGCGCAGGGTTTCGCGCTGCGCGTGGTCGGCGGCAACGCGCGCACCGCGCGGCTGGTCGGGCTGCCGACCGACCGCCTGATCGTGCTGGCCTGCGCGCTCGGCGGCGCCTGCGCGGGGCTGGCCGGTGCCGTCGAGGTGGCGGCCGTGCACACCTCGGCCAATGCGTCGGTGATCGCCGGGCTTGGCTACACCGGCATATTGGTCAGCTTCGTCGCGCGCCACAACCCGTGGGCGATCCCGCCGGTGGCGCTGCTGTTCGGCGGCTTCGCCGCGGCCGGCAGCCTGCTGCAGCGGCGCATGGGCCTGCCCGATGCGTCGGTGCTGGTGCTGCAGGGTTTTGCCTTCGTCTTCATCCTGGCGGCCGAGGCACTGCGCGGACGGCTGTTCCAGCTGCAGCTGCCGCAGCCGCGCCTGAAGCTCGCCGCGGCGGGCGGCAAGGCGGTGGCATGAGTTTCGACAGCTGGATCGACTTGCTGCTGGCCATCGTCGGCGGCGCGGTGCGTGTCGGCACGCCCTTCCTCTTCGTCAGCCTCGGCGAATGCCTGACCGAGAAGAGCGGCCGCATCAACCTCGGCCTCGAGGGCGTGCTGGTGTTCTCGGCGATGGCCGGCTTCGGCGGCGCCTATCTCTCCGGCTCGCCGTGGCTCGGCGTGCTGCTGGCCGGCTGCTGCGGCGCGCTGCTGGCGGCGCTGCACGGGCTGCTGTGTTCGCTGCCGCGCGTGTCCGACATCGCCACCGGCATCGCGCTGATGCTGCTCGGCGCCGGCCTCGCCTTCTACTTCGGCAAGCCGCTGATCCAGCCGCAGGCGCCGCAGATTCCGTCGATCGCGCTCGGCGCGTGGAGCACCTCGCCGAGCGTGCAGTCGGCGCTGTCGATCAACGCGCTGTTCCCGATCGGCCTGGCGCTGGCCGCGCTGCTGGCCTGGGGCTTCGCCAACACCCGCTTCGGCCTCGTCGTGCGCATGGCGGGGGACTCCAGCGACGCGGCGCGTGCACTCGGCTACTCGGTGAACGCGGTGCGCATCGCCGCCACCACCGCCGGCGGCTTCATCGCCGGCCTTGGCGGTGCGTCGCTGTCGCTGTACTACCCGGGCAGCTGGAACGAGGGCTTGTCCAGCGGCCAGGGCCTGATCGCGGTGGCGCTGGTGATCTTCGCGCGCTGGCATCCGTGGCGCTGCCTCGGCGCGGCGCTGCTGTTCGGCGGCGCCGGCGCGATCGGCCCGGCGCTGCAGAGCGTGGGCGTCAGCGGCGGCTACTACCTCTTCAACGCCGTGCCCTATGCGCTGACGCTGGCGATCCTGGTGGCGACCTGCTCGCCCAGGCGTTCTTTGAAGGGTGCGCCGATGCAATTGGGAGTCTCCAGATGAGCGGTCTCGGTGGCCTGAACAAATCGCCGCATGGCGTCGTGATCGGTCTTGTGCAGCTGCAGCTGCCGGTGGTGGAGACGCCGGCGCAGCTGAAGGCCCAGGCGGAGCGCATCGCCTGGATGGTCGGCAAGGCGCGGCGCAACCTCGGCACGATGGATCTCGTGGTGTTTCCGGAGTACGCGTTGCACGGACTCAGCATGAGCACGGCCGACGTGCTGATGGTTTCGCTCGACGGGCCCGAGGTGGCGCTCTTCAAGGCCGCCTGCGTCGAACACCGCATCTGGGGTTGCTTCTCGATCATGGAGAAGAACCCGCATGGCAACCCCTACAACACCGGCCTGATCATCGACGACCGCGGCGAGATCGCCCTCTACTACCGCAAGCTGCACCCCTGGGTGCCGGTGGAGGCCTGGGAGCCGGGCAACATGGGCATCCCGGTATGCACCGGCCCCAACGGCTCGAAGATCGCGCTGATCATCTGCCACGACGGCATGTTCCCCGAGATGGCGCGCGAGGCCGCCTACAAGGGCGCCGAGATCATCCTGCGCACGGCCGGCTACACCGCGCCGATCCGCCACGCCTGGCGCATCACCAACCAGAGCAACGCGTTCCAGAACCTCGCCTACACCGCGAGCGTGTGCCTGTGCGGCAGCGACGGCAGCTTCGACTCGATGGGCGAGGGCATGTTCTGCTCGTTCGACGGCAGCGTCATGGTGCAGGGGAGCAACCGCCCCGACGAGATCATCACCGCCGAGCTGAGGCCCGACCTGGTGCGCGAGGCGCGCGCGCTGTGGGGCGTGGAGAACAACCCCTACCAGCTGTTCCACCGCGGCTACACCGCCGTGAAGGGCGGCGCGATGGACTGCCCCTACACGTTCATGCACGACATGGTGGCCGGCCGCTATCGGCTGCCGTGGCAGGCGACGGTGCAGGTCACCGACGGCACGCCCTGCGGCTTCGCCGCCCCCGAGCGCCGCTACCGCGGCGCCGAACCGAATCCGTTCGACAAGGAGTAGCGCGCGATGCCCACCATCCGCTCGGAGCCTTACGCGTGGCCCTACGACGGCATCTTCACGCCGAAGAACAGCGCGCTCGTCATCATCGACATGCAGACCGACTTCTGCGGGGTCGGCGGCTACGTCGACAAGATGGGCTACGACCTGTCGATGACGCGTGCACCCATCGAGCCATTGAAGAAGCTGCTCGCCGAGGCGCGCCGCACCGGGCTGCACGTGATCCACACCCGCGAGGGCCACCGACCCGATCTGGCCGACCTGCCGGCCAACAAGCGCTGGCGCTCGCAGCGCATCGGCGCCGGCATCGGCGACGCCGGGCCATGCGGGCGCATCCTCGTGCGCGGCGAACCGGGCTGGGACATCATTCCCGAGCTGTATCCGGTCGAAGGCGAGCCGATCATCGACAAGCCCGGCAAGGGCAGCTTCTGCGCGACGGATCTCGAGCTGATCCTGCACGTCCGCGGCATCCGCAACCTGATCCTCACCGGCATCACCACCGACGTGTGCGTGCACACCACCATGCGCGAGGCCAACGACCGCGGCTTCGAGTGCGTGATGTTGAGCGACTGCACCGGCGCCACCGACCGCGGCAACCACGAAGCCGCGCTCAAGATGATCCAGATGCAAGGCGGCGTGTTCGGCGCGGTGTCGAACTCGGCGGCCGTACTCGACCTGTTGAAGTCTCTTTGAGAGGGGGAACCCGATGAACCGCAGCACCATCACCCGCCGTCGCGTCGTCCAGGCCGGCATTGCCTTTCCCGCCCTCGTGGGCCTGGCACCCCGGGCGCGCGCCGACGACAAGATCCTGATCGGCTTCTGGCCCATCGCCAGCGGCCTGCCGCTCTACGTGGGCCTGGAGCGCGGCATCTTCAAGGAGGCCGGCCTGCTGGTCGAAGGCGCCAAGTTCGCCAGTGCGCAGCAGGTGGCCGAGGCCATGATCGCCGGCCGCATCCAGGGCAGCGCCAACGGCACCGCCAGCGCGGCGCTGGCGCTGGCCGAGATCACCAGCCCCGGGCTGCTGAAGATCGTCTGCAGCAACCCGAGCAACCGCAAGCTGGTGCTCGACCAGTTCCTCGTGCCGAAGGATTCACCGATCAAGGCGATCAGTGAGCTGGCCGGCAAGAAGATCGCTTCCGGCCCCGGCATCCAGAACGTCACGCTGGCCAAGATCATCCTCGAGAAGAACGGCATCACCAACCCGCAGGTGATCGAGCTGCCGGTGGGCCAGCACGTGCCGTCGCTGGCGGCCGGCCAGGTCGACGCGGTCTACACGCTGGAGCCCACCGGCACAGCCGGGCGCCTGAAGGGCATCAGCCGCGTGCTCGAGAACGGCGTCATCGCCAAGTACGTGCTCGGCGACGCCGACGCACCGTGGTTCGGCGGCTCGGCCACCGTGACCACCACCTTCTTGAAGGAGAAGCCCGAGCTCGCCAGGCGCTACGTCGCCGCCTACGCCAAGGCGGTGGAGTTCGTGCGCAAGGACCCCGAAGCCGCGCGCAAGAGCCTCGACGGCTTCACCGCGATCGAGGAGGCACTCGCCAAGGAGGTGCCGCTGTCGGGCTTCACGCTCTACAACGAGTTCAAGCCGAGCGACGTGGAGTACTTCCAGAAGTTCTTCGACGTCTTCACCGATCGCAAGATCTTCAACAAGCGGCTCGACGTGAAGTCGCTGCTGTACACCGCGTGAAGGTCGATCGGCGCTTTCTGCCGGTGATCGGCCCGCTGCTGCTGCTGGCGCTGTGGCAGCTGATGATCAGCACGCAGTGGGTCAAGCCGGTGCTGCTGCCACCACCCGGCGACACCCTCGCCCATCTCGGCACCGTGATCGCGAGCGGCGCGATCCTGCCCGACGTGTGGGCCACGGTCTACCGCACTCTCGCCAGCTTTGCGATCGCGGTGGCCATCGGTGTGCCGCTGGGCGTGATGCTGGGCGCCAGCGAGGGCGCCTACCGCAGCGTGGAGTTCGTGATCGACTTCTTCCGCTCGACGCCGAGCTCGGCGCTGATACCGCTGTTCCTGCTGATCTTCGGCATCACCGACATCAACAAGATCGCGATCGCCAGCTTCGGCGCGATGCTGATCGTGCTGTTCAACAGCGCCTACGGCGTGATGAACGCGAAGAAGACACGCGTGATGGCGGCGCAGATCATGGGCGTGTCGAGGTGGCACGTCTTCAAGGACGTGCTGCTGATGGAAAGCCTGGCGCAGACCTTCGTCGGCCTGCGCAGCGCGGTCAGCATGGCGCTCGTGATCGTGATCGTGGCCGAGATGTTCATCGGCAGCGAAACAGGCCTCGGCCACCGCATCATCGACGCCCAGCAGGTGTTCAACGTGAAGGACATGTACTGCTCGATCCTGGTGACGGGCGCGCTCGGCTACCTGCTCAACCTGTTGTTCCTGCTGGGCGAGAAGAAGCTGATCCACTGGAGCGGCAAGGCATGAGCAGTCCCATTCCCGCCAGCGTGCTCGCCCCGCCGCCGGTGACCAGCGTCACCGAGCTGCTGGCCGCGCCGAAGACACACGTCACCGTGCGCGGCCTGAGCAAGAGCTTCGCCGGCGCGCCGCTGTACACCGGCTTCCACCTCGACCTGCCGCGCGGCAAGATCGTGTCGATCTTCGGCCCCAACGGCTGCGGCAAGAGCACGCTGATGAACATGATCGCCGGGCTGGTGCCGCCCGACGCCGGCGAGATCCTGTTCGACGGCAAGAGCCTGAAGGACACGCAGATCGGCTACGTGTTCCAGAACTACCGCGACGCGCTGTTCCCGTGGATCACCGCGTGGGACAACATCGCCTATCCGCTCAAGCGCCAGGGCATGAAGCCGGCGGCCGTGAAGGCGCGCGTCGACGAGCTGGTGGCGCTGTTCGAGATCCGCTTCGACCTGCGGCGCTACCCGTATGAACTCTCCGGCGGCCAGATGCAGACGGTGTGCATCATGCGCAGCCTCGCCACACGGCCCGAGGTGCTGTTTCTCGACGAGCCGTTCTCGGCGCTCGATTTCGAGATGACCCTGTTCATCCGCGCCAAGCTGCAGGAGGCCCACATGGCCACCGGCACCACGATGGTCATCGTCAGCCACGATCTCGAGGACGCGGTGTTCCTGGCCGACCGCATCCTGCTGCTGACGCGGCGGCCGACGCGCATCGCCGAGATCGTGCCCTTCGAGCTGCCGCGCCCGCGCAAGCCCGAGGACACCGCCGACCCCGAGTTCGTGCGCGTGAAGGCGCACACGCTGGAGGTCTTCCGCCGCGAGGTCAACGCATGAGGCCGCGGCGGACATGACGACCACCGCATTGCAGCTGGAGACCTACCAGCTGACCAAGCGCTTCGGCGCCTTCACCGCGCTCGACGCGGTGTCGCTGGTGGTGCGGCCGGGCACGGTGCACGCGCTGCTGGGCGAGAACGGCGCCGGCAAGAGCACGCTGGTCAAGTGCGTGGTCGGCTACTACCGTCCCGACGACGGCGCGGTGCTGATCGACAGCCGCGAGCGCGACATCCACTCGCCGGTAGTGGCACGCGACCTCGGCATCGGCATGGTCTACCAGCATTTCACCGTGGTGCCGGGCATGACGGTGGCCGAGAACCTGCTGCTGGCGCGCGGCCACCTGCCGCTGGTGGTGAACTGGAAGGCGGCACGCGCCGAGCTGGCCGCGTTCATGAAGACCACGCCGTTCCGCCTGGACCTCGATGCGACGCCGCTCGACCTGTCGGCCGGCGAGAAGCAGAAGCTCGAGATCCTGAAGCAGCTGTTCCTCAGGCCGCGCCTGCTGATCCTCGACGAACCGACCTCGGTGCTGACGCCGCAGGAGGCCGACGAGGTGCTGGGTGCGCTGCGTGAACAGGCGCGCAGTGGCGCCTGCTCGGTGGTACTGATCACGCACAAGTTCCGCGAGGTGATGGCCTATGCCGACGACGTGAGCGTGCTGCGCCGCGGCCAGCTGGTCGAGAGCCTGCCGGTGGCGGCCTGTTCGCCGCAGCGGCTGGCGCAGGCGATGGTCGGCGAGGGCAAGGCGGTGGCGCTGCCGCTGCAGCGCGCGCCGCAGCCGGCCGGCGCGGTGCGGCTGGCGATCCAGGGGCTGCAGGTGATGGGCGACCGCGGCGAGCCCGCGGTGCGTGCGCTCGACCTGCAGGTCAGGGCCGGCGAGATCGTCGGCATCGCCGGCGTCAGCGGCAACGGCCAGCGTGAGCTGATGCAATCGCTCACCGGCCAGCGGCTGCGCGAGGCCGGCTCGGTGCAGGTGGGTGGTCGCGAGTTCCATGCCCGGCGCGCCGACAACCGCGTGCACAAGGTGCGCAGCCTGCCCGAGGAGCCGCTGACCAATGCCTGCGTGGCCGACCTGAGCGTCGCGCAGAACATGGCGCTGCGCTGCTTCGACGAGCCGCCCTGGGTGCGGGGCGGCGACGTCGGCCTGGTGCGCTGGCGCGCGCTGCGCGAACGCGCGCGCGGCTGGATCGCCGAATACGGCGTCAAGACGCAGGGCGAACGCGCGGCGATCCGCACGCTGTCGGGCGGCAACGTGCAGCGCGCGGTGCTGGCGCGCGAGCTCGCCGGCGAGGCCGAGCTGCTGCTGGTCAGCAACCCGGTGTTCGGCCTGGACTTCGCCGCGGTGGCCGAGATCCACGGCCGGCTGATGGCGGCGCGCAACCGCGGCGCCGCGGTGCTGCTGGTCAGCGAGGACCTCGACGAGCTGCTGCTGCTGGCCGACCGCATCGTCGTGATGAGCGAAGGCCGCATCGTGCACGACGTGCCGGCCGCCGAGGCCGACCGCCAGTCGCTCGGTGCCTTCATGGGCGGGCGCGCGCATGCGCACGACAGGGTGGCCGCGTGATCGAACTCGCCGCGGCGCAGCCGTTCGCCTACCGCTTCGAGCTGGCGCACAGTGCGCTGGTCATCATCGACATGCAGCGCGATTTCGTCGAACCCGGCGGCTTCGGCGAGTCGCTCGGCAACGACGTGACACGGCTGCAGGCGATCGTGCCGACGGTGCAGCGCGTGCTGCACGCCTGGCGCGCGGCCGGCGGCCGGGTGGTGCACACGCGCGAGGCGCACCGGGCCGACCTGTCCGACTGCCCGCCGGCCAAGCGCCGGCGCGGCAACCCCACACTGCGCATCGGCGACGCCGGGCCGATGGGCCGCATCCTGGTCGCCGGCGAACCCGGCAACCAGATCGTGCCGGCGCTGGCACCGATCGACGGCGAGATCGTCATCGACAAGCCGGGCAAGGGCGCCTTCTACGCCACCGGCCTGCACGAACGGCTGCAATCGCTGGGCGTCACGCATTTGGTGTTCATGGGCGTCACCACCGAGGTCTGCGTGCAGACCTCGATGCGCGAGGCCAACGACCGCGGCTACGAATGCCTGCTCGTCGAGGACGGCACCGCGAGCTACTTTGCCGAGTTCAAGGCGGCCACGCTGGCGATGATCACCGCGCAGGGTGCGATCGTCGGCTGGACGGCGCGTGCCGCGGCGCTGACCGCCGGTCTGCCGTCATGACGACGCCGGCGCCGCTGCACACGCTGGCCGACTGGCGGCGCGCCTACGACGCGGGCGCGAATCCGCGCGAGCTGCTGGGCCAGCGCCTGGCCGCCCTCGGTGCCGACGACCCGGCATGGATCCACCGCTGCAACGTCGACGCGGTGATGACCGAGGTGCTGGCGCTGCCGCCGCGCAGCGCAGCCACGCCGCTGTGGGGCGTGCCGTTCGCGGTGAAGGACAACATCGACGTCGCCGGCCTGCCGACCACCGCCGCCTGCCCGGCCTTTGCCTACGTGCCGGCGCGCTCGGCCACCGTGGTCGACCGGCTGCGCGCGGCCGGTGCCGTGCTGCTCGGCAAGACCAACCTCGACCAGTTCGCCACCGGCCTGGTCGGCACGCGTTCGCCCTACGGTGAGGTGCCCAACAGCTTCGATCCGGCCTACGCGAGCGGCGGCTCGAGCTCGGGTTCGGCCTCGGTGGTCGCGCGCGGGTTGGTGCCGTTCGCGCTCGGCACCGACACCGCGGGCTCGGGCCGCGTGCCGGCCGGCCTGAACAACCTGGTCGGCCTGAAACCGACGCCGGGCCGCGTGCCGATGGCTGGCGTGCTGCCGGCCTGCCGCACGCTCGACGTGGTGTCGGTGCTCGCGCTGACGGTGGCCGACGCGGCGCTGGTGACCGCGCTGATCGAAGGCGCCGACGACGAACCGCGCTTCAACGCCACGCCGCTGCAGGCCGGCTGGCTCGGCCGGCTCGGCCAGCCGCTGCGGCTCGGTGTGCCCAAGGCGAGCGGCTGCGACGCGGCGCTGGGCTGGGACCGCGCATTCGACGCAGCGCGTGAACGCGCGACGGCGCTCGGTGCGAGCGTGGTCGAGATCGACTTCGCGCCGCTGTTCGAGGTGGCGCAGCTGCTCTACGACGGGCCCTGGGTAGCCGAGCGTGCGCTCGTGGTGCGTGCGTTGCTGGCCGCGCAGCCCGAGGCGCTCGACGCCACCGTGCGCGAGGTGATCGCCGCCGCCGGCCGCTTCGATGCCGCGTCCGCGTTCGCGGCGCGTTATCGACTGGAGGAACTGCGTGCGCAGATCGCGCCGCTGTGGCAGCGCCTGGACGCGCTGATGGTGCCGACGACGCCGACCTGCCCCACGCGCGCCGCGGTGGCGCGGGCGCCGGTGGCGCGCAACAGCGAGCTCGGCCGCTACACCAACTTCGTCAATCTGCTCGGGCTGGCCGCGCTCGCGGTGCCATCGAGCGTGCCGGCCGCGGGGCTGCCGTTCGGCGTCACCTTCGTCGCGCCCGGCGGCAGCGAGGCGGCGCTCGTCGACTGGGGCCAGCGCTGGGAGCAGGCGGGTCCGGCGCTGCTCGGTGCCCGGTTGCGGCCGGCAAACGAAGCCGACCGCCACGTCAGCGGCCGGCCGGCCGCGGCACCGACGCTGCCGCTCGCGGTGGTCGGCGCGCATCTGCAGGGCATGCCGCTGCACGGCCAACTGGTCGAGCGCGGCTGCCGGCTGCTGAGCCGCACCCGCAGCGCGCCGGCGTACCGATTGTTCGCGCTACCGGGCACGACGCCGCCCAAGCCGGGCCTGGCACGCGTGCGCGACGGCGAGCCCGGTCACGCGATCGAGCTCGAGGTCTACGAGATGCCGCTCGATGCGGTGGGTGGCTTCCTCGCGCTGATCCCGCCGCCGCTGGGCCTCGGCTCGGTCGAGCTGGCCGACGGCCGCTGGGTCAAGGGCTTCGTCTGCGAGGGCGCGGCGCTGATGGATGCCACCGACATCAGCGCCCATGGCGGCTGGCGCGCCTACCTCGCGTCGCGCGCATGAACGCGCCGCCGCTCGTCATCGATCGCCCCGACGTGGTGGCCGCCGTGCGGCGGGTGTTCCACGACTACGAGCGCGCGCTGATGGACAACGACGTCGCCGCGCTGATCGATTACTTCTGGGCCGACGCCCGGCTCACCCGCTACGGCATCGCCGACCGCCAGCTCGGCATTGACGAGATGGTCGCCTTTCGCCGCGCGACCCCGCCGCCGGCCTTCACACGCCGGCTGGAGAACCTGCGCATCACCGCGTTCGGCGACGACATGGCGGTGGCGCTGGTCGAGTTCGTGCGCAGCGACACGCCGCTACGCGGCTTCCAGAGCCAGACCTGGGTGCGCTTCGGGGCCGACGGCTGGAGAATAGTCGCCGCGCATGTCAGCATGATCCCGTTCGACGTCTGAGCGCTTTCGTATGATGCCCTGGCCATGTGCGCGCGCCGCCTGACCCCCGTGACCTCGACCTCCGCGGTCGATGCCGGCGCCGGCACGCTGGCCGACCAGGCCTATGCGCAGATCAAGCAGATGATCTTCGACTTCGCGCTGATGCCCAGCGACCGCTTCAGCGAAAGCGAGCTGGCGCAGCGCGTGGCGGTCAGCCGCACCCCGCTGCGCCAGGCGCTGCAGCGGCTCGAGCGCGAGGGTTTCCTGCAGGTGATGCCCAAGATCGGCTGGCAGGTGGCGCCGCTCGACTTCGACACCTTCGACGAGCTGTACGACCTGCGCGTGCTGATCGAGTGCCATGCCGCGCAGATGCTGGCCACCGCCGAGCCACGCGACGCGCTGCACACGCTGGCCGAGCAGTGGCTGGTGCCGGCCGCCGAGCGGCTGGCCGACGCGGTGGCGGTGGGCGTGCTCGACGAGCAGTTCCACGGCCTGCTGGTGCAAGCCAGCGGCAACCGCGAGATGAGCCGCGTGCACCGCGAGATCACCGAGCGCATCCGCATCATCCGCCGGCTCGACTTCACCAAGCCGGCGCGCGTGGAAGCCACCTACGACGAGCACGCGCGCATCCTGCGCGCCGTCACCCGCCGCCGCGCCGACGAAGCGGCGCGGCTGCTGCGCGCGCACATCGAGCAGAGCAAGCTCGAGGTGCGCCACATCACGCTCGACATGCTGCACCGCGCGCGCCAGCGCGCGTAAGTGGCTGCAGGCGCGCCAGCGCGCGTAAGTGGCTGCAGGCGCGTCAGCGCGCGTAAAGCAGTCTGCAGGCACGCCGGCGCGTCAAGCCGCTCTGTCAAGTCCCGCGTGCTGCAGCACAAGGCTGGTGCACGCGGTGTCGGTGCAGGCGCACCGAATTGTCCCCAGCGCCGGTGGACAACCTTGTGCGCAAGCTTCGCGCATAACGCGGAAGGGCGCGCCGATACTCGGTGTCAACAGGCCTGCTGCATCCGCGGGCAGCGTGCGGCATCGACGCGACAGACGGTACGACGCGCCGGCGAGGCCGACTCCGGCCGACCGCAAGCGCTGTCGCGCAGGCGACGCCTGCCCGGCAACCGAATTGACGCCGGACATGGATCCGGCGTCGCCATGGCCATGTGGGAAGCTGCCCACTTGAGCGCGATCGTCGACTGTGGTTGCTCTCCCACCCTTCGGCGGCCTACAGTCCGCCGGTGAGCGCCGTTCCAACGCCCAGCCTGCTCGACAGCATCGCCGAGTTCTGCCGACGCTCGGGCATGGCCGAGTCGACTTTCGGCCGCCGCGCAGTCAACGACGGCAAGCTCGTCTCGCGGCTGCGCCTGGGCGCGCGCATCACGCCGGAGACGCTGACGCGGCTGAACGACTATCTGCGCGCGCAGGGCGCGGCCACCGCCGGCAAGGCGCCGCCCGAGCTGATGCCGCTGGTGCGCGCCACCGATCGGCCGGCAGCCGCCGCCAAGGCAGCACCGCACGCCGAACCGAGGTGATTGCCGCGCCGGAAGATGAGTTGACGCCCTGAGTGACATCCTGCGACGTGCGCAGAACAACGCCGTTGTACTCGCCGAGTGCGCCGGAATAGATCGGCGACATTTTCGACTCCATGCCAGCCATTGCGGCCTTCTGGATGTCGAGCCACTGGCCAGCAGAGCTGTTCGTGCGCAGGCTCGCCGCTCGCGATCGCGAGCACCGCGTGCGGCGACAAGGCGGCGTCGATCGACGATCACGATGCGCTCTTCAACGACGAAGTAACGATACGAGCGATAGGCTGGGACGATCGAGACGGCACCGGCTGGAAGGGCCACCAAGCGGATATCGCGTGGGACACGAGTGCCGACGTTGATGTTGAAACGAACATTGGTAACGCGATTTACGCTCGGATTGCGGACGATGGTCTGACGTAAATTGCTGCGTTGCTCGGTGTTGATCTCTGCGCGGCGCGGCGTCGCTTGATCGCCGCCACCTGCGGCTTTGCGATTGGCACCATCTTGATCGCCCGATTTCTGCTGAGCCTTACCGGCCTTGCCATCCTTCGGTTGGT
>CALMQI010000272.1 GCA_937871935.1 uncultured Burkholderiales bacterium
TTCGCCGCGGTGGCGCAGTTCGCGCCGGCCATGCTCGGCGGCATGTACTGGAAGCAGGGCACACGCGCGGGCGCCCTCACCGGGCTGACTGCGGGCTTCGTGGTCTGGGGCTATACGCTGCTGCTGCCGTCGTTCGCCAAGTCGGGCTGGTTGCCGTATTCGATCGTCCAGGACGGGCCGTTCGGCGTCATGCTGCTGCGGCCGCTGGCGCTGTTCGGCCTGGGCGGGCTCGACGACATCAGCCATGCTCTCTTCTGGAGCATGCTGGCCAACGTGGGGGGCTACGTGTCGGTGTCGCTGCTCGGACGCCAGGGCGTGCGCGAACGCACCCAGGCCGAACTGTTCGTCGATGCCTTCAAGCGCGAAGGCCCTGTCGGCAGTACCTGGCGCGGCAGTGCCTCGGTGCAGGAGGTGTCGGCGCTGTTGTCGCGTTTTCTCGGGCCGGCCCGGGCCGAGAGCGCACTGGCCGACTACGCGCGCCAGCGCGACTTGACGTCGGTCGACCAGATCCAGCCCGACACCCAACTGGTCGGCTTCAGCGAGAACCTGCTGGCCGGCGCGATCGGCGCCTCGTCGGCGCGGGTGATGGTGGCCTCAGTGGTCAAGGAGGAGCCGCTCGGCATGGACGACGTGCTGCACATCCTGGACGAAGCCTCGCAGGTCATCGCCTACAGCCACCAGCTGGAGCAGAAGTCGCGTGCGCTCGAGACGGCCACCGCCGAGCTGCGTGCGGCCAACTCGCGCCTGCAGGAGCTCGATCGCCTGAAGGACGACTTCATCTCCACCGTCACCCACGAACTGCGCACGCCGCTGACCTCGATTCGCGCGATGGCCGAGATCCTGCAGTCCAGGCCCGATCTCGATGCCGGTCGCCGCGCGCATTTCGTCAGCGTGATCGTCAAGGAGAGTGAGCGCCTGACGCGGCTGATCAACCAGGTGCTCGACCTGGCCAAGCTCGAATCCGGCGCCGCCGACTGGCATTCGAGCGACGTCGACCTGCGCGCGCTGATCGACGACGCCGCCGCCAGCACGGCCGCGATGTTGCGCGAGCGTGCGGTGCAGCTGAGGCTGAACATGCCGGCCGAGGTGCCGCTGCTGCGCTCCGACCGTGACCGGCTGATGCAGGTGCTGCTCAACCTGCTGTCCAATGCCGCCAAGTTCTGCGAGCCGGGCCAGGGCCAGATCACCATCGACCTGCAGGTGCGACCGCACGAACTGCAGGTTGACGTCAGCGACAACGGCATCGGCGTCGAGCCCGCCGATCAGCAATCGATCTTCGAGAAGTTTCGCCAGGTCGGCGATACGCTGACCGACAAGCCGCAGGGCACGGGCCTCGGCCTGCCGATCAGCCGCGAGATCATCCAGCGCCTGGGTGGGCGGCTGTGGGTCGACAGCACGCCCGGCATGGGTGCCACGTTCTCGTTCACACTGCCGCGGCGCGCCGCGGGCCCGACATCGGGCGCCGCATCGACCGTCGATGGAGCCAGTCGCTGATGAGTCACTCGATCCTGATCGCCGACGACGAGCCGAACATCGTGCTGTCGCTCGAATTCCTGCTCGAGGACGCCGGTTATCGCGTGCGCATCGCACGCGACGGCCAGGAGGCCATCGACGCGGTGGCCGCCGAGCCGCCCGACCTGATCCTGCTCGACGTGATGCTGCCCAGACTGAGCGGATTCGACGTCTGCCAGCGCATCCGCGCCAATCCGGCCTGGCGTGGCATCCGGGTCGTCATGCTCAGCGCCAAGGGGCGCGAGGTCGAGGTGCACAAGGGCCTGGCGGTCGGCGCCGATGCCTACGTGACCAAGCCGTTCGCGATCCAGGAGCTGCTGGCCGAGGTGGCGCGGCAGTTGCAGCGCGGCCCCGATGGCGCCTGACAGCCGATGAGCAGGACCGGCCGCTCGCTGCTGCTCGCGACGACGGCGCTGTCGCTGTTCACGCTGGCCTGGTCTGGCGCGTTGGCCTGGGTGTTGTGGAGCCAGGCCGACGCCGCGCAGCGCGACGCACTGCGCGCAGCGCTCGCCGGGCGCGGCGCCTTCGTCGCGCTGTTCGTGCTGCTGTTGCCGGTGCTGCTGGTGCTGCTGCTGCGGCCCTGGCATCGCGCCTGGCCGCTGGCCGCCACGCGGCTGCGCGAAGCGGTGAGCATCGTGGCCAGCAGCCACCCCGAGCATGCCATCACCGCCGGTGGCTCGCTCGAGATGCGCGAGCTGGCGCAGGCGACCGCGCAGCTGGCCAGCCGTTATGCCTCGGCACAGCGCGACGTCGATCAGCGCATCGCGCAGGCGCAGGGCCGGCTGGCGCAAGAGACAAGACGGCTGGCAGCCTTGATGTCCGAGCTGACGCAGGGCGTGCTGGTGTGCAACCACGACGGCCGCATCCTGCTCTACAACGCGCACGCCGCGGCGCTGTTCGAGCCTGTCGATGCGCGCGACGCGTCGACGCACGGCGGCAGCATCGGATTGGGCCGCTCGGTGTTCGGCGTGCTCGACAAGGCCGCCATCGTGCATGCGCTCGACCAGGCCAGCCGGCGTGGCGTGCAACCGGGCGCATCGCCGACCGCGCAGCTGATCACCACGCGGCGGCCGCCGTCGGGCGCCGACGACGCCGCTGCACCGGACGGCCAGCTGCTGCGCGTGCAGATGGTCCTCGTGCAGGATGACGCCGCCGGCGGCGACAGCGGCTACGTGTTGATCCTGGAGGACATCACCCGCGCGGTGGAAAGCGACAGCCGGCGCGAGGCGCTGCTGCACCAGCTGACCGAGGGCCAGCGCGCGGCGCTCGGCAGCCTGCGCGCGGCCGCCGAGACGCTGCAGCGTTTTCCGGCACTGGACGAGCCGCGCCGTGCCCGCTTCGTGCAGGTGATCGACGACGAGTCGGCCCGGCTCGTGCGCCAGCTCGACGAGGCGCTTGCGCGCGGCGCCGACCCGCTGCGCAGCGCGTGGCCACGCGAGGACATGCTGGCGCCCGATCTGCTGTTCGCCGTGCAGCGCAGCGTGGATGCCGGCCTGGGCGTGCGCGTCGAGGTCGCGCCGTCACCCGAGGGTCTGTGGCTGCAGCTCGACAGCCACGCGATGGTGCAGGCGCTGACGCACCTGGCGGCGAGCCTGGTCGCCGAGCTGGGCGCGCAGGCGTTGATGCTGGCGGCCACCGACGAAGGGCGCTTTGCACGACTCGAGCTGCGCTGGGCCGGCGCGGCGCTGGCCGCCGAGCAGCTGCAGCAGTGGGAACGGCAGTCGTTCTCGCTCGGCTCGCAGGGGCGCCACACCAGCGTGCAGGAGGTGCTGGCGCAGCACGGCGCGGAGAGCTGGGTCCAGGCCGCAGCCGCCGGCGGGCACCACGCCGTCTGCCTGCAGCTGCCCCGCGCGCGGCCGGAGCGGCTGCCGAGCGCTGCGCCGGTGCACAGCCGTCCCGTGTACTACGACTTCGATCTCTTCCACCAGCGTGGCCAGAGCGCTGCGCTCGACGACACGCCGTTGAGTGCGTTGACATTTACCGTGTTCGACACCGAGACCACCGGTCTGTCGCCCTCGGGCGGCGACGAGATCATCTCGATCGGGGCGGTGCGCATCGTCAACGGCCGCCTGCTCGAGCACGAGTGCTTCGACCGGCTGGTGCGGCCGCGCCGGCCGGTCGGCGAGCAGGCGTTCCAGGTGCACGGCATCGGCGACGAGATGCTGCAGGACCAGCCGGCGCTGGAGCAGGTGCTGCCGGGGTTTGCGCGCTTCTGCGCCGATACCGTGCTGGTGGCCCACAACGCCGCCTTCGACATGCGTTTCCTGGAGCTGGCCCGCGAGCGCACCGGCGTGGCGTGCGGGCAGCCGGTGCTCGACACGCTGCTGCTGTCGGAGGCCGTGCACGCCGGCCGGGCCAGCGACGAACACCACCTCGAGCAGATCGCCGAACGCCTGGGCGTCGCCGTGCTGGGCCGCCATACGGCACTCGGCGACGCCATCGTCACCGGCGAGGTGCTGCTCAAGCTGCTGCCGCTGCTGGCCGAGCGCGGTGTGCACACACTGGGTCAGGCGCGCGACGCGTCGCAGCGCACCTCGCATGCCAGGCTGCGCTACTGAGGACGGGCCTGCCGATGCCGACGCTGCCCCCCGCTGCCGCGACCGACGCCGAGCTGACTCCGCCCGGCGCGGCCCATGCGGTGCGCGCGGCGATCGATTGCGCACGGGGCACCGCCGAACTGGCAGCGGCAGCGGGCCGGATCCGCGCCTACGCCGCCGATGCGCTGGCCGACGGCCGCGACGTGCTGGCGAGCACGCGGCTGATCAGCGAACTGAACGACGCGGTCACGCGCCAGGTGGTCGAGCAGACCGCCGCGGCGATGGCGATGGATCTGCGCCACGCCTGCTGGCTGACATTTGGCTCGCAGGGCCGCGGTGAACAGACGATCGCCACCGACCAGGACAACGGCCTGGTGTTCGCCGCCGGCGCGCGCGAACGCTGGCTGGCCTTCGGCGCGCAGGTGAACGGTGTGCTCGCCGCTTGCGGCTACCCGCTGTGCGACGGCCGCATCATGGCTGGCCAGCCGCTGTGCTGCCTGACGGCCGACGAGTGGGGCCGGCGCTTCGACCACTGGATGGCGCACGGCAGCGGCAACGACCTGCTGGCCGCGCGCATCTACTTCGACCTGCGACCGCTGGTCGGTGCGCTCGAACTGGCCGCCCCGCTGCGGCAGCGGCTGGTGTCGAGCGCTGCGGCCAACCCGCGTTTCATCAAGCAGATGGCCGACGTGGTGCTGTGCAACCACGTCGCGCTCAACTGGTTCGGCCGCGTCGTCACCGAAACCCGCGACGGGCGCGCGATGTACGACCTCAAGCAGAGCGGCACGGCGCTGTACGTGGATGCCGGACGCCTGTGGGCGCTGGCGTACGCGATTGCGGACACCGCCACCGATCGCCGGCTGCAGGCGGCGGCGGCGGCGATGCGCGTGCCGGCCGAAGAGGCGTCTGCCTGGCTGAGCGGCTTTGCGGCGCTGCAGCGCCTGCGCCTGCAGGTGCAGCGTGGTCGCGACGACGAGGCCGATCCGGAGTCGCGCAACTGGGTGGCCTGGGACGACCTCGACCCGGCGCAGCGCGAGGCGCTCAAGGCTGCGCTGCGCACGGCGCGCCTGGTGCAGCAGCGCATCGCGCTGGACTATCGACGGTGAAGGGCGCAGCAGCATGTGGAGTCGATGGCAATCCTGGTGGCAGCGCGGCGGCGCCGCGATCGACGATTCGCGCTGGATCGTGCTCGACGTCGAGGCCAGCGGCCTGGATGCCGCACACGACCGATTGCTGGCCATTGCCGCGATCGGCGTGCACTTCGCCGACCAGCGGGCCAGCATCGAACTCGGCGACAGCTTCGAGGTCGTGTTGCGGCAGCCCGATGCAGCCGCGGCACCCGACAAGGCCAACATCCTGCTGCATGGCATCGGCGTCGGCGCACAGCGTGGCGGCGTCGACGCCAAGGTTGCGTTGCAGGCCTTTGCCGACTTCGTGGCCGAGGCGCCGCTGGTGGCGTTTCACGCGGCGTTCGACCGCACGCTGATCGAGCGGGCAGCCGACGCGGCGCTGGGTCGCCGCCTGCCCAACCCGTGGCTCGACCTGGAGCCGTTGGCCGCGGTGCTGTATCCCGACGTGAAGGCCCGTGCGCTCGACGAGTGGATGGCGCACTTCGACGTGCACTGCGCGGTGCGCCACCAGGCGGCCGCCGACACGCTGGCCACCGCCGAACTGCTGCTCAAGCTGTGGCCGAGAGCGCGCACGCAGATGGCCAGGCCGGGCTTTCGCGCGGCAAGCAGGCTGGCCGCGCAGCGGCGCTGGGTGCAGCCCTGACGCTGGGGCCCGCGCTGCCCCGGTGCAGCCCTTACGGGCCGGGTCCGCAGGCAAACCTAGAATGGCGCGCCGCGCTGACAGAACGACCCACATTCAAAGCTTTCGAGGAGACGCCGCGATGACGGTTCTTGGCATTCCGGTCGATTTCGTGCTCTTTGCGCTCACGCTGCTCGGCGTGGCGCTGTTCCATCACCACACCCTGAACGTCGCGCTGACCGGTGCCTTCGTCATCACGCTGTACCAGCTGCTGTTCACCGGTTTCAAGGCCGGTGCCGGCTTGACCGGCCTGGCGGCGCACGCGGCTCATGAGTGGGTCACGCTGGCCAACCTGCTCGGTCTGCTGCTCGGCTTTGCGCTGCTGGCCGACCACTTCGAGCGCAGCCGCGTCACCGACAAGCTGCCGCACCTGCTGCCCGACGACTGGAAGGGCGGCTTCGTGCTGCTGTGCGGCGTGTTCGTGATGTCGGGCTTCCTCGACAACATCGCCGCCGCGATGATCGGCGGCACCATGGCCGCGGTGCTGTACAAGCGGCGTGTGCACATCGGTTTCCTGGCCGCCATCGTCGCGGCC
>CALMQI010000273.1 GCA_937871935.1 uncultured Burkholderiales bacterium
CGCCGCTTGGAGCCACCCAGCACCTTGATGCACTGGACGGACTTCGCGCCGGTGTTGTCCGCGACGTCGAGTCGCGATTGCATTTGGATCATGTCGTATCCCCAACTTGTCCCTTCCGGCTGCCTCGGGTTTGAGGGCAGCCGGCCGGTACAGTCTTGGGCCCGTCGACCGGAAGAGCATGCCTTCGACAGGCATGCCGCACCGGTGTGGTGGGCGAAACCAACTGGCCCCATGAAAGCCGGGCCGGCTGGCGAAGCCGCGGATTATCGCCCGCCTGCAGTCAGGCTGTCAACGCGGCCGTGTCATCCGAGCAGAAGAGTCAGCGCGCTTCCTTGGCCTGGCGCAGCATCGTGTCGGCGTCGCTGACCTCGAACTTGCCCGGGGCCTCGATGTTGAGCGATCTGACCACGCCGTCCTTGACCAGCATCGAATAGCGATTGGAGCGCAGGCCCATGCCGCGCGCTGTCAGGTCCAGCGTCAGGCCGGTCGCCTTGGCGAAGTCGGCGCTACCGTCGGCCATCATGCGCACCTTGCCGCCGGTCTTCTGGTCGCGGCCCCAGGCGCCCATCACGAAGGCGTCGTTGACCGAGACGCACCAGATCTCGTCGACGCCGGCGGCCCTCAGTTCCTCGGCCTTGGCCACGTAACCGGGCACGTGCTTGGCCGAACAGGTGGGCGTGTACGCGCCGGGCAGGCCAAACACCGCGATCGTCTTGCCCGTGGTGAGCTTCTGCACATCGAACGTATTGGGTCCGATCGAGCAGCCGTTGCCCTCGACCTCGATGAACTCCTGCAGGTTGCCTGCAGGCAGCTTGTCACCCACCTTGATCATCTTCGTCTCCTTGCCAGTGAAAAGGCCGGTCGCCAGTATTCCAGCGAGCCGGCCTCGAGGGGGCCGCGGGCCGCAATGGCCCCACGGCGCACACCGGATCAGACGATCTGCGCCTTGGCGATCAGCTTCGTCACGGTCCAGCTCTTGGTCTTCGAGATCGGCCGGCCTTCGGCGATCTCGACCATGTCGCCCATCTTGTACTCACCCTTCTCGTCGTGGGCGTGGTACTTGCGCGAGCGACCGACGATCTTGCCGTACAGGTCGTGCGTGACACGGCGCTCGACCAGCACGGTCACCGTCTTCGAGCGCTTGTCGCTGACGACGCGACCGACCAGCGTGCGGGTGTTCTTAATGGCAGCTTGGGTCTCGCTCACTTGGCGGCTCCCTTCTTCTTCTGCGCCAGGATGGTCTTGGCGCGTGCCACGTCGCGGCGCGTGCGGTTCAGCGAGGCGGTGTTGGTCAGTTGTTGCGTGGCCTTCTGCATGCGCAGCCCGAAATGGGCGCGCAGCAGGTCGGAGACTTCCTTCTCCAGAGCCGCCACGTCCTTGGAACGCAGTTCAGATGCTTTCATCGCGATGATCCTTTGTCATGCGCCGACCTGCCGGGTGACGAACGTGCAGCGCAGCGGCAGCTTGGCGGCCGCCAGCAGGAACGCCTCGCGGGCCAGCGTTTCGGGGACGCCGTTGAGTTCGTACAGCACCTTGCCCGGCGTGATCTCGGCCACGTAGTACTCAGGGTTGCCCTTGCCGTTGCCCATGCGCACCTCGGCCGGCTTCTGCGAGATCGGCTTGTCGGGAAAGATGCGGATGAAGACGCGGCCGCCGCGCTTGATGTGGCGCGAGATCGCGCGGCGCGCGGCCTCGATCTGGCGCGCCGTGAGGCGGCCGCGCTCGGTGGCCTTGAGGCCGAATTCGCCGAACGACACGCTGGCACCGCGCGTGGCGACGCCGGTGTTGCGGCCCTTCTGTTCCTTGCGGAACTTGCGGCGTGCGGGTTGCAGCATGCTTATTCTCCTTTGGTGCCGCCGTCGGTCTTGGCGGCGACGACCTTGCGCACGCGCTTGACGGCCGGCTTCGGCGCGGCAGGCGCGCCGTCGGCAGGCTTGGCCACCTCAGCCGGCTCGGTACGGGCCGGGCGGTCGCCGGGCCGGCCACGGCCGGCCGGTGCGCCGGGCGGGCCCGGGCGTGCGGTGCGGCGGGGACGACGCTCTTCTTCGGTGGCCTCGGGCTTGGCAGCGCCCGGTGCGTCGGCGCGACCCAGGTTGTCGCCACGGTAGACCCACACCTTGACGCCGATGACGCCGTAGGTGGTCTTGGCTTCCGAGAAGCCGTAGTCGATGTCGGCGCGCAGCGTGTGCAGCGGCACGCGACCCTCGCGATACCACTCGGTGCGCGCGATCTCGATGCCGTTGAGGCGGCCGGCGCTCATGATCTTGATGCCCTGCGCACCCAGGCGCATGGCGTTCTGCATCGCGCGCTTCATCGCGCGGCGGAACATGATGCGCTTCTCGAGCTGCTGCGTGATCGACTCGGAGATCAGCTGCGCATCGATCTCGGGCTTGCGCACCTCTTCGATGTTCACGGCCACCGGCACGCCCAGCATGCGGGCCAGTTCGGCCTTCAGGTGCTCGATGTCCTCGCCCTTCTTGCCGATCACCACGCCCGGACGCGCCGAGAAGATCGTGATGCGGGCGTTCTTGGCCGGGCGCTCGATCAGGATGCGCGAGACGGCGGCGTTCTTCAGCTTCTTCTTCAGGTACTCGCGCACCTTCAGGTCTTCGGCCAGCATGGTGGCGAAGTTGCGGCTGCCGGCGTACCAGCGCGAGGACCACGCGCGGGTGACGGGCAGACGGAAGCCGGTCGGGTGGATCTTTTGTCCCATGGTCTTGTGCTGCCTCTTTAGTTGCCGACCGTCACGTAGATGTGGCAGGTACCCTTGCTGATGCGGTTGCCGCGGCCCTTGGCGCGTGCGCGAAAACGCTTCAGCGTGGCGCCCTGCTCGATGTAGATGCTCGTGACCTTCAGCTCGTCGATGTCGGCGCCGTCGTTGTGCTCGGCGTTGGCGATGGCCGACTCGAGCGCCTTCTTCACGATGCCGGCGGCCTTGCGCGGCGTGAAGGTCAGGATGCTGAGCGCCTGGTCCACCTTCTTGCCGCGAATGAGGTCGGCCACCAGCCGGCCCTTGTCGGCTGACAGGCGCACGCCGCGAACGATCGATTTGGTTTCCATGATCGGTCCTTACTTCTTCGCGGCCTTCTTGTCCGCCGGGTGACCCTTGAACATCCGGGTCGCGGCGAACTCGCCGAGCTTGTGGCCGACCATCTGGTCGGTCACGTACACCGGCACGTGCTGCTTGCCGTTGTGCACGGCGATCGTCAGTCCGATGAAGTCGGGCAGGATCGTCGAGCGGCGCGACCAGGTCTTGATCGGCTTCTTGTCCTTGTTGGCAGAGGCCTTCTCGACCTTGGCCAGCAGGTGGTGGTCCACGAAGGGACCCTTCTTGAGTGAACGTGCCATGTCTTACGGCCTCACTTCTTGCGCCGCGAGACGATGAACGTCTGCGTGCGCTTGTTCTTGCGGGTACGGTAGCCCTTGGTCAGGGTGTTCCACGGCGACACCTGCGGTTGTCCCTCACCCGTGCGGCCCTCGCCACCGCCGTGCGGATGGTCGACCGGGTTCATCGCCACACCGCGCACGGTGGGCCGGATGCCCTTCCAGCGGATCGCGCCGGCCTTGCCATAGTGGCGCAGGTTGTGTTCTTCGTTGCTGGCCTCGCCGATGGTGGCACGGCAGTCGATGTGCACGCGGCGCACCTCGCCCGAGCGCAAACGCACCTGGGCGTAGGTGCCTTCACGCGCCATCAACGTGACCGACGTACCGGCCGAGCGCGCCATCTGCGCGCCCTTGCCGGGCAGCATCTCGATGCAGTGAATGGTGGAGCCGACCGGGATGTTGCGGATCGGCAGGCAGTTCCCGGCCTTGATCGGCGCCTCGGCGCCCGACAACAGCGTGGCGCCGACCTCCAGCCCGCGCGGCGCGATGATGTAGCGGCGCTCGCCATCGGCATAACACAGCAGCGCGATGTGCGCAGTGCGGTTGGGGTCGTACTCGACGCGCTCCACCTTGGCCGGAATGCCGTCCTTGTTGCGCTTGAAGTCGACCACGCGGTAGTGGTGCTTGTGTCCGCCGCCCTTGTGGCGAATGGTGATGTGGCCGTTGTTGTTGCGGCCGGAGTTCTGCTTCTGCGGCTCGAGCAACGACGCCTCGGGGTCCCCCTTGTGCAGATGCTTGTGCACGACCTTGACCACCGCGCGGCGGCCGGGCGACGTCGGCTTGACTTTGATGACGGCCATTTAAGCGGACTCCCCTGAGAAGTTGAGCTCCTGGCCGGCCTTCAGCGACACATACGCCTTCTTGATGTGGTCGCGGCGGCCCACCGAGCGCCCGAAGCGCTTGGTCTTGCCCTTCTGATTGACGACGCGCACCGCATCGACCTCGACCTTGAACATCAGCTCGATGGCGGCCTTGATCTCGGGCTTGGTGGCGTTGCGCAGCACCTTGAACAGCACCTGGTTGTGCTTCTCG
>CALMQI010000274.1 GCA_937871935.1 uncultured Burkholderiales bacterium
GGGCCCAGGGTTGCCGGCCTTCGCCTTCGCGGCGCCGCGGGCGTTGGCCAGCCGAGCCACCTCGGAGGTGCAGTACAGGTGCATCAGGTGGTCGCGCTTGGCGCCGGTCTGCTGGTCGGCGGGCAGCAGTTGGAACAGGCGGATGGCCTCGTCGACGTCGATCAGCCTGGAAGGGTCGGCGATCACCGCATGCACGGCGATGTCGGTCGCGAGCAGGCGGCCGTGCGCGTCGACGATGTCGGGCCGCGACCAGCTCCTGGCGAGCGGCTCGGCCATGTTCACCTTGAGCTCGGGGCCGCTCTTGAGAGCAAGCCACACCAGCCGCCCGGTGATGGTCGCAAACGCCGCGAGCACACCGCCAAGGACGAACAGGGTGCGCAGGCGCAGGCGTGGCCGCCCGGACCGGACCGGACTGACGATCGGAGAGCGCATGATGCCCGCTGCCGCTGTCATCGGCGGCCTGCGCCATGTCATAACCGATGAAGGACTTTGCTGCTGCCCGCGATTGCTGCAACAGCGCCGTGGCGTCGGCGCGGCCGTCACCCATCGCGACTTTCTCGGCGATCGCATACACGCGGTGGGTCGACGCCACCAGCGTGGTGCGGTCGGGCGGGACCAGGCCGCGCTGCACGGCGCGGCCGGCCTCCATCAACTCGGACGCCAGCACCACATCCACATCACCCGGCAAGGGCATCAGCGCCAGCACCGGCGCAGCGCCGGCCTGCTGCGCCGCGGCGTTGGGGAACAGCTCGACGTAGTAGATCGTCGCGCCGGTGCGCTGCGCGACGCCGGGCACCGACGTCGTCTGCGCGAGGTAGCCGTTGTGTTTGCCCAGGTCGACGATCCAATCGGCCAACACGCCGCCGCCTTCGCCGCCCATGGCGAGCACGGCAATCTTGATGGGAAGGCTTCCAGCCATGGGGCCAGCTTTCAGAACGCGTAGCGCTCGCGCGAGCGAATCTCGCGGCGCTGCAGCCAGCCGATCACGGCCTGGCGGACGCGTTCACGCAGGAGGTTCCAACGCGTCGGGTTGCTGACGATCTGCGCTCGGTAGAACGACGGGCACAGCACGGCCGCGTGAGCGACCTCGCCGCACAGGCCGCATCCGACGCAGCTGTCCAGCACCGTGGCGACCGGGTCGGTGCGCAAGGGGTCGGGGTTCGGCTTGATCGACAGCGATGGGCAGCCGCTCAGCCGGATGCACGAGTGGTCACCGGTGCAGGTGTCCGGGTCGATGCCGTAGCGCTCGCGCACGACACGTTGGCCGGCCGCCAGGGCCTTGCGCACCAGCGGCTTCTCGCGCCGCTGCCTGTTCAGCATGCACTCGGACTGGGCGATCAGGACCTTTGGGCCCTTCTCCGCCGTGGTCAAGGCCTCCTTCAGGGCAGCCACCATGCCGGCTACGTCGTAGGTGCGCCGCATCGTCTTCACCCACTTGACGCCGACGCCGCGCGCCGCCTGCTCGATCTCGTGGCCGGTGCTGCGCGAGCGGTTGGCCGCGTTCGACGACAAGATGTCCTGGCCGCCGGTGGCTGCGGTGTAGTTGTTGTCGACGACGATCGTCAGGTTGTCGCTGCGGTTGAACACCGCGTTGGCGATGCCGCTGGTCAGGCCGTTGTGCCAGAAGCCGCCGTCACCCATCACCGAGATCGCGCGCTTGCCCGCGGCTGCACCGGCGGGTGGGTTCAACGCCGCAGCGCCAGCACTGCCCAGGCCGTAGCCCATGGTTGTGTTGCCGAGGTTGAACGGCGGCAGGATCGAAAACAGATGGCAGCCGATGTCGGCGCTGACATGGTGCGCACCCAGTTCGCGCTCCACCAGCTTCATCGCGGTGAAGATCGGGCGCTCGGGACATCCGGTGCAGAACCCGGGCGGCCGCGCGTGCACCTCGGCTTCCAGCTTCACCGGGATGACCTTCGTCGCCACCGGTACGACGATCTGCGCCGGTGCCGGATCGACACGGCCGTAGCGCTCCAGAAAGGCACGCGCACCCTTCATCATCTCGGTGGCGGTGTACTCACCGGCCATCGGCAGCATGTCCTTGCCGTGCAAGGCCGCGCCGGACCCAGCGCGGCGAAGAATGGTCGCGATGTTCTGCTCGATGAAGTTCGGCTGCCCTTCTTCGACCATCAGCACCGCGCGTTTGCCTTCGCAAAAGCGCAGCACCTCGCTGTCGATCACCGGGTAGGCCACGTTCATCACATACAGCGGTATGCGCGAGTGGCCGTACACGTCGGCCACGCCCAGGCGCTCGAGCGCACGCAGCAAGGTGTTGTAGCTGCCGCCCTGGACGACGATGCCGATGTCGTCGGCAGCCTCGGAGAAGAACTCGTTGAGCCCGCGTTCCTGGATGAACCGCACCGCCGCCGGCCAGCGGTCTTTGACCTTCTCCTGCTCGTGGACGAAGCTTGCCGGCGGCAGCACGATGCGGCTCACGTCGCGCGCCGGGCTGTCGAGCGCCTCGCGGATGGTGAAGGGCGAGCGTCGGTTGTCGCTGGCGACGAACTGGCCGTGCACGTGGCAGGCGCGGATGCGCAGCTGCAGCATCACCGGCGTGTTGCTGGCTTCCGAGAGGTCGAAACCCTGCTTGACCGCGCCGACGATGCACGGCAGATTGGGGCGCGGGTCGAGCAGCCAGATCTGCGACTTCATCGCGAAGGCGTGGCCGCGCTCCTGCATGATTGACGAGCCTTCGCCGTAGTCTTCGCCGACGATGATCAGCGCGCCGCCCGTCACGCCACCGGAGGCCAGGTTGGCGAGCGCGTCGCAGGCCACGTTGGTGCCGACCGTGGACTTGAAGGTCACGGCGCCGCGCAGCGGATAGTTGACCGACGCTGCGAGCGTGGCGGCGGCGGTGGCTTCGCTGGCGCTGTTCTCGAACCGGATGCCCTGCTCGGCCAGGATGTCCTGGGCGTCGGCCAGCACGTCCATCAGGTGCGAAATCGGCGCGCCTTGGTAGCCGGCCACGTAGGCCACGCCGGATTCGAGCAGTGCCTTGGTTACCGCGAGGATGCCCTCGCCGCTGAAGAGGTCGCCGGCGCCGAGCCGCAGCTTCTTGACTTCCTCGACGAACGAACGCTCGGCCAAGTCGTGCCCCTTGATCGTCGGCGGAGTTGCACTTTGCCCGCCTGGCGGTGATTATAGTTTAGTTCTAAACTGATGCAAACTCATATTTTATCCCGCAGGCGGTGTTGAGCCCTCAGGTCAATACGTGACTGGCTGCTCCGCCCTTCTGTATTCCCGCTGCCTATGGGCTCGCCCTGGAACCTGCCGATCCTGTCGCTGACCTGGAAGGCCGCACCGGCGCTGATGTGCGGCAACACGATCATCAGCAAGCCAGCTCAAGCCGACACAGGCGGCAATGTGGCCTCGCGCGCACGAACGCGGGCCCAGCGCCACGCGGATTCCGACAGCAGCCACTGAACGCCGAATCGCGACGCCCTGATCTTGTCGCCGTGCCAGGCACTGGTGCCCGCCATCGGAAGCGCCGCCTGGGCGCTTCGCATCCATGCCCATGCGAGCAGCGTAAAGCCGATCGCGCGCAGGTAGTCGTCTGCGACGCGGAGCAACCATTCCGAGTCGGATGCCCGCCCGTCGAGGAGCATCGCTGTCGCGGCGCGGGCCATTGCCACTTCGGACTGCAAGGCATCGCTGAACTCGAACAGCACCGGATCGCCGGCAGCGCGCCGAGCGTCGGCTTCGAGCAGCGTCAGCAGCGAGTCGAGATTCGCGCCGCCGTCGTCGAGCACCTTGCGCTGCAGCAGATCGATCGCCTGGATCTCGTTGGTGCCCTCGTAGATCATCGCGATGCGGCTGTCGCGCACGCTCTGCTCGATGCCGTACTCGTGCACGTAGCCGTAGCCGCCCCAGACCTGCAGCGCCTCGTCGGCGCCACGGTGACCGTTGTCGGTGAAGAAGGCCTTCGCCACCGGCGTGAGCAGGCCCACCAGCGCTTCGGCCTCGGCGCGCCGCGCCGCGTCCGGGTGGTGGTGCGCCTCGTCGAGCAACATCGCCGTCCAGTAGGCGATCACGCGCTCACCCTCGACCAGCGCCCGCAGGCTCCAGAGCGTGCGCCGCACCGACGGGTGCTCGGCGATCGGCCTTCCGCGGCCCTGCACGCGCTCGTGCGCATAGGCGTGCGCATTGCGTTGCGCCGTCTCCAGATGCCCGATGCCCTGCATCGCCACGTGCAGGCGCGCCGAGTTCATCATGACGAACATCGCCGACAAGCCGCGGTGAGGCTCGCCGATCAACCAGCCAGTGGCTCCGTCGAAGCTCATCGCACAGGTGGCACTGCCTTTGATGCCCATCTTCTTTTCGAAACCATCGCAGCGGATCGCGTTCCGAGTGCCATCGGGCAGGATCTTCGGCGCGACGAACAGCGACAGGCCCTTGGTGCCCGCGGGGGCGTCGGGCAACCGTGCGAGCACCAGGTGCACGATGTTGTCGGTCAGGTCGTGTTCGCCGCCGGAGATGAAGATCTTGCTGCCGGTGATGCGATGGGTGCCATCGTCCGCCGGTTCGGCCTTGCTGCGCACCAGGGCCAGGTCGCTGCCGGCCTGCGGCTCGGTGAGGTTCATCGTCGCCAGCCATTTGCCGCTGGCCAGCTTGGCCAGGTAGCGGTGCTTCAGCTCGGCGCTGCCATGCGCACGCAGGCAGTCGTAGGCACCATGCAGCAGGCCGGGGTACATGGTCCAGCCGTGGTTGGCGGCGGCGATCATTTCGTTGAACGCCGCGTTCAGCAGCGCCGGCAGGCCCTGGCCACCATCTTCCGGATCGCAGGCGAGCGCGGCCCAGCCGCCCTCGACGAAGGCGCGGTAGGCCTCGCGGTAGCCAGCGGGCGTCTGGACTTCGCCGTCCTTCCAGATGCAGCCTTCGAGATCAGCGGCGCCATTGATCGGCGCCAGGACGCCGGCAGCAAACTTGCCGGCTTCATCGAGAACGGCACGTGCGGTGGCTGCATCGAGCCCGGCGAAGGCCGGCATATCGCCCCAGGCCGCCGGTGCGCCAAGAACGTCCTCGATCACGAACTGCATGTCGCGCAACGGCGGGCTGTAGCTCCACATGGCCGAGTCCTTTCAGCGCGACGCCATCCGCAGCGCTCCGTCGAGACGGATCACCTCGCCGTTGAGAGCGCGGTTCTCGACGATGGACAGCGCGAGCTGCGCAAACTCCTCGGGCTTGCCGAGCCGCTTCGGGAACGGGATGCTGGCGGCCAGCGATTCCTGCACCGCCTGCGGCAGTTCGTCCATCAAGGGCGTGCGAAACAGCCCCGGTGCGATGGTCACCGCGCGCACGCCGAACTGGGCCAGGTCACGCGCCAGCGGCAGCGTCATGGCCGCCACGCCGCCCTTGCTGGCCGCGTAGGCCTCCTGGCCGATCTGGCCGTCGAAGGCGGCCACCGACGCGGTATTGACGATCACGCCACGCTCGCCGTCTTCCATCGGTTCCAGCTTCACCATCGCCGCGGCAACGATGCGCGCGACGTTGTAGGTGCCAATCAGGTTGATGCGGACCACACGCTCGAAGTCCGCCAGAGGTGCGGGCTCGCCGTCCTTGCCGACGATGCGCTTGGCGCTGCCGATGCCGGCTACGTGCAACAGGATGCGGGCGCCGCCAAGGGCCGCCGCTGCTGCCTTCACTGCCGCCTGCACACTGTCGCCCGAAGTCACGTCGCAGACGAACGCAGCGGCCTGCCCGCCGGCCACGCATATGGCGAGCGCCACCTTGGTGGCAGCTTCGACGTTCACGTCGAGCAGCGCCACGCGGGCACCACGCTGTGCCAGCGCTACGGCAGTAGCCGCTCCAAGCCCTGATCCGGCGCCGGTGACCAGCGCTGCCTGCCCTTGAATGTTCATCAACTTCTCCTTGCACTCAGCCGCGTCGCGGCAGTAGCAGATCGGGCGCGTCGCCGCGGTACATGGCATCGACCAGAGACGCACGCCGGGCCAGCAACGCACGTTGGTTGATCGAGCCCTTGTCGGTGAGCTCGCCCGTGTCGATGGAAGGCGGCTCGGTCAGCACCAGCGCGCGCGCCACCCTGCTGGCACTGCCGGTTCCGGCGCGCCAGAGGCGGTCGATCAGCTCTTGGAAGAAGCTGCGCACGGCCGGTTGGCGCAACAGGATCGCCGCATCGACGTCGGCAGCCAGCCCGGCCCGCCTGGCGCACTCGTCGAGGCGCGGAACCAGCAGCACGGCTATCTCAGAGCGGTTGAGTCCGGCCACCACCACGTCCTGAACGCAAGGCGCGCCCTCCGCAACGACCTTCGCGCGCAGCGGTCCGACGCTGACGAAGGTGCCGGTATCGAGCTTGAAGTCTTCGGCGATGCGGCCATCGAAGATCAAGCCGAGCTGCGGGTCAGCGTCATCGACCCAGCGCACCGCGTCGCCTGTGCGATAGAAGCCTTCCTCGTCGAAGGCCTCCGCGCTCAGCAGGGCTTCACGCCAGTAGCCCGGCATCACATTGGGCCCGCGGAAGCGGATCTCGTGCTTCGCATGTGGCCCATCGCCGTCAGGCACGAGCTTGGCTTCGACACCGGGGCAAGGCAGTCCGATGTGGCCCGAGCGTACGCTGGCCGCTCGCACAGCGAACGTGCACGATGGCGAGGTTTCCGTCATGCCCAGGCCGGTGAAGATCGGGATGCGCTCGTTGACGGTTTGCTCGGCCAAGCGGTCGAGCCGGTCCCACACGGCCTGGCTCAGGCCCGCACCGGCGAACATGAAGGCCTGGACGCGGGAGTACAGCGAGGCGCGCAGCTTCTCATCAGCCTCCATCGCCGCAGCGATCTCGTCAAAGCCTTTGGGCACATTGAAATAGATCGTCGGCGCGATCTCGCGCAGGTTGCGCAGCGTGGTGGCGATGCCTTTTGCCGTGGGCTTGCCCTCGTCGATGTAGAGCGTGCCGCCGTTGTAGAGCACGATGCCGACGTTGTGATTGCCGCCGAAGGTGTGGTTCCAAGGCAGCCAGTCGACCAGCACCGGCGGTGTGTCGGTGAGAAACGCCAGTGTCTGGGCCAGCATCTGCTGGTTCGCGCACCACATGCCGTGCGTGTTGATCACGCCCTTGGGATTCTTGGTCGAGCCCGATGTGAAGAGGAACTTGGCGATCGTGTCGGCGCCAACGGCGGCATGCGCCGCGTCGACCTCGACCCCGGGCTCGGAGCAGAGCAGCGCGGCGAAAGACGTCGTCGGGCGGCCTTCGACGAACCCCTCGGTGAGCACGCCCTCGGCCTCGGTCCCGACAACCGCGGCGATGGCCTTGGCATAGGCAGGACCGGAGGCGAACACCAACCCTGGCGTGACGCGGCCCAGGATGTGACGCAGCTTGTCGTAGTCCTGCGCCACGAGCGAGTAGGCCGGCGACACCGGCACGTAAGGAATGCCGGCCCACAACGCCCCCATCGCCAGGCTCAGGTGTTCGAGGTCGTTGTCGGACAGGATGGCCAGCGGTCGCTCGACCGACAGGCCGCGCGCCAGCAGGGCCTGGCCGATGCGGCGAGCGCGGTCGCGCATTTGCGCGTAGCTGATGCGCAGCCAGTCTCCGCCGCCCGCGACCGCGGGGTTGCGCCGCGCAACGAAGGTGCGATCCGGCACCACGTGCGCCCAGTGCTCGAGGCGCTCGGTGATGCTCGACGGATGCGTGCCGAGCGCCTCGGACGAGCGCAACAGCAGTGCACCGTCACTGCGCCGCTCGATGCGGGCCTCCAGGCAGCCGCCAACCCGCGAGGCACGCCAGTTCACGACGACTTTTCCACCTTGCCCGCGCGCTTCTCGAGAAAGGCGCGCACGCGCTCCTTGGCGGCGTCGTCGCCCTGCGCAATGGCGGCCATCAGCGATTCCAGGAACAGGCCGTCGCTCTGCGACAGGTCGGCGATGCGCGGCAAGGCCTGCATCACCGCGAAATTCGACAGCGGCGCGTTGCCGGCGATGCGCGTGGCCAGCTCGCAGCCCTTGGCGAAGCCGGTACCATCCGCCACCAGGTACTGGGAAAATCCGCGCTGGTAGCCCTCCTGGGCGTCGAGCACGCGGCCGCACAGCATCATGTCGGTCATCGTCGCCACGCCCACCAGGCGCGGCACGCGCGCGGAACCACCGCCGCCGACGAAGATCCCGCGTTGCCCCTCTGGCAGGCCGTAATAGGCACTCGCCTCGGCGACGCGGATGTGGCAACTGCTGGCAATCTCGAGCCCGCCGCCGACCACCGCGCCGTGCAGCACCGCTACCACCGGCACGCGGCCGAACTGGATGGAGTCCATCACCGAGTGCCACATGCGCGAGTGCAGCACGCCCTCGGCGACGCTGCTTTCGGACAGCTCCGACAAGTCGAGGCCGGCACAGAAGTGTTCACCCGCGCCGCTGAGCACCACCGCTTTCACGGCGGGCGGCAGGTTCAGCATCGCGGTCTGCAACTGCAGCACCAGCGAGTCGTTGATTGCATTGCGCTTTGCCGGGCGGTTCAGTCGCAGGTGCGCAATCGGCTCGGCGATCTCGATGGACAGCAGGTCGAGCGTGGCGAGCGGGCCGGCCGCGGCCTGAAAGTTGTGGATCATCAACAGTTCTCCAGGGGTCAGTCCAGTCCGAGCAGGCGCATGGCGTTTTGCTTGAGGACCAGCGGCTTGACTTCGTCGCGGAATCCCGCTTCGTCGAAGTCCTTCAGCCATCGGTCCGGTTGGATCAGCGGGAAATCGCTGCCGAACAGGATGCGGCCCTTCAGCAGCGTGTTGGCGTATTGCACCAACTGCGGCGGAAAGTACTTTGGACTCCAGCCCGAAAGGTCGATCCAGATGTTGGGCTTGTGCATTGCCAGCGAGATGGCTTCGTCCTGCCACGGCCAGCTCGGGTGTGCGATCACGATCTGCATGTCCGGGAAGGCGATCGCCACGTCCTCGAGCAGCATCGGGTTGCTGTTCTGCAAACGCAGCCCGCCGCCGCACCGCATGCCCGATCCAATGCCCGAATGCCCGCTGTGGAAGACGGCGGGCAGCTTGTGTTCGGCGATCACCTCATACAGCGGCCAGGCCATCTTGTCGGCGGGCTCGAAGCCCTGGACCGTCGGGTGGAACTTGAAGCCGCGAACGCCGTGTTCCTCGATCAGGCGCCGTACCTCCCGTGCGCCGAACTTGCCCTTGTGGGGATCGACGCTGCCGAAGGCGATCATGATGTCCGGATTCGCCCGGGCCGCATCCGCGATCTCCTCGTTGGGGATACGGCGCCGTCCGAGCTGCGTCTCGGCATCGACGGTGAAGTTGACGAAGCCGATTTTCTTCTCGCGGTAGTAGGCGACGGTCTCGTCCATGGTCGGGCGCTTTGACGATCGGAAGTACTTGTCCGCGGCGCGGTCGTACTCCTCGCCGTAGTTGTCGAACGGGTTGCGACACGACACCTCGAGGTGGGTGTGCATGTCGATCGCGATAAGGTTGGCGGTGTCCATCAGGTGCTCTCCCCAAAGGTGAGCGGAAGGCCGACGTAGTTTGGTGCGCAGGCCCGATTCGGAGTGCATGAGGTAGTCGAGCTCTGCGTCCTGGAACTTGGCCGCGATCGGACCGTCATCCGGGTAGCGGTGCATCAGCGACGTGAACCACCACGAGAAGCGCTCGGCCTTCCAGATGCGGCGCAGGCAGCGCTGCGAGTAGGTGTCCAGGCCGATGTCACTGCGTTCGCGGTAGTGCTCGATCAGCGCCTGCGACAGGTACTTGACGTCGGTGGCTGCCAGGTTCAATCCCTTGGCCCCCGTGGGCGGCACGATGTGGCCGGCGTCGCCGGCGAGGAACAGGCGGCCGAAGCGCA
>CALMQI010000275.1 GCA_937871935.1 uncultured Burkholderiales bacterium
GACCTCGGCGCGAGCATCGCAGCGCAGTGCTCGCCGCAGGCGAGCACCGACCCAGGATGAGCCCCGGCCGGGTACCGCCTGGCGCGATGCGCAGTACTCCAAGCGGTCTTTCGCAAACGGCAGCAACGGCCTGTGATGGGGCCGTGTCGCCTAGTGCAATGCCGCGCCTCAGCGCTTCAGCACCTCTGCCCCCGCCCACAGCTCGTCCAGGTGCGGAAAGTTCCAGCGCTTCGGGTCCTCGCGATCGACGATGCGGTCGCGGCAGTTCTGCGCCGCCAGTTCGATCAACTGCGGCGCGATCGGCATCTGCGTGCGCAGCGAGAAGAAGGCCTTCACGGTGGGCGACACCAGCGCCTGCGGGTTCTGCTCCACCACCACCGCCAGGCGCTGCGATTGCAGCCGCACCAGCGAGCCGGTGGGGTAGATGCCCAGGCTCTTGACGAAGGCGGCAAACACCGACTCGTCGAAGTGACCCTTCCACGACGCCATGCGCGAGATCGAGATCGCCGGATCCCAGCCGGCCTTGTAAGGCCGGTTCGACGTGATCGCGTCGTAGACGTCGCAGACGGCGCCCATGCGGGCGAGCTCGGAGAAGGCGTCGCCGCTCAGGCCATGCGGATAGCCGGTGCCGTCGATCCGCTCGTGGTGATGCAGGCAGACCTCCAGCGCGGCCGGCGGCGCACCTCGGCCTTCGACCAGCATCTCGTGCCCGCGCTCGGGGTGCGTCTTCATCACCGCGTATTCGACGTCGGTCAGCTTGCCGGGCTTGTTCAGGATCGCCAGCGGCATGGCCGCCTTACCCATGTCGTGCAGCAAGCCGGCCAGGCCCGCCTCGCGGCAGAACGCCTCGTCGTGGCCGAGCTGGCGGCCGAGCGCGACCATCAGCGCGCAGACCGCCACCGAGTGCATGTAGGTGTAGTCGTCCACGGTCTTCAGGCGCGCCAGACTCACCAGTGCACCGGGGTTGCGGTAGACCGAGCGCGCGATGTCGTCGACCAGCGGCATGCAGTGCTCGGCGTCGAGCGCCTTGCCCAGGCGCGCCTCGTTGAACATCGTGAGCACGGCGCCGCGCGCCTTCTGGCATACCTGGGCGGCCTGCACCAGCTCGTCCTGCAACGAGCGGTGCGGCTCGGGGCGCGGAACGTTCGGCGCCAGCGTCGGTGCCTGCGTTGGTGCCGTGGCCGGTGCGGCCGGCTCTGCGGCCGGCGCGGTGGTGTCGACGGCCACGCCGACATCGAGACCCTTGGCCGTGTCGATCCAGCATTCGCCGACACCGCTTGTGCGCAGCCGCTCCAGGTCGGCTGGATCGCTGAGCACGAACTTGGTCTTCCAGAAGGGATGGTCCAGCCACGCGCCCTCCAGCGCATGCAGGTGCATGCCCAGGCGCAGTTGGAAGACGGTGATCTTCTTCAGCATGAACCGAACGCGGCAGGCGTGCCGTCCGTACACAGCACGATAACGCGGACAGTGTCGCCGTGATCAGCCGAAGATCAGGCAGAAAAAGGGCCGCTATTCGCGGCCCGTTGCAAATGCAGTTTGCGCCGAATCAGTGCGCGGCGTGAAAGCGCGGCTGCGGCACCGTCTTCAGCTCGCCCGGCAAGCCGGCCAGAAACTCGGCCAGCTGCTTGAGCTCGGCGCGCGTGAACACCGGCTTCTTCTTGCCGTCGACTTCCTGCAGGACCATGCCGCGCATCGTCGCGCTGGCTCGGCCAACGTTCGGGTTGCCCTCGGTCATGTAGGCTCGCAATGCGGCGAACAAGTAGTCGGCGTGCTGACCGGCCAGGCGCGGGTTGGCCGGATCGGTGGTGGTGTTGAAGTTCGGGCCGTGGCAGGCCGCGCAGGCGGCGAGCTTGGGCGCGAGTTCGGCGGGCGGCTGCGCGGCGGCCATCGGCACCGGCGTGGCACCGGCATCCTTGCCGAGTGCCTCGTAGTAGGCGGCCACGTCAGCCATGTCCTGGTCGTTCATCGAGCCGGCCACGCCGCGCATCGACGGATGCTTGCGGTCGCCGGCCTTGTAGCCGTTGAGCGCCGCGACGATGTACTTGGCGTTCTGCCCGGCGATCTTGGGTACCTTGTAGACCTCGGGAAAGCTGGACTGATAACCCGGCAGGCCATGGCAGCCGATGCACATCGCGACCTTCTTCGCGCCGGCACCGGCGTCGCCGGTCACGCCCTGGGCCATGACGGCGGTGGATGCAGCGAGGGCCAGGCAGACGATCAGCGCTTTTTTCATGGCTCGGGCTTCGAGGTGTGATGGAGGTGCGCGCGGCCCTCCTCGGGACCGCACGGCGCGCGATTATAGGGGTGGCCTTTATACTGAACCGAACCCCTCGCGCGTGCCCACAATGAAATTCACAGGCTCGGAAAACTACGTTGCCACCCAGGACCTGATGCTCGCGGTCAACGCGGCGATCACGCTGAAACGACCGCTGCTGGTCAAGGGTGAACCGGGCACCGGCAAGACCATGCTCGCCGAGGAAGTGGCTGCCGCGATCGGCATGCCGCTGCTGCAGTGGCATATCAAGAGCACCACCAAGGCGCAGCAGGGCCTGTACGAGTACGACGCCGTCAGCCGCCTGCGCGACAGCCAGCTCGGCGACGAGAAGGTGCGTGACATCCACAACTACATCGTGCGCGGCACGTTGTGGCAGGCCTTCACGTCGGATCAGCCGATCGCGCTGCTGATCGACGAGATCGACAAGGCCGACATCGAGTTCCCCAACGACCTGCTGCGCGAACTCGACCGCATGGAGTTCTACGTCTACGAGACACGCGAGCTGATCAAGGCGCGGCATCGCCCGGTGGTGTTCATCACGTCGAACAACGAGAAGGAGCTGCCCGACGCGTTCCTGCGGCGCTGCTTCTTCCACTACATCAAGTTCCCCGACGCCGACACGATGAAGCGCATCATCGACGTGCACTTCCCGGGGCTGAAGAAGGATCTGCTCGGCGCCGCGCTGAAGACCTTCTACGACGTGCGCGGCCTGCCCGGGCTGAAGAAGAAGCCCTCCACCTCCGAGCTGCTCGACTGGCTGAAGCTGCTGGTGGCCGAGGACATCCCGCTCGAGGCGCTGCAGAGCAAGGACGACAAGGTCTCGGTGCCGCCACTGGTGGGCGCGCTGCTGAAGAACGAGCAGGACGTGACGCTGTTCGAGAAGCTCGTGTTCATGCAGAGGCATAACCGGTGAGCGCCGCGCGGCCGCTCCGGAGGCGCTCGCTCCCCCTCGGGGGGACGGCCCTCTGGGCCAAGGGGGCTTGATGCCCCCCTGGCCCGAACCGGTCACGCTGACCGGCACGCACGCGCGGCTGGAACCGCTGTCGGCGGCGCACGCGCCGGGCCTCGTCGAGGCCGCGCGCGACGGCGAGCTGTGGCAGCTGTGGTACACCGCCGTGCCCTCGCCCGACGGCATGGCCGCCGAGATCGAGCGCCGGCTTGGCCTGCAGGCCAAGGGCTCGATGCTGCCGTTCACTGTGTGGGACGCTGAAGGCCGCATCGCCGGCATGACCACCTACATGAACATCGATGCGGCGAACCGGCGCGTCGAAATCGGCTCCACCTGGTATGCGCGGCGGGTGCAACGCACGCCGCTGAACACCGAGTGCAAGCTGATGCTGCTGCGCCATGCCTTCGAGTCGCTCGATTGCATCGCGGTGGAGTTCCGCACGCACCGGCTCAACACGCAGAGCCGCCGCGCCATCGAGCGCCTCGGCGCACAGCTCGACGGCATGCTGCGGTCGCACCAGCGCATGGCCGACGGCACGCTGCGCGATACCGCCGTCTACAGCATCACCGCGGCCGAGTGGCCGACCATCAAGACGCACCTGGCCTGGCAGCTGGCGCGCCCGCGCTGAACAGCGCGGCCCGGCCCAGCCCTCTAGCGCAGCTCGGCCGGGCGCGACGCGGCGCGCAACGGCGTTGCGGCATCACCATCGCTCACCTGCGCCAGCGTGTCGAACACCACTCGGTCGCGACCCTCGGCCTTGGCCCGATAGAGCGCCTGGTCGGCCCGACGCAGCACCACCTCGGGATCGGCCTCCTGCGTCAGCAGCATCGACGCGCCCACGCTCACCGTCACCAGGTGCAACCCGTCGGCGAAGGCAAGCGGCTCATGTCCGACCGCGTGACGCAGCCGTTCGGCGCTCTGGCGAATGCCCGCCGCGTCGGTGGCCGGCAGCAGCACACCGAACTCCTCGCCACCGACGCGCGCCACCACGTCGTTCAGGCGCGCCGCCTGCGCCAGGCGCTGCGCGGTCTGGCGCAGCGCCGTGTCGCCAACATGGTGTCCGAAGCGGTCGTTGATGTGCTTGAAGTGGTCGATGTCGACCATCAACAGGCCGAGTGGCGCGCCGGTGCGCCGGCTGGCTGCCACCTCCTGCGCCAGCCGCTGCTCGAAGGCGCGCCGGTTCAGCAGCCGCGTCAGGCTGTCGTGGCTGGACAGGTGCTGCAGTTCGAGCACCATGCGGCGCATCACCAGGAAGCCGAGCGCCACATGCAGCATCGAGGAGATCACCACCATCGTCAACAGCAGCATGATGTTGAAGTGAGCGGCGTGCGTGATCGACACGGCGCCAGTGTCCGGATTCGTCAGCGCGAGCACCGCGCGCAGGGCCATCACGCTGCCGAGCAGCAACAGAGGCGAGCCGATCACGGCGACCGGGACGCCGCCGAACTCGGCACAGCCGCCACGGATGGCCTCGATCGCCGCACGCACCATCAACCAGCTCATCATGGCTGAGATGACCACGGTGCGCTCGACCGCCTGTGCGGGCGCCAGGCCGATCACGGCCATCAGGGCCACGAAGGCCGCGAAAAGTGCCCACTGCTCGCGGTCGCGCAGCGGCTGCCGGGTGAATGCGAGCAGCCCGCGGCGCAGCAGCACGAACGCGAGCACGACGCCCGTGTTGCGCAGCATCATGGCCGCGCCGCCCAGTGCCTCGCGCGCCAGTTCGGTGAACAGCAGCAGCGAGCCACCGCTGGCGAGGCAGAAGCCCGCCCAGTGCAGCATCGCCGCGCGGGCGCCTGCCAGGTAGCGGGCACTCAGCAACCAGCCGGTCGCGAACAGCAGTTGCTGAGTGGCCAGCGCGAGAATCAGAATTGAAGCGTCGTTCATGCAGGCGGTGTCGAAGAGCCCGCGCCCGCCCCGGGGGCCGCAGGCCTCGCACACTCGTTCATCGACCGTCCCGGGCGACACTTGAACGCCGGATCGGCAATTCCGTCACCGATTCACCATCTGCCTCTCGACGTGGGAGCCCGCATGACCAAGAAAAGGACCCTCGACACCGACACGCTGTGGGCGCTGCAGCGCGTCGGCGGTGTCAGCGCGTCGCCCGACGGCGCGCAGGCGGTGGTGAGCGTGCAGAGCCCCGACATGGCCGCCAACAGCCAGAGCGGGTCGCTGTGGCTGCTGTCCACGCTGGGCGGTGCGCCGCGCCGGCTCACCCAGTGCGGCGACAAGGACGGCCAGGGGGCCTTCAGCCCGCGCGGCGACCTGATCGGCTTCGTCGCACGACGCGAGCAGCAAGGTGCCAAGGACGACGTACCGCAGTTCTACGTGATCGCGCCCGACGGCGGCGAGGCGCGCCGCGTCGGCCACGTGGCCACCGGCGTCGACGCGTTCCGCTGGTTCCCCGACGGCCGGCGCGTGGCCTTCGTCTCCTGGGTCTGGCCCGACGCCAAGGGCGCGGCGGCCCAGGCGGCGCGGGTGAAGGCGCAAGCCGAGCGCAAGGAGAGCGCCTACGTGACGAGCGAGGCGCTGTACCGCTTCTGGGACCACTCGCTGCCGATGGGCCGCGTGCCGCAACTGCACGTGCTCGACGTCGACAGCGGCCGCGTGCGCAACCTGTTCGAAGGCAGCGGCTTCGAGCTCGAGCGGCCCGAACCGGACGCCAAGTGCTTCGACATCGCACCCGACGGCCGGCGCATCGTGTTCGCCTTCGACCCGGCCGACGAGAAGCGCTTCGACAACCGCTTCGCGCTGGCCGAGCTCGACCTGAAGAGCGGCCGCTACACCACGCTCGTGCGTGATGCCAACTGGACCTTCGGCGCGCCGCGCTACAGCAGCGACGGTGACCAGGTCGCCTTTCTTGCCCGCCACGACGGGCTGAAGCACACCATGCCGGCGCAGCTGGCGGTGTGGGAGCGCGCCAGCGGCCATTGGGAAGTCGAGAGCGCCGAATGGGACCACGAGGTGCAGGCACCGCTGCTGTGGGAAAGCGACGGCCAGGCGGTGCTCTTCACCGCCGAGCAGAAGGGCCGCACGCACCTGTGGCGATTCGACCGGCCGGACCGCCGCGCCGAGGTGGTGGCCGAGGGCGGCACGGTGCACGCCTTCGACAAGGCCGCCGGCACGCTGGTGACGGTGTTCGATCGTGCCGACCATCCGCCGCGCGTGCACGCCATGCTGCCCGGTGCCGCGCCACGGCGCATCGAGACCTTCAACGACGACATACTGGCCGGCGTGCGGCTCGGCCGCCACGAGGAGGTGTGGATCCGCGGTGCGCAGGACGATCCGGTGCAGATGTGGGTCTACTACCCGCCGGGGTTCGATGCGAAGAAGCGCTATCCGCTGCTGCAGACCATCCACGGCGGCCCGCACACCGCCCCCGGCGACGGCTGGCACTGGCGCTGGAACAACCATGTCTTCGCCGCGCAGGGTTATGTGGTGGTCGGCGTCAACTACCACGGCTCGTCGAGCTTCGGTTATGCGTTCCTCGACTCGATCACCCACCGCTGGGGCCAGCTCGAGCTGCAGGACGTGGAGGCCGCGACCGACTGGTTCGTCCGGAAACCGTGGATCGACAAGCGGCGCGTGTTCGCCGCCGGCGGCAGCTACGGCGGCTACATGGTGGCCTGGATGAACGCACACGCCAAGCCTGGCCGCTACGCCGCCTATGTGTGCCACGCCGGCTGCTACGACTGGGTGGGCATGTTCGCCGAGGATGCCTACACCTGGTTCCCCAAGGAGCTGGGCGCCGCCTACTGGGACGACATGGCGCAGGTGCATGCCCAGTCGCCGCACGCGTTCGCCGCCCGCTTCGCGACGCCGACGCTGGTGATCCACGGCGCGCTCGACTACCGCGTGCCCGACGCGCAGGGCCTGGCGTACTACAACGTGCTGAAGCACCGCGGCATCGACGCTCGGCTGGTCTGGTTCCCCGACGAGAACCACTGGGTGCTGAAGCCGCGTAACAGCAAGCTCTGGTACGGCGAGCTGTTCGACTGGCTGAAGCGCCACGATGTGCAGGCGCAGCCAAAGGCCCGGCCGGCCGAGGTGGCAGTCCCCCGCCGCAAACGCATCCAGTCGTGACCGGCACCAGCGCCGGTGGCGGTCTGCGGCTATGCTTGCAGCCGCCATGCTGATCAACTTCTTCTACACGCTGCGCGCGGCCAAGCTGCCGGTCTCGGTGAAGGAATTCCTCACCCTGCTCGAGGCCATCAAGGCCGAGGTGATCGGCCCGTCGGTGGACGATTTCTACTATCTCGCGCGCACCTCGCTGGTCAAGGACGAGGCCCACTTCGACAAGTTCGACCGTGCCTTCTCGGCCTACTTCAAGGGTGTGGAGATGCTCGCCGACTTCACGCAGGACATTCCGCTGGAGTGGCTGCGCAAGAACCTCGAGCTCGAGCTGAGCCCGGAAGACAAGGCCAAGATCGAGAAGATGGGTTGGGACGAGCTGATGGAGACGCTGAAGCAGCGCTTCGAGGAGCAGAAGAAGCGCCACGAGGGCGGCAGCAAGATGATCGGCACCGGCGGAACCAGCCCGTTCGGCGCCTACGGCTACAACCCGCAGGGCATCCGCATCGGGCAGGACAAGGGCCGCAACCGCTCGGCGGTGAAGGTCTGGGACCAGCGCGCGTACAAGGACTACGACGACTCGCTCGAACTCGGCACGCGCAACATCAAGGTCGCGCTGCGCCGCTTGCGTCGCTTCGCGCGCGAGGGCTCGGAGCTCGAGTTGGACCTGGACGACACGATCCACTGCACGGCGGCCAACGCCGGCATGCTCGACATCAAGATGATCCCCGAGCGGCACAACAAGGTGAAGGTGCTGCTGCTGATGGACGTGGGCGGCACGATGGACGAGCACATCCATCGCGTGGAGGAGCTCTTCTCGGCCGCCAAGACCGAGTTCAAGCACCTGGAGTTCTACTACTTCCACAACTGCGTCTACGACTTCATGTGGAAGAACAACCGGCGCCGCTTCTCCGAGAAGACGCCCACCTGGGACATCATCCGCAAGTACAACAAGGACTACAAGCTCATCTTCGTCGGCGACGCCACGATGAGCCCGTACGAGGTGCTGCAGCCCGGCGGCAGCGTCGAGTACAACAACGAGGAGCCGGGCGCCGAGTGGCTGCAGCGGCTGACCAACGCGTTCCCCAAGTACGCCTGGATCAACCCCGAGCCGCAGGGCGTGTGGCAGTACCGGCAGAGCATCGCGATCATCCAGCAGCTCACGCACCAGCGCATGTTCCCGCTCACGCTGGTCGGGCTCGAGTCGGCCATGCGCCTGCTCAGCAAGTGAGTGGTGATCCGCAGCACCGCCTTTCCCTGATCGTGGCGGCGCTGGGCGCCGCCTGCTGCGCCGTGCTGTCCACCGGTTGTGCCAACCTCGCGGCCCACGACGCCGCCGCGGCCGGCGCCGATCGGCTGCCGGCCGGCGAGGCGTCCTTCGAACCGGCACCCGCCGACCCGCAGGCCGCGGGACAGGCGCCGGTGCTCGAGATCCAGGCGCCGACGGCGCTGCGCGAGCTGCTGCAGCGCCACCTCGACCTCGCGCGCCTGCTCGCCCTGCGCGAGGACGAGGCGCCCGACGAGACCGAATGGCTGCGCCTGGTCGGCGCGGCGCCGGCCCAGGCGCGCGAGCTGCTGCAGACCGAGGGTTACTTCGCCGCCGAGGTACAGGTGCGGCGCGACCCCACGCCCCCAGGCCGCGTGATCGTGCAGGTCACGCCCGGCCCGCGCACCCGCGTGCGCAGCGTCGCGCTGCTGGTCCAGGGGCCGCTGCAGCAGCGGGCGCAGGCCGGTGACGCCGAGGCCCGCGAGCAGATCGAGGCCATACAGGGGGCCTGGCCACTGGCCGTCGGCGCGCCGTTTCGCAACGCCGACTGGAGCAGCGCCAAGACGGTGGTGATCGCGCAGCTGCGCGGCCTGGGCTACGCACGCGCGGCGCTCGCGCGCAGCGCGGCCGAGGTCGACAGCGCCGCGGCCACCGCGGCGATCGCGGTCGATATTCACAGCGGACCGCGTTTCCTGGCCGGCGCGCTGCACATCGAGGGGCTGGATCGCCACGACGAGACGATCGTGCGCAACATGGCCGGCTTCGCGCCCGGCGAGCCGCTCACCGAGACGCTGCTGCTCGACTATCAGGACCGGCTGCGCAAGAGCGGCCTGTTCGACGCCGCGGTGGTCTCCTTCGACGCCGACTCGGCGCAGGCCGAGAGTGCCACCGTCGCGGTGCAGGTGCGCGAGTCGCCGTTGCAGTCGGCCACCGTCGGCGTGGGCGTCAGCGCCAACACCGGTCCGCGGCTGACGCTGGAGCACACGCACCGGCGCATCTTCGGCCAGCCGGCCACCGCGCACAACAAGTTCGAGATCGGCCGCGACCGCCAGGTCTGGGAGGGCGAGATCAGCACGCATCCCGGCGACCGCTTCTATCGCAACCTGGTCGGCGGCCAGGTCGAACGCCTGAAGTCCGACGTCGACGTCGTGCTGTCGCAGCGCCTGCGCCTGGGCCTTGCCGCGGCCCTCGGCCAGGGCCTTTTCAACCGGCG
>CALMQI010000276.1 GCA_937871935.1 uncultured Burkholderiales bacterium
GTCGAGGACCGGGCTCGGGCGTACCTCCACGTGAACTGTGCGCAGTGTCACCAGCCGAACGGTCCGAGCCGGTACTGGACCGCGACCACGACGACGTTCTCGCGCACCGCGCGCCACAGCCGCGCCGACGGCGTCGGGAGCGGCGGCGCCGGCCAGCACGAAGCGCAGCCGCTCGTCGTGCGTGTGCAGGCCCACCGCGCCGACCAGCGCGAGCTGGCGCCGCACCTCGTGACGCGCGGCCTGGCGCTGTTGCAGCGGCAGCAGACCGGGCTCGACGCGGTCGGGATCGGGCACCCAGTCGCTCAGCAGTCCGTACGGGTTCTCGCGGCAATGCGCGAGTCGCAGCGGGATGCCGGCCATGTGGCACAGCAGCGCCGCCGGCAGCGCGCTCTGCGTGCAGACGGTGAAGATCACCGCGGCGTCGAAAGCACCGGCGCACAGCCGCTCGACCAGCGCCGCTTCGCTGCCGCGTTCGGCACAACGATCGGCCGTCGCGGCCGTCGGCATCCACGGCACGCGGCAGCTCCAGGTCGCGTCGAGCATCGGCAGGTGCGCCGCCGCGGCCGCCCCGGATGGCGTGGCCAGCAACGTGATGTGCGCCTGCGGCAGCCCGTCGCGCAGCGCGGCCAGGGCCGGCGAGGTCATCAGCACGTCGCCCAGGTTGTCGAGCCGCACGGCGAGCACACGCCGGGCGTTCTGCCACACCCGCGCGCGTGCGGCGTGCGGCGGTGCCGGCCGCGCGTCGCCGGCCACCAGCCGGATCGGCGCGGTGCTCATCGGGCGTCCTGCGTGGCGCGCACGGCGGAACTCGCCTTCGGCCCGGTACCGCAGCTCATGCGCTGCGCAGTGCGAGGTCCGCACGCGCGCCGGCGCGCAACGGGTCGGCCGCTGCCGCGGTGATCAGACGCGTCACGTCGCGCCAGTCGTCCAGTTCGGCGATCGGCGTGCGCAGCGCCGAGCGCTGCCACAAGGTCTCGCCACCGCTTCGAAAGAGCACGCTGCGGCAGCCGGCGCGGCGGCCGGCCTCGACGTCGTCGAGCGTGTCGCCGATCATCCACGAGCGTGCCAGGTCCAGGCCGTGCAGCCGCGCCGCGTGCAGCAGCATGCCCGGCGACGGCTTGCGACAGGTGCACAGCGGCCGGCCGTCCGAGCCCGGCGCGTGCGGGCACACCATCACGTCGAGCAACGTGACGCCAGCCTCGTGCTTCAGACGCGCGAGCAGCACGCCGAGCAGCAGCTCCCATTGCGCCGCGCTGAAGCGGCCGCGCGCCAGCCCGCTCTGGTTGGTCACCATCACCAGTGCGAAGCCGCGCTGCGCCAGCCGGCGCAGCGCATCGGTGGCGCCGGGCATGAAGCGCAGATGCGCCGGATCGGCGTTGTACGGCACGTTTTCGACCAGCGTGCCGTCCTTGTCGATGAAGACGGCCGGCAGCGGCATGGCCGCGCGGGTGCCGCGGCGCGAGCCGTTCTCGCGGCTGCGGGCCCTGCGCCAGGGGCCCAGACGGTCGAGCGCGGGATGGGTGGTCGACACTTTGGGCTGAGGCTCGCGATCAGGAGGCCGACACCAGGCCGAGGGCGCCCGTGCCGGGAGCGGTTGCGGGCTCGGCGGCGCGGACCGCGCCCCGCATGCGCACGCTCGCGCGGTCGCACACCGAGCGGTACACCTGCACCAGCTGGCGCGCGACCTCGTCCCAGGTGAAATGCGTGCGCACGCGTTGCACGCCGGCGCGGCCGAAGGCGGCGGCGCGCGCCGGATCGCGTTGCAGTTGCAGCAGCCGATCGGCCAGCAGCTGCGGCTCGCGCGGCGGCACCAGGAAGCCGGTGATGCCGTCGAGCACGGTGTAGCGCACGCCACCGACCGCACTGCCGATCACCGGTGTGCCGCAGGCCATCGCCTCCAGCGGCGTGATGCCGAACGGCTCGTACCACGGCGTGGTGACGAACACGTCGGCGGCGACATACCAGTCGCGCAGCTGTGCACGGCTGCGGCGGCCGGTGAACTGGATGCGATCGGCCATACCGAGCGCGTGCGCAATGCCGCGCAGGCGCCCGATCTCGGGCGTCAGCGCTTCGTCGGGCACATCGGCATCGCCGCCGACGACGACCAGGCGCGTCGCCAGCCGGGGGTCGGCCTGCCGCAGCCGCGCCATCGCGTGCACCACGTTGTCGATGCCCTTGCGCGGCACCAGGCGACCGAGTTGCAGCGCGATGAACTCATGCTGCGGCAGCCCGAGCCGGCGCCGCGCGTCGCGCCGGTCGCCCGGCCGCAGCGCGTCGACGTCGACGCCGCAGGGCACGCCGGCGATGCGCTCCGGCGCGGCGCCGTACAGGCGACGCAGGTCCGCTGCATCCTGCGGACAGGCGGCGATCAGGCGGTCGCAGTCGCGCACTAGCGTGCGTTCGATGGCGATGCGCTCACCCGGAAAACGATCGGCCTCGCGCTGGTGCTCGCGCCGCACCAGGCCGAGCGCGTGGAAGGTCGTCACCAGCGGCACCGCGAAGTGCCGGCGCAGCTCGAGGCCGACCCAGCCCGACATGAAGAAGTTGGCGTGGATCACGTCGGGCGGCGGCCGGCGCAGCAGCCGCTGGCGCGCCGCCCCGCTGAACTCGCGCATGTGCGGCAGCAGCTCCTCCTTCGGCACGAAGCGCGGCGGACCGGCATCGACATGCAGCACCCGCACGCCGGGCGCCAGCTCGACGACCGCGGGCGCGCGCGCATCGTCGCGGCGCGTCAGCACGTCCACCGCATGGCCGGCGGCGGCCAGGCGGCGCGCGACATGCGCGACATACACGTTCTGGCCGCCGGAATCGACTCCGCCGGCCAGCGCCAGCGGCGACGCATGTTCACTGATGAGGGTGATCTGCAGGGGTTCCGATTTCATGATGCGGGGCGATGCGGACGCCCTGCGTCTGGCAAACCACATGCCGTGCGCTGCTGTTCGAGGGCGACGCAGTCCACGTGAAGCGGGCACAAGGCTTGCCGACCTGCGGCCAGCTTTCGCGCATCGAGCACGCCGTGCACATCGCCTACGTCACCGAGACCTTTCCACCGGAGATCAACGGCGTGTCGCTGACGGCCGAACGCACGCTCGGCCATCTGCGCGCGGCCGGACACCGCGTGCAGCTGGTGCGGCCGCGCCAGCGCGGCGAGCCGCCGCTCGATGCCGCGCACGAATGCCGCACCTACGGCGGCCCGATCCCGATGTACCCCGATCTGCGCTACGGCCTCGCGCGCTCGGCCGCGCTGCGCCGGCGCTGGTGCACGGGCCGCGACGGCGTGCCCGACCTGGTGCACGTGACGACACCCGGCCCGCTCGGCTGGGCCGCGCTGCGCGCCGCGCGCGCCGAGGGCATCGCGACGAGCGCCGACTTCCGCACCAACTTCCACGCCTACAGCCGGCACTACGGGCTGGCGTTCCTGGCGCCGCTGGTGTTCGCCTATCTGCGCCGGCTGCACGCGATGGCCGATTGCACCTTCGTGCCGACCCGCGAGCTGGCGCGCGCGCTGGCCGCCGACGGCTTCGAGCGGCTGCAGGTGGTCGGCCGTGGCGTCGATGCGCAGCGCTTCGCGCCGGGCAGGCGCGACCCGGCACTGCGCCGGGCCTGGGGCGCCGGTGACGCCGACCCGGTGCTGCTGCACGTCGGGCGCGTGGCGCCGGAAAAGAACGTGCAGCTCGTGCTCGATGCGTTCGAGGCACTGCGCTGCGAGGTGCCCGGCCTGCGCATGGTGGTCGTCGGCGACGGGCCGCAGCGCACGCGGCTGCAGCAGAACCATCCCGACGTGGTGTTCGCCGGCGTGCAGCGCGGCGCCGAGCTGGCGCGCCACTATGCGAGTGCCGACCTGTTTCTCTTTCCGAGCCTGACCGACACCTTCGGCAACGTGGTGCTCGAGGCGATGGCCAGCGGCCTGTCGGTGGTGGCGTTTCAGACCGCCGCGGCGGGCCAGCATGTGCGCGACGGGGCCAGCGGCTGGCTCGCGGCACGGCCGCGCGAGGGCGACGCCGGGTCGGCGCTCTTCGTGCACGCCGCCCGGCGCGCCCT
>CALMQI010000277.1 GCA_937871935.1 uncultured Burkholderiales bacterium
GCCTCGCGCTTGTATTCCTGCTTCGGGTTCTTCTGCGCATAACCGCGCAGGTGGATGCCCTGGCGCAGGTAGTCGAGCGCCGCCAGGTGTTCGCGCCAGTGGCTGTCGATCGATTGCAGCAGCACCATCCGCATGAACGGGTTGAACTGGTCCTCGCCCACCAGCGCCAGCTTGCCGGCGAACTGCTGATGCGCGGCGGCGATCACCTTCTCGACGATGTCCTCGTCGGTGATCGCGTCGCTCTTCTCCACCTCGCCGCGCAGGTCGACCTCGAGCTGCCATTCGTCGTTCAGCACCTTCTCCAGGCCCGGCAGGTCCCATTGCTCCTCGACGCTCTCGACCGGCACGTAGGTGCGCACCACGTCGGTCATGGCGCTGGTGCGCAGGTTGTTGATCTGCTCGCTGACCGAGCTGGATTCGAGGATCTCGTTGCGCTGCTGGTAGATGACCTTGCGCTGGTCGTTCGACACGTCGTCGTATTCGAGCAGCTGCTTGCGGATGTCGAAGTTGCGCGCCTCGACCTTGCGTTGCGCGCCCTCGATCGAGCGGCTGACGATGCCGGCTTCGATGGCCTCGCCATCGGGCATCTTCAGCCGATCCATGATGGACTTGACGCGGTCGCCCGCGAAGATGCGCATCAGCGGGTCTTCGAGCGACAGATAGAAGCGCGACTGGCCCGGGTCACCCTGGCGGCCCGAGCGGCCGCGCAGCTGGTTGTCGATGCGCCGGCTCTCATGGCGCTCGGTGGCGATGATGCGCAAGCCGCCCTCGGCCTTGACCTTGTCGTGCAGGCCCTGCCACTCGCTCTCGAGCTGGGCAATGCGTGCGGCCTTGTCGGCCTCGGGGATGCTCTCGTCGGCCAGCAGGAACTGCACCTGCTTCTCGACGTTGCCGCCGAGCACGATGTCGGTGCCGCGACCGGCCATGTTGGTGGCGATGGTGATCACGCCGGGCCGGCCGGCCTGCGCCACGATCTCGGCCTCCTTGGCGTGCTGCTTGGCGTTGAGCACCTGGTGCGGCAGCTTGGCCTGCGTGAGCAGCCCGGAGATCAGCTCGGAGTTCTCGATCGACGTGGTGCCCACCAGCACCGGCTGGCCGCGGGTATGGCACTCGCGGATGTCTTCCTGCACCGCGTTGTACTTCTCGCGTGCTGTCTTGTAGATCAGGTCGAGTTCGTCCTGGCGGATCGTCGGCTTGTTGGGCGGGATCACCACCGTCTCGAGGCCGTAGATCTCCTGGAACTCGTAGGCCTCGGTATCGGCCGTGCCCGTCATGCCGGCCAGCTTGCCGTACATGCGGAAGTAGTTCTGGAACGTGATCGAGGCGAGCGTCTGGTTCTCGCTCTGGATCTTGACGCGCTCCTTGGCCTCGACCGCCTGGTGCAGGCCGTCGCTCCAGCGCCGACCCGTCATCAAGCGGCCGGTGAACTCGTCGACGATGATGATCTCGCCGTTCTGCACCACGTAGTGCTGGTCGCGGTGGTACAGGTGGTGGGCCCGCAGCGCCGCATACACGTGGTGCATCAGCGTGATGTTGCCCGCGTCGTACAGGCTGGCGCCCTCGACCAGCAGACCCGCATTGCGCAGCAGCGTCTCTGCGTTCTCGTGTCCGTCCTCGGTCAGGAAGACCTGGTGGCTCTTTTCTTCGACCGTAAAGTCGCCCGGCTCGATGACGCCCTCGCCGGTGCGCGGATCGGCCTCGCCGATCTGCTTCTTCATCTTCGGCACCACCGCGTCGATGCTGACGTACATGTCGGTGTGGTCTTCGGCCTGGCCGCTGATGATCAGCGGTGTGCGCGCCTCGTCGATCAGGATCGAGTCGACCTCGTCGACGATCGCGTAGTTGAGGCCGCGCGCGACGCGGTCGGCGGTCTCGTAGACCATGTTGTCGCGCAGGTAGTCGAAACCGAACTCGTTGTTGGTGCCGTAGGTGACGTCGGCGGCAAAGGCAGCCTGCTTCTCCTCGCGGCTCATGCCAGGCACGTTGACGCCCACCGTGAGCCCGAGAAAGGTGTACAGACGCCCCATCCACTCGGCGTCGCGCCGGGCGAGATAGTCGTTGACCGTCACGACATGCACGCCCTTGCCCGACAGTGCGTTCAGATAGACCGGCAGCGTGGCAACGAGCGTCTTGCCCTCGCCGGTGCGCATCTCGGCGATCTTGCCCTGGTGCAACACGATGCCGCCGATGAGCTGCACGTCGAAGTGGCGCATCTTCAGCGCCCGCTTGCCGGCCTCGCGCACAACGGCAAAGGCCTCCGGCAGCAACTCGTCCAGCGCCAAGCCGCCGGCCAGGCGCTGGCGAAACTCGTCGGTCTTGGCGCGCAGCGCCGTGTCGTCAAGCGGCTCGAACTGCGGCTCGAGCGCGTTGATCTTCTCCACCACGCGGCGGTAGCCCTTGAGCAGCCGGTCGTTGCGGCTGCCGAAGATCGAGGTCAGGATTTTGGGCAACATGCAGGTGCAGGAGTGAAACGCACGCTCGGTGAAAGGGGGTCCGTGGCGCCTCGTGGGCGAGGACCTGCACGCGTGTGGTGAGGTCGCCGCGGCGATACCTCAAGTCACCTCGAGTCCGCTCGGCCGCGAAAGCGGCGCAGTTTATCACCGCGCCCCGATGCGGGGCATCGGCCGGGACTACGGCGCGTCGCTGTCCGCGGCCGGGGCCGGGGCCGCCGGAGTCGGCGACGGCGCGACAGGGGTCGGCGCGGGTGCGGTCGGCGCCGGCGCAACAGGCGTCGCCTCGGCCGTCGGGTCTGGGGTGGTCGAGGCCGTGGGTACCTGCGAGATTGCCCTTGTGGTCGCCTCGGCGGGTGCCGGGGCCGCGGCCCGGCGGCTGGCACGCGGGCGCGGCGTCGGCGCCACCGCCGCGATCACGTTTGCGCCGAGCGTCGCGTCGGCCATTAGCGGCGTGGCGCGCGAGCCGCGGCCCGCCAGGAAGCGCGCCGGATTCTGCGGCACACCCGACACCAGCACCTCGAAGTGCAGATGCGGGCCGGTCGAGCGCCCGGAGCTGCCGACCTCGGCGATCTTTTGCCCGCGTTTGACCAGTTCGCCGTTCTTGACCAGCAGCTTCGATGCGTGCGCATACCGGGTGACCAGCGAGTTGCCGTGGTCGACCTCGAGCAGCTGGCCGTAGGCAGCGTGGTTTTCGCTGACGATCACCATGCCACTGGCAGCCGCGTGGATCGGCGTGCCGATGTCGGCCGGAAAGTCGAGCCCCGTGTGCAACGCGGGGCGACCGGTGATCGGATCGAGGCGGAAGCCGAAGCCCGAGCCGACATGCCCGGTCACCGGCGGACTGCTGGGCACCAGCAACCCCTGCATGCGGGCCTCGAACAAGCGGGATTCGACCAGCGTGAAGACGTCACTGCCGACGTCGACGCGCTCATCGAGACGCTTCAGCGCCTCGTCCAGCTCCTTCAGGCTCGGCCGGTCGAGCGGCACCAGGGGGCCGCCCTGACCGCCCTGCACCTGCCGGGCGCGCTGTACGGGCAAGCCCTTCAGCTCCTCGCCCTTCACGCTGGCCAGGCCGGTGACACGCTCGCTCAACGCCTCGAGCTTGACCACCTTGGCCTGCATTTCGCCGACGCGATGGGCCATCGCGTCGAGGTTCTCGCGCATGAAGCGCTCGCGCTGCGCGATCTCGTCGTGCACGATCAGCCTGACCACCTGGCTCACCACGGGCCAGCCCTCGCGCGCCGCCGTCAGGAAGATGAAGTGATACACGGCGCCCGAGATCAACATCAACACCGCGGCCAACGCCAGCGCCAACAGGCCGAGCTGCCAGCGCTTGAAGTGCAGCGCTCGGGTGCGCACGAGGCTGCTGTCGGTGATGAGGATCTGCATCGCTACACTCCCTGCCATGCCCGCCCACGCGCGCAACGTCTCCCCGCTGGCCCGGGCGATCGAATCCAGCGAACCGCTGGCCCGCCTGGCCCAGCGCATGCGCGAATCCCAACAACGATTCGCCTGCGTTCGCGACCTGCTGCCAGAGCCGTTGGCCAGTCAGCTGCGACCGGGACCGGTCGACGCCGACGGCTGGACTTTACTGGCCAGCAACCCGGCAGCGGCGGCGAAATTGCGTCAACTCGTGCCGGAGCTGGAGCGCAGATTGATCACCGGGCAATTTGCAGCAACGCAAATTCGCGTCAAGGTGTTGCCGGCGTGATGAGCGTCACTCACGGGATTGATGGTGCCGACTATCTGACTCGAACAGATGACCTACCGCTTACAAGGCGGTTGCTCTACCAACTGAGCTAAGTCGGCGTGGCCGAACGGGCCGGTTCGATTGTAGGTTCGCGGCCTATTTCACCCGCTTGAGCGTCGGGCGCGGCGGTGTCGGGGCATCGGGGGGCGGCGGCTCGTCGCCGGCGCGCTCGACGGGTGCTACCGGCCTCGGTGCGCCCGCAGCCGGTGGCGCGGCGGTGGGCGGTGCGTCCTCGCTGGACGCCAGACGCAGGCCGCGCGCCACCGTCTCCGGCCGACCCTCGATGGCCGTCGGCTGTTCGA
>CALMQI010000278.1 GCA_937871935.1 uncultured Burkholderiales bacterium
CGCCGGTCTGGCCGCAGGCCTGGGCATCGCTGCGCTGATGAGCCACCTCGGCATGGGTGCCGAGTTCGGCAACATCATCATGATGGTCTTGCTGGGCATCGTCGCCTTCGTCGCGATCCGCTTCCTGATGGCCCGCTTCGGCCGCGGCAACGCGCGCCCCGCGATGGCCACGCCGAACGGCATGCAGTTCGCAGGCGCGGGGGCCGGCAACAACACCCCGCCGGCACCGCTGGGCGGGTCGGGCTGGGGCTCGGCTGCAGCCGCTGCGCCGGTCGCGCTGCCTGCAGCCGCCGCGGTCGCCGCGGCCGGCAACCTGCCCGAGGGCTTCGACGCTCCGGCGTTCGAGCGCATCGCCAAGATGATCTTCATCCGCCTGCAGGCGGCCAACGATGCCGGCGACCTGGACGATCTGCGCGCCTTCACGACGCCCGAGATGTTCGCTTCGGCGCGCCTGGACCTGCAGGAGCGTGGCGGCGTCGCGCAGAAGACCGACGTGGTGACCGTCGACGCGCACCTGATCGACTTCGCGCAGGAAGCCGATCGCCAGGTGGTCAGCGTGCGTTACTCGGGCCTGCTGCGCGAGGAGAGTGACGCCGCGGCCGCGCCGTTCGACGAGGTGTGGCACCTGGTGCGCCCGGTCGACGGCAGCCGCGAGTGGGCCATCGCCGGCATCCAGCAGCGGCAGTGAAGCGCGCCGCGGCCCCGCGCCCTGGCGGCGGGGCCGGCGGCGTTCACAGCGGCGCCACCGGGACGCAGATCTCGCACTCGAAGCGGCCGGTGCCGGCGTCGTAGCCGGCACTGACCGGGTAGTGCTCGAAGCTCGGCCGCATGTCCAGTTGCAGCCGGCTGGACGGTAGCCATTCGCCGAGCAGGCGAGCCCACGCCACACCGATCTCGTCGACGTTGCCCTTGAAGTCCATCACCGCGTAGCGCCCGCCGGGCAGGGTGGTCCTCTGTGCCGGGGCGGTGGGTTCGAACGCAGCGTCCACCTCGACGCAAGCGTCGTAGCGGCAACGCGTCGGCTCGGTGACACTCGGGTCGTCGTGGCTGATGCCGTAGCGCGCATGGCCGGTCAGGCCGTGCGTGTCCATCCAGGGCGCCACCGTGCGCATCCAGAACTCGGCGATGCCGGGGCCGTAGGCGCCGGTGTGGCGCAGGTAGGCCACGGTGACGGGCGCGCGGGTGATCAATCGGACGTTCATCGGATTCTCCGCAGTGGGGTGATGAGAGTCCCCATGCTGGCGGTGAAACGGTCCGTGCGCCTGATCGACGTTGCGGAGCGCCTGATCGATCTTGCGGCGATCGCCCGGCCCCGTGCGCCAGGCGCTCGGCGACGCGCCGAAGTGCGCCTTGAAGGCGCGCGCAAAGGCCTCGCCCGAGCCGAAGCCGACGTTCAGCGCCACCGTCAGCACCGGCACGCGCGGCTGCGCCGACAGCATCAGCGCTGCGCGTTCCAGGCGCCGGCGGCTCAGGTAGTCGCCCAGCCGCTCGTCCATCCAGGCGGCGAACAGGCGATGGAAGTGATAGGGCGAGAAGTTCGCCACTGCAGCCAGGCGCGCCAGGTCGAGCGGCTCGTCGAGATGCCGATCGATGTGCTCCAGCACCGCGTGCATGCGACGCCGGTATTCGTCGCGCGCGTCGCCGTCGCCGGTCACCCCCGGCTCCCGTGCCTCAGCGGCGCCCGGCCAGCGGTTTGCGCGCGACCAGGCCGATCAAGGCCGAACGGCCGCTGTGCTGCGTGCCTTCGGTGAGCTCGGCTTCGTATTCACGCAGGTCCAGGATCTCGAGCGCGGCGAACGCGGTGCGCAGCATCGGCTCGGTGTAGAGGTTCTCGACGAAGGGCGGCCCGCCGGTCTTGTACTCGAGCTGCTTTGGCGTGTAGCCCTGCAGCACCAGCACGCCGCCCGGCTTGAGTGTGTGCACCATGCGTTCGAACAGCCGCCCACGCATGGCGGGGTCGGCGAACTGGATGAAGATCGCCACCACCGCGTCGTACAACATGGCCGGCCACTGCAGCGCGTCGCCGTCGGCGACCGCGAAGTTCACCTCGACGCCGGCGCCGCGCGCGAGGTTGCGCGCCTTGCGCACGCCGAGCTCGGCGATGTCGAACGCGTCGACGCGGTGGCCGCGGCGCGCCAGCCATACGCTGTTGCGGCCCTCGCCGTCGGCCACGCACAGCACGCGGCCGGCCGGCGCCAGATGGTGCGCGACGCCTTGCAGGTACTCGTTGGGCGCGGTGCCGAAGATGTAGCGCTCTGCCTCGAAGCGCTTGTTCCAGGTGGCGGCGGCGTCGTCGAATTTCATGGTGGCGTCCGGATTCGGTGGACGCGATCGTCTCACAGCAGCAGCGCGACGATGAACACGCCGATCATCATGAAGGCGATCACCACCTTGGCGATCATGCCGATCATGATGCCGATCCAGGTCGCCACGCCGACGTGCGCGGCGCGGGCGTGGTCACGCTGCGCGATGTACTCGCCGATCGCCGCGCCCACCAGCGGCATGAAGAACACGCCGATCAATCCCATGAACAGGCCCGCCACGGTGCCGAGCGCCGCGCCGATCAGCGCCTCGCGGCTCGCGCCGGCCTTCTTGGCGCCCATCAGGCCGGCCACGTAGTCGAGCACCCAGGCCAGCACGGCGAGCACGCTGACCACCGTGACGCTGACCCAACCGACGCGCGTGAAGTCGTCGATCCAGGCGCCGAGCACGATGCCGCCCAGCACGAACAGCGTGCCCGGCAGCGCCGGCAGCACGGTGCCGGCCAGGCCGACGACGATGAGCGCGACGCTCAGGATCCACCAGCCGGTAGCCGCCATGGGGTCGGGTCCTCCGCTCAGTTCATTGGTTTGCCGGGCAGCGGCACCATCACCGCCTGCCCCGGCGCTGCGCAGCCGGTGTCGCAGCAGCGGCCGGGCTGGCGATTGCGCGTGATCGTGCGCGCCGGGTCGTCGGCCAGCACGCCGCGCTCGAGCAGGCTCTCGACCAGGTCGACTTTGTTGCCGAGCGGGTAGCGGCGCCAGATCTCCTGTTTCATCGCCGCCGGCGAGCCGCCGCCGTGCAGGCTGATCACCGAGTACCAACCGCCCTGGTACGACGCGGTCAGGTCCTCGACGAAACGCGCGACCTCGATGCGCTTGTCGTAGGGCACGGCCGGGTTGGCGCGCAACACGTCGGCCAGCCGCGCCGCGGTGGCGGGGTTGTGGTCCTCGTCGGGGCCGGGCAGCGTGACGATCAGCCCGCCGGACACCTCGTGTGCGAGGCGATGCATGTCGTAGATCTGGGTGGCCAACAGCAGCTTGCCGATGTTGGCGAACACCGGCTCGGGCATGAAGATGCCGCTCGCGGGGTCGGCCGTGCCGTACACGCTGGCTGCCACACCGCAGGCGAAGAAACCTTCCACAATTTTGATCAGCTCGACCATCGGCTCGCGCAGGCTCGCGGTGCTGCCCGGGTCCAGGCCGTTGGCCTCGCACATCAGCGCGCCGGCGCCGATCAGCAGGTCGCCGAAACCTGCGCGTGCGGCGATGCAGGTCTGCCGGTGGTGTGTCGCGTAGTCGTGCGTCAGTGCGCCCGAATGCGTCCACTCGCCGGCGAGGAACACACGCTCCCACGGCACGCTGACGCGGTCGAACATCACCACGCCGGTGGACTGGCCGTAGCGGCGCGAGAAGAGGGCGGCGCCGTGCTCGAGCTTCTCGCCGGGCCGGCCGGCGGGGCGCGCGACGATGGTGACACCGGGCGCGTCGATCGGCACCGCGCAGCACAGCGCGAAATCGGCATCGGCCTCGGCCATCTGGCGCCCCGGCATCACGAGCAGCTCGTGCATGTACGGCGCGCCGGTGACGATGGCCTTGGTGCCCGAGATGACGACGCCCTTGGCGGTGCGCTCGACGATGTGCACGTAGCTGTCGGCGTTGGCCTGCTCGTGCGGGCGCTTGCTGCGCTCGCCCTTGGCGTCGGTCATCGCGATGCCGAGCGACAGGTCGTGGGCCTGCACATGTTCCAGGTACGCCGCGAAGCGCGCGCGGTATTCGCCGCGGCTGCTGGCGTCGTCCACGCGCGCCGCCGACTGGCCGATCGCGGCCAGCGCGTCGTGCGCGAGATAACGTTGCGCACAGCCGGTCTCCTGGCACAGCACGCGCACCGCCTCGAGCTTGTTCAGCAGGTCGGCGGCCGACTCGTCGAGCTGCAGCATGCGGTTCACCGTGCGGCCGGTGCTCGACTGGCGGGCCAGCATCAGCGGCGCCCACTCGGGCCTGAGCGCGGCGTCGTAGGTGAAGGCCAGCGCCTGCACGCCGGGCCTGAGCGCCGGTTCGTCGGCCACCGACTCGACGCGCCGACCATCGACATAGACCACCGGCTGCAGCCGTCGCAGCGACTCGATGTAGCCGGCGCCGCTCAACAGCGTGGGCGGCGCCTGCAATCGCTCGGCGGGCGTAGGGGCGTTCATGAGGGCTCCTCGAGTGTCGGGGCCAGATTACACTGAGTCGGCGTCATGAACACCATCAACCCCGCCTCGTGCACGCTGGTGCTGGTGGACTATCAGCAGCGCCTGATGCCGGCCCTGCACGAGGGCGATGCGGCGCTGGCGCGCGGCGTCTGGCTGGCCGACGTGGCGCACACCCTGCGACTGCACGTCGTCGGCACCGAACAGAACCCGCAAGGCCTGGGGCCGAACGTCGACGCCATTCGCTCGCGCTGCGCCGTCACGCTCGGCAAGCAGCACTTCGACGGCTGCGCCGACGGCCTGATCGATGCGCTGCGCACCGATGGCCATGCGCCGGCCGACGTGGTGGTGGCCGGCTGCGAGACGCACGTGTGCCTGATGCAGACGGTGCTCGGGTTGCTGCGGCACGGCCAGCGCTGCTGGGTCGTCGCCGACGCCTGCGCCTCGCGCCGCGCTGCCGATCGCGAGCTCGCGTTGCAGCGGCTGCGCGGCGCCGGTGCCGTGCTGGTCAGCAGCGAGATGGTGGCCTTCGAGTGGCTGCGCAGCAGCGCGCATCCGCATTTCAAGGACCTGCTGCCCTTGCTGAAGCGCGGGCCCGCGGCCTGAGCGACCCGCCGGGCCGCGGCACCGCGCCCAACATGTAGCGACGCGTATCGCTTGACGAGCGCGCTTCGATCGCGCGCCGCAGAACCTCGCCCTTGACGTCGACGTGCCGGCCAAATGTGCAGGGCGCCTGCGATTGCGTCACTTGCGTTCGGTGACAGCACGCCTACAGACCGGCCGCGATCGGCTCACCAGAATCGACAGCGGCCGACCCTGCGCGTCGTCTTGTCCCGGCGCCTCGTCGGCCGCAGGCGTCGGGCCCTCCGGCGCATCGACGGGAGAGTCGCATGACCATTGTTCGCAGACGCACGTGTCTGCTCGCGCCGTTGGCAGGGCTGTGGGGATCGGGATTCGCGCTGGCGCAGGCCGACCGCTCGGGCGGTGTGCGCGGGTCGCTCGGTCCATTGTTCAATCCCGGCTCGACGCGCGCTGGCGCCGCGCGCCACGCGCGGCGCCGCTGGGCACTGTCAGAGAGCGCCGTGCGGCGCTGGAACGACGTGGCCATCGACACCAGCGGCATCGACCACACGCCGGTCGCGGCCGGCGAGACGCGGGTGTTCGGCGAACAGCTGGGGCCGGGCCGTTCGGCGCGCGCGATGGCCATCGTGCACATCGCGATCTTCGAGGCGGTGAACGCCGTCGTCGGCCGCTTTCGCAGTTTGGCCGACGTGGCGCGCGTGAACGGGTCGGTGTCGATGGAGGCGGCGGTGGCACAGGCCGCACACGACACGCTGGCCGCGCTGTACCCGTCGCAGGCGGCGAGCCTCGCCGAGCTGCTGGCGGAGGATCTGGCGCGGCTGCGCCTGGCCACCGGCGCCGCGCGGCAGACCGGCATCGAGCTCGGCCGGCGCGCAGCGGCGGCCATCCTGAACCAGCGCGCCGACGACGGCGCGCAGCATGCGGAGCCGAGGATGGGTGCGGACTACATTCCCGGCACGCAACCGGGCCAGTGGCGGCAGGACCCGGTAAGCCTGATCCCGCTGGCGATGGGTGCGCATTGGGGTACCGTGCGGCCGTTCGTGCTGCGTTCGGGCCGGCAGTTCCGGCTGTCGCTGCCGCCTGCGCTGACCAGCGCGGAGTACGCGGCGGCGTTCGACGACGTCAAGCGCCTGGGCGGCGACGGCATCAGCACGCCCACCGTGCGCAGCGAGGCGCAGAAGTTCATCGGCCTGTTCTGGGCCTACGACGGCACGCCGAGCCTGTGCGCTCCGCCGCGCCTGTACAACCAGATCACCACGCAGATCTCCGAGCAGCGCCACGACAACGTGGCCGAACTCGCGCGGCTGCTGGCGCTGGTCAACGTGGCGATGGCTGACGCGGCGATCGCGGCCTGGGATTCGAAGTACCACTACAACCTGTGGCGGCCGGTCACCGGCATCCGCGAGGCCGATGCCGGCAGCGGGCCCACCGGCGCCGGCGACGGCAACACCGCCACCGCGGCCGACCCGGCCTTCATGCCGCTGGGCGCACCGGCGAGCAACCTCGACGGGCCGAACTTCACGCCGCCGTTTCCGGCCTATCCATCGGGGCACGCCACCTTCGGCGGTGCGTTGTTCCAGACGCTGCGGCAGTTCTACGGCACCGACCGCATCGGCTTCACCTTCGTCTCCGACGAGTTCAACGGCGTGACGCTCGACAACCAGGGCCACGTGCGACAGCGCATGCCGCGCCAGTTTGCGAGCCTGTCGCAGGCCGAAGCCGAGAACGGCCGCAGCCGCGTCTACCTCGGCATCCACTGGGCCTTCGACAGCACGCAGGGCATCGTGCAGGGCCGGCGGGTCGCCGACCATGTGTTCGACAACGCGTTCGAACCGCTGGAGCGCCAGCGCCGCTGACGCTGCGGTCTTCAGCCGTTGCGCCGAGCCACCCAGTAGGCCGCGCCCTGCGGCCCGTAGCGCTCGGCGTGCGGTTCGCCGTGCGCGAGCGTGAAGGTGTCGCCCGGCCGCAGGTGCCGCGTGTCGGCGCCGACGGTGAGCCACATCTCGCCGCGCACCACGAGGGCATCGACAGCGAACGGATGCGTGTGCGTGTCGATCACGGTGTCGGGTTTCCACTCGCGCTCGAGCACCTCGTGAAAACCACGCGCCAGCGCGTCGGCCTCGAAGGACTGGAAGGTGGGGGCCGTCATGCCGGCAGCATAGCCAACTCGCGACCCGCTCGCCAGCGGCGGGGTGCGCCGATGCAGCGAGGCGTCGCGCACCGGGCACCGTGTATAACCTGTCGCAGCGCACCCCACCCGAACCGCCTGCCGCCCGTCACCCCGCATGGAAGACCTGAAGAGCTGGATCGGCCGCAGCGAGACGCTGCGCGACACCATCACCGAGACGCCGGTGAAGGCGCTGAACGCCACGCTGGACCATGCGCCGCTCGACGTGCGCGCCGGCATGCCGCTGTTTCCGCTGTGGCACTGGCTGTATTTCCTGCCGCTGCACCGGGCCAGCGAGATCGGGCCCGACGGCCATGCCCGGCGCGGCGGCTTCCTGCCGCCGGTGCCGCTGCCGCGGCGCATGTGGGCAGGTAGCCAGTTTGAGTTCCGCACGCCGATGCGCGTCGGTGATGCGGTGGAGCGCACCTCGACGATTGCCGACGGCACGGTCAAGGCCGGCCGCACCGGGCAGCTGGTGTTCGTGAAGGTGCGGCACGAGCTGCGCTGCAACGGCGCCGCCGAACCGGCGATCGTCGAGTTCCACGACATCGTGTACCGCGAGGCGAAGAAGCCCACCGATGTCGAGCCGGCGCCGCAGGCGGCCCCCGCAGCGGCGACCTGGCAACGAGAGCTCGTGCCGGACGACGTGCTGCTGTTCCGCTACAGCGCGCTCACCTTCAACGGCCACCGCATCCACTACGACCGGCGCTACGTCACCGAGGTCGAGGGTTATCCGGGCCTGGTCGTGCATGGCCCGCTGATCGCCACGCTGCTGATGGACCTGCTGCGCCGGCAGGTGCCGGATGCGCAGGTGGACACCTTTCGCTTCAAGGCCGTGCGGCCGACCTTCGACGGCCGGCCGATGACGGTGAGCGGTGCACGCGACGGCAGCACCGTGAAGCTGTGGGCGCAGGACCACGAAGGCTGGCTCACGATGGACGCCATTGCCACGTTGAAGTAGGGCGACCGCGATGCAGCCGCTGAAGGGCCTCACCGTCGTCACGCTCGAGCACGCGATCGCGGCGCCGTTCGCGACGCGCCAGCTCGCCGACCTGGGCGCACGCGTGATCAAGATCGAGCGCCCCGGGGTGGGTGACTTCGCGCGTGGCTACGACCAGCGCGTGCGCGGCCTGGCCTCGCACTTCGTCTGGACCAACCGCAGCAAGGAGAGCCTCACGCTCGACGTGAAGCAGCCGCGCGCCGCCGAACTGCTGCTGCGGCTCATCACAGCGAAGGCTGACGTGGTGGTGCAGAACCTCGCGCCCGGTGCCGCCGCGCGGCTGGGCATCTCGCACGACGCGCTGAAGACCGGGCGGCCCGATCTGATCGTCTGCGACATTTCGGGCTACGGCGATGATGCGCAAAGCCCCGGCCCCTACCGCGACAAGAAGGCCTACGACCTGCTGATCCAGAGCGAATCGGGCTTCGTGTCGGTGACCGGCACGCCCGACGAGCCGAGCAAGGCCGGCATCTCGATCGCCGACATCGCCGCCGGCATGTATGCCTACAGCAGCATCCTGGCCGCGTTGCTACAGCGGCAGCGCGACGGCCTGGGCCGGCGCATCGACATCTCGATGCTCGAGGCGATGACCGAGTGGATGGGCTTCCCGCTGTACTACGCGATCGACGGCGCGGCGCCGCCGCCGCGCGCCGGCGCGGCGCACGCGACGATCTACCCGTACGGGCCGTTTCCCACCGGCGACGGCCAGACAGTGATGCTGGGCCTGCAGAACGAGCGCGAGTGGCTGCAGTTCTGCGACCGGGTGCTCGGGCAGCCGGCCCTGGCGAAGGATGCGCGCTACGCCGGCAATGCGCAGCGCACGGCCAATCGCGCGGCGCTGCGCGAGCTGATCGTGCAGGCGTTCGCTGGCCTGACGCTGGCGCAGGTGACCGAGCGGCTCGAGCAGGCGCAGATCGCCAGCGCACGCGTCAACGACATGGCCGGCCTGTGGTCGCATCCGCAGCTCGCCGCACGCTCGCGCTGGCGCGAAGTGGCGTCGCCGGCCGGGCCGCTGCCGGCGCTGCTGCCGCCGGGCTCGTGGGCCGACGGCGACCCGGTGCTCAATCCGATCCCCGCGCTGGGCCAGCACACCAACGCGATCCTCGCGGAGCTGGGTGTCGACGCAGCTGAGATCGCCGCATTGCGGGCGGCCGAAGCCATCTGAAGCCGGGCGTCGCGGCGCCGCAAACCACATCGACATCCGAACATCGAGAGGCACACCATGGCCGCCAGCATCATCGACTCGCGCATCTTCCAGGGCATCTTCACCAGCGATGCCATGCGCCAGGTGTGGAGCGACGAGTTCCGCACGCAGAAGTACCTCGACATCGAGCGTGCGCTCGCCGTCGTGCAGGGGCGGCTCGGCCTGATCCCGCACGAGGCGGCCGACGAGATCGTCAGCCACTGCCAGCTCGAGCAGATCGACCTGGATCTGCTGGCCCTTCGCCCGGCCCACCGCGGCGAGGAAGTTGTTGCGTGCCAGCGCCGCGTGCACGTCCGAGGCGCTGAGCCCGACCGCCGCCAACTTCTCCGCATCAATCCAGATGCGCATGGCTTGAGGCCGTGCGCCCTCGAGCCCGACCCGCTGCACGCCGGGGAGCGTGCTGAGCCGCGGCTGGATGCTGCGCACCAGATAGTCCGTCAACTGCGACGGCGACATCGCCTGGGATGTGACGCTGACGTAGAACGTCGCGTAGGGGCGGTCGGCACGCTGCACCTCGACCACCGGCGGCTGGGCCTCGGCCGGCAACTCGGCGAGTAACGCAGTCGCATCGACGAGGGCGATGTCGCGGATCGCACCGCGGAACACCGCGATGCCCGGCCCATCGAGGAAGATGCGGTGCCATTCCGCCATGTAGCGCAACGACGTGTCACGATCTGCCGCCGCCGCTTCCACTTCGGTCGCGTCATAGATCGGCACGTTGCGGACGATCGTCTCCGCCAGAGGATACTCGGCCTTCGTGGCGGTGCGTTCGACCAGTGTCTTGAAGTGATCGAGCGAACAGCTGTCGCCGGTGAGCCAGACATCATCGTAGAGAGAGGTGTTCTTGGTCGGGGCATTCATCGGAAGTACTCCTCAGGACCGGCAAACGGACATCGGACTGGAATCCACCTAGCCGGTGTATGATCCGGCAACTGACATTGGGGTGAGGCGCGAGCCGGGCGCCTGATTGCCTGAAGGACTTCGTTTTCAATTAAGGCGCGCGGGATTCGGCATCCCTGCGTCAGCAGTT
>CALMQI010000279.1 GCA_937871935.1 uncultured Burkholderiales bacterium
ACTCGAAGCCGGGGTTGGCGTGCACCTCGGGCTCGGCCTGCGGCACATCGGCGAACATCCGGTTCACCGGGAAGCCGCTCTCGTCCGAGCGGATCGCTTCGTCGTCGAGCACGCCGACCTCGACGAGCTGCGCCCGATCGGCGATGGCTACGCGATCGACGCCGAGGACCGCCTGCTGCGCTGGCGCCTCGCCGACAGCGGCGCGAAGCCCGAACTCGAACTCGACAGCGTGGCATTGGCCAGTGCCGGCGACAGCAGCGTGCTGGCGATCCGCTGCGACGCCAGCCTGTGGCAGCGCCGGCTGGACGGCGCGGCCGCCTGGCAGCGCATCGCGCCGCGGGCGCTGCACGCCTGGGTCGGCGACAGCTTCGACTACTACATCAACGGCGACGGGCGCCTGTTCGCCACCGGCAAGGCGCACCGCGGCCAGTATGGCAATGGCCTGCTGACCGAGACGACAGGCTGGCTTGCGGTGGCCGAGCGCGCGCGCTTCGTCGTGGCGCACACCGGGCACGCGGTGTTTCTGCGCGACGACGGTGCGGTGCTCGGCGCCGGTGGCAATCGCTTCGGTCCGCTCGGCACGCACGGCCTCGGCGACAAGGCCGATCGCTGGGGCGTGATCATCGACGGCGTGAGCCAGATCGCCAGCGGCAGCCGCCACACGCTGGCGCTGCGCGCCGACGGCACGCTGCTCACCTGGGCCGGTGCCGACGGCCCGGCGCCGAAGGTCGTGCGCTCCGGCGTCGTCGCGATGGCGGCCGGCCTCGACGGCAGCGCTGCCATCGATACCGACGGCGTGCTGTGGCACTGGGCCGTCGGCGGGCGGCCGGCGCGCGTCGAACTGCCGCGTTGATGCGACAGGGTGCGCGGCGTGCCGGTGGTCAACCCTGCTCGAGGAATTCGGTCAGCGACTTCTCGGGCGGGTGAGCGTAGTTCGAGCGCCGGCTGACCCCGATGCCGGTGAGCTCCTTGAGCCTCACGGCCGCCTCCGCTGCCTTGGCGATCACCGCCAACCCGTTGAGGATGGGCGCGCCGCCGATCTGCGCGCCGAACTCGCCGCCGAACAGCAGCATCGGCAGGCCACCGGCGGGCACGATGACGTCGGCGCCGGCATCGAGCAGGATGTTCACCTCGCGCACGAACTTCTCGCGCAGCGCCTCGAAGGCATCGGCGCGCTCGAAGGCGTCCATGAAATCGCTGACCTTGCCGTTGACCGCGCGCACGCCGACCACGCGCTGCGCGATGCCGTAGCGGGCCACCTGGTCCTCGTGCCACGGAATGAACACCGGGTTGATGGTCACCAGGCCGAGCTTGCGACCCAGCGTGCAGGCATGCATCAGCGTGGTCTCGCCCAGGCCCAGCACCGGCATCTCGACCGCCGACTTGGCTTCGGCCAGGCCGGCGTCCTGGAAGTGGGTGATGGCCATCACGTCGTAGCCCTCGCGCTGCGCTTGCACGGCGTTGCGGATGAACGCGCGCGCCATGCGGAACTCGGTGATCGCGTGCGTGGTGGTGGCCGGCGGCGTGACGGTGTTGAAGGTGAAGTCGAACTCGGGCGCAACCACACGTCGCATGAAGGGTTCGAGCCGGCTGATGTAGGCGTTGTGGGCCACGCGGTCGGTGGCGCCCTGGAACCAGATCCGATAGCGGCGCGGTGCGGCGGTCTCGATCATGCTGCGGGTTCTCCATAGGTGGCGCGGCCCTTCGTGGCAGGGCCCTGGCGGGCATTGTGTTTGATAATCCGGGCGCGGCCAATCGGGCCTCCTGGAGGAATGCGACGATGCTTTCGACCAAGCTGTTTCGTCCCTGCGTGCTCGGCGCGCTCGTCCTGTGGGCCGGTTTCGCCCAGGCGCAGGACAAGCTCACCGCGGTGCATGCGTTCCCGGCCAACTGGGTCTACTCGAAGAGCTTTCTCGAGTTCGTCAAGAAGGCCAACGAGGCGGGCAAGGGCGCGTTCGAGATCACCGTGCGCGGCGGGCCCGAGGCGATGGGCATGTTCGAGCAGCCCGCCGCCGTGCGCGATGGCGTGGTCGACATGGTCTACACGCCGTGTGCGTTCTACGCCGCAGCGGTGCCCGAATGCGACGCGGTCTCCGCGGCATCGATCGACGGCCCGACGGCGCGCAAGAACGGTGCTTACGATGCACTGAAGCAGGCCCATCTGCGGCGCATGAACGTCTTCTATCTCGGCTGGATGGACAGCGGAATCCGCTTCCACCTGTGGTCGAGCAAGCCGCCGAAGCTCGATGCGCAGGGCAACCTCGACGTCAAGGGCGTCAAGATGCGCGGCAATCCGATCTACAACGCCTTCCTCACCAGCTATCTGGGTGCGCAGGTGCTTAACCTGCCGTCGACCGATCTGTACACCGCGCTCGAGCGCGGTACGGTGGACATGACCGGATGGACCGAGATCGGTCTGATGGACGCCAACTGGGACAAGTTCCTCAAGTACCGCGTCGAGCCCAACTTCTTCTCCACCGACCTCGGCGTGATCGTCAACGCGACCAAGTGGAACTCGCTGTCGCAGAAGTCACGCGACATCCTGCAGAAAGTGGCCGCCGAGCATGAGGCGTCCAGCGTCAAGGCCCTCGGCGAGCTGCGCACCAAGGAGTTCGCCGAACTCGACAAGCGCGGCATGAAGGCGGTCAAGCTGTCGCCCGACGCCGGCAAGAAGTTCGTCGACGGAGCCCGGGCCGCGTCGTACGCGCGCATGAAGGAGCGCATGGACAAGACCGGCGACGCGCGGCTGTACGAGTCGATGGTCAAGTTGTTCTCGCCCGACACCAAGTGACCTCGGTCGCCGCCGGCGTCGCGGCAGCGCCGCTCGGGATGGCCGGGCCGCCCGTGGCGCCGGCGCGATGAAGCCGCTGGCGCGCGCCTATGACGCGCTGATCCACGGCATGGCCTGGTTGGCCGGCGCCCTGCTGGCGCTGATGTTCCTGGCCATCGTGATCGACGTGGTACTGCGCAACCTGGGCTGGCAAAGCTCGGCCCATCTGTTCACTTTTACTGAATACGCGCTGCTGATGGTGCCGTGCTTCGGCGGTCCGTGGCTGGTGCGCGAACGCGGGCACGTGTTCGTCGAGGTCGGCCTCAATGCGCTGCCGGACGCCGCGCGCCGCAAGGCCGTGGTGGCGATCGGGCTGCTGTGCATCGCGGTCTGCCTCGTCCTGGCGTGGTATGGCGTCGAAGTCACCGTGCGCAACTACCTGAAGAATGACATCGACATGCGCTCGTTCGATGCGCCGCGCTGGCTGCTGGTGGTCTGCATCCCGATCAGCTTCTTCTTCATGGCCACCGAGTTCGCGCGCCACCTATGGCGCGGCGAGGACTTGCTCGGCTCCATGGTCGACAGCGCCGGCGACATGAGCGCCGCCGACCGCTGACGTCGTGGACTGGACCTTCGCCGCCTTCGTGCTGTTCGGCCTGTCGATCGGGCTGATGTTCCTCGGCCTGCCGGTGGCGATCGCCTTCTTCGGCACCAACATCGTGGCCGCGCTGCTGTTCATGGGCGGCGAGAAGGGCATCGCGCAGATCATCAACAACGGCTTCGGCGCGATGACCACCTTTGCGCTGGTGCCGATCCCGATGTTCCTGCTGATGGGAGAGCTCTTCTTCCACGCCGGCCTGGCGACACGCTTTTTCAATGCCACCGACAAGATGCTCGGCAACGTGCCGGCCCGGCTGTCGTACGTGACATTGCTCGGCGGCACGGCCTTCGCAGGGCCGGCCGGCTCGAGCATGGGCTCGTGCGCGCTGCTCGGCACGCTGATGGTGCCGGAGATGACGCGGCGCGGCTACAGCAAGTACCTGTCGATCGGACCGATCATGGGTGTCGGCGGGCTGGCGGTGATCATCCCGCCGTCGGCGCTCAGCGTGTTGCTGGCCACGCTGGGCCAGACCGATGTCGGCGACCTGCTGATCGCCGGCATCGTGCCCGGCTTCGTGCTCGCGCTGATGTACGGCGTGCTGATCTGGGGCTGGGTCAAGGTGGATCCGTCGGCGGCGCCTCAATATGCCGTCGAGCCGATTGCGCTGCGCGAGAAGTGGCGCCTGTTCTGGGTCGACGTGGTGCCGATGGTCGGCGTCATCGTGTTCTCGGTGCTGATCATGCTGGTCGGCTGGGCCACGCCCACCGAGTCGGCGGCGCTCGGCGCGCTCAGCGTGGTGGTCGTTGCCGCCTGCTACCGCACGCTCACCTGGGCCGCCTTTCGCAAGTCGATCGAGGGCACGCTGCGGGTGACCGTCATGTCGTTCCTGATCATCTTCGGCTCGGCCACCTTTGCGCAGGTGCTGGCCTTCACCGGCACGTCGAGCGGGCTCGTCAACTTCTTCCTCGGCTTCGAGCTGACGCCGATGGGCCTGCTGTGGGTGATGATCGGCATCGTCTTCTTCCTCGGCTGCTTCATGGACCAGTTGTCGATGATGCTGCTCACCGCACCGATCTTCTTTCCGCTGGCCAAGGCGCTGGGTTTCGATCTCACCTGGTTCGGCCTGATCATGCTGCTGGCGCTCGAAATCGGCTACACGACGCCACCGTTCGGCTTGCTGCTATTCGTGATGAAGGGCGTGGCACCACCGGAGGTCACGATGATGGACGTCTACAAGGCGGCGCTGCCGTTCATCACCTGCTCGCTGCTGCTGATCGTGCTGCTGGTGTACTTTCCGCCGCTGGCGACCTGGCTGCCGCGGCTGGCGCGCTGAAGAGAGCCCCAAACATGCAGACGGTCCATGCCGCCTTCGCCGATACGGCTGCGCGTACCCCGCGCGCCGACTTCCTGTACACGGAGATCGTCACCGCGCGCAGCTACGGCATCGCTGCAGGCGCGCTGAGCTGGGGCGACGCCGCCGTGCATGTCGAGGCGCTGCGCCGCCGTTATGCCGAGGCCGGTTACGGGCATGGCCACCGGGTCGGTCTGCTGCTGGAGAACCGGCCGGCGTTTCTGCTGCACTGGCTCGCGCTCAATGCGCTCGGCGTCAGCGTGGTGCCGATCCATGCCGAACTGCGTGTGGCCGAGTTGCGCTACCTGATCGAGCACAGCGAGATCACGCTGGCGGTCACGCTGCCCGCTCGCGACGACGACCTGCGCCGTGCCGCGGTCGACGTCCATGCGCCGCTGCGCACCTGGGTGCCCGACGGCGACGCGCCGCTGCCGCGGCCGGCCACGCCGCTGCCGCTGGCCGGCGTGCGCGTCGGCGAGGAGACCGAGTGCGCGCTGCTCTACACCTCGGGCACCACCGGGCGGCCGAAGGGCTGCATCCTGACCAATGCCTACTACCTGAACGCCGGCCGCTGGTACGCCGGCCTCGGCCACCTGTGCACGGTGCAACGCGACCACGAGCGCGTGATCACACCGCTGCCGCTGTCGCACATGAACGCGATGGCGTTCTCGACCATGCTGGTCATCGTCGCCGGCGGCTGCCTGGTGCAGCTCGATCGTTTTCATCCGTCGAGCTGGTGGGACAGCGTCCGCGAGAGCCGCGCCACCATCGTGCACTACCTCGGCGTGATGCCGGCGATGCTGAGCGCGGCTCCGGCCGACCCGCGGGACCGTGATCATGCCGTGCGCATCGGCTTCGGCGCCGGCGTCGACAAGGCACTGCATGCGCCGTTCGAGTCGCGCTTCGGCTTCCCGCTGCTCGAGGCGTGGGCGATGACCGAGACCGGCTCGGCCGCCTGCGTGATGGCGCATCGCGACCCGCGTCATGTGGGCACCAGCTGCTTCGGCCGCCCCGACGGTGCGATGCAATGGCGCGTGATCGGTGACGACGGCCGCGACGTGCCGGTCGGCACGCCGGGCGAGCTGCTGGTGCGTGCCGCCGGTCCGAGCCCGCGGCGCGGCTTGTTCTCCGGTTATCTGAAGGACGAGGCCGCCACCGCCGAGGCCTGGAAGGGCGGCTGGTTCCACACCGGCGACATCGTGCGCGCCGACGCCGAGACGAACCTCTACTTCGTCGATCGCAAGAAGAACGTGATCCGTCGCAGCGGCGAGAACATCTCGGCAGTCGAGGTGGAGAGCGTGCTGAACCGGCATCCGCGGGTGCAGGCGAGCGCCGTGGCGGCCGTGCCCGACGCAGTGCGCGGCGACGAGGTGCTGGCCTGCGTGGTCGCGCGTGGCGCGGTGCCGCCCGAGCAGCGTGAGGCGCTGGCACGCAGCATCGTCGAGCTCGCGCTCGACCAGCTCGCGTACTACAAGGCGCCGGGCTATGTGGCGTTCGTCGACGCGTTGCCGTTGACACCCTCGCAGAAGATCCAGCGTGGCGAGCTGAAGGCGCTTGCCGCCGGCCTGCGAGGCCTGCCGCATTGCGTGGACACCACCGCGATGAAGAAGCGGCGGTAACCACCGCTCACATTTCGTCGTGGCGGTGGCTCTTGCCCCGTGAATCGGGGGCGGGTGCGGCCGGTTCTTGGCCATGCGCGCGACATCGATCACGTGCTCGTGGGGTGGCGCCAGCGCGGTGCAGCCGTCAGGCTTCACCCATCGAGGGCACACAACGACATGAGCAGTACCGAACCCACCGAATCCCGGGCCCCTGAGCCGGGCTGGATCCCGTTGGCCGCGTTTGCTCCCTTGCGGCCCGCGGAGCAGTTGCTGCTGCGTGCCTACGTCGACGGCGGCATTGCCCGCGTCGGTCTGCGCCGCCCGATGGTGCCGTCGAGCGGACTCACCATTCGCGGCGAACTCATCGCGTACCTGGCCCGTGGCACCGTCGACGCTCGCTTCGCCCTGAAGCCGGTGCAGATTGTCGGCGCCTGGATCGAAGGCCGTGTCGACCTGCGCCAGGCGTCGGTGCCGGAGAGTTTGTGGTTCTTTCGCTGCGTGTTCAACGCGACGCCGCGCCTGGAAGGCGCGCGCTTCGGTGGTCACGTGAGCTTTCCCGGCACGCTGCTGCCGGGTCTGCGCGCCGAGGACTGCACAGTCGCCGGCAGCCTGGATCTCAACTCGGGCTGCACCGTACGCACCGAGGTGCGCCTGGCGCGCGCGACGATCGGCGAAGACCTGAATCTCGACCGGCTGCAGTTGCGCAGTGCGGAGCGATCCGATACGCCGTTCCAGCGCCGCCTGTCGGCCGATGGCGCGCGCATCGACGGCAATGCGCTGCTCGCCGGCGGGCTGGAGTCCGACGGCGATCTGCGCCTGGTCGGCGTGCGGGTTGCCGGCGACCTGCGCGCCAGCCGCGCGCGGGTCAGCGGCGATGTCGACGACGAGGGCAGCCGCGGGGTCGCGCTGAATCTCGACCAGGCGCGCATCGCCGGCAGCGTCCTGCTCGACCAGGGTTTCTCGGCCAGCGGCGTGGTGCGGCTGAAGCAGGCGCGCATCGCGGGCGACCTGGATTGCACCGGCGCTGCGTTCGACGCGCTCGGCGACATCGCCTGGCGCGGCCACACCACGCTGGCGCTCGACCGCGCCTGCATCGGCGGCACGCTCGGCCTGGCGCGCCAAGTGCGGCCGCTGCACGGCGTGTCGCTGGCGGCCACCGATGCGCAAGCGCTCGCCGACGACTCGACCACCTGGGGCGAGACACTCGCGCTCGACGGCTTCCGGTACCGGCAGTTCGCCGCCGCGGCTCCGTCCGATGCGGCCTTCCGCATCGATTGGCTCAAGCGCCAGTTGCCCGCGCATCTCGACAAGGACTACAGGGACCAGCCGTGGCGCCAGCTGATACGCGTGCTGCGCCGCGCCGGCCGCCACGACGCAGCGCGCGAGGTGGCGGTGGCGCGTGAATCGCACACCCGGCACATCGGCCGCGTGGGCGCCGGTGCGCCCCGCTCGCTGCGCTGGCTCGCGCGGGCCGGCCACAGCCTGCTCGGCGTGCTCGCCGGCTACGGCTATCGACCGCTGCGCGTGGTGGCGGGCCTGGTCGTCATGTGGCTGGCCTGCGGTGCGCTGTACTGGGCGGCGGCGGAGAACGGCGCCATCGCGCCGGCCCATCCGGCCGTGTACAACGACCCGAAGCTGGCGCGCTGCCGTGCCGCCGCGCCGGCGGTCGAGCCGGTGAACTGGACGCGCTGCCCCGAAATGCCCCCGGAGCATCCGGCCTTCCGGCCGTTCGCCTATTCGCTCGATCTGCTGCTGCCGTTCGTCGATCTGCGCCAACGCGAGGTCTGGACCTCGCTGGACAGTCATCGCCGCTCCGGCCGACCCGGTGAGTCGACCGCCGAACAGTGGGGCGTCGCCTCGCGCGTCGCCGGCTGGTACGAAGGCCTGATCGGCTGGCTTGCGCTGGCGCTGCTCGGCTGGTGGGTGCTGCGCCGCCTGGAACGCTGAGCCCCCACGCTGCCGATCGGTCGCTGCCCCCTGGGCTCCTTGGGAGCCCCTGCGTGGCTCCAGGGGCCCTTGCAGCGGACCGGCAAAGCCGGCTCCGCGCAAGATCCTCGGCTGGAACTACTTTGGGCGAGTCGCAGCGACACGGTCGTTGCGGTGACGCGCAGGTGACGGCGCGGCCGGCGCGGTAACCTCACGGTTGCACGCTGGAGAACTGCCGCATGACCGATACCCCATCCCCCGCCACGCTCGTGCCGACGCTGTTCATCGACAGCGATCACCCTGCCGTGGTGGCCTTTGCGCGTGAAGTCGCGCGCGGCGATACCGATCGCGAGCGCGCCGTAGCGCTGTACTACGCGGTGCGCGACGGTTTCCGCTACGACCCTTATCGTGTCGACCTGTCGGTCGAGGGCATGCGCGCCAGCACGGTGATCACCAGCGGCTTCGGCTGGTGCAACCCGAAGGCCGCGTTGCTGGCCGCCGCAGCACGCGCGGTCGGCCTGCCGGCCCGGCTGGGTTACGCCGACGTGCGCAACCACCTGAGCACCGAGCGCATGCGCCAGACCATGCAGACCGACCTGTTCTGCTGGCACGGCTACACCGAGCTTTGGATCGACGGCGCCTGGCGCAAGGCCACGCCGGCATTCAACCTGTCGCTGTGCGACAAATTCGGCCTGCTGCCGCTCGACTTCAACGGGCACGACGATTCGATCTACCACCCGTTCGACAAGGCCGGCAACCGCCACATGGAATACGTGCACCAGCGCGGCAGCTTCGACGACATGCCGCTTCAGCGGATCGTCGCGGACTTCGAGCGCCTCTACCCGATCTGGCTGCCGCAGCTGCAGGCCTTTCGCAAGGTGGACTTCCTGGCCGACGTCGACCGCGAAGTGCGATGAGCCACCGCCCAGCGAGCAAGGGGGCGCGATGAGCCACCGCCGGGCCGCCCCCAGGTGGCTCGCTCCCCCTCGGGGGGACGCGAGCGCAGCGAGCAAGGGGGCGCGATGAGCAGCGAGTCGCCGCCCATTCCGGCAGGCTTCACGCGTTGGCCCGACCGGCCCGGCTTCATCGCCGTCGTCGGCCCGCTCTACCAGCGTCGCGAGCCGGGTCGACTGCTGCTCGGATTTCGCGTCGAGCCGCGGCACTGCAATCCGATGGACATCTGCCACGGCGGCATGATGGCCACCTTTTGCGACATGCTGCTGCCGATCGGTGCGCACGCGCTCAGCGAGGCGGTGCGCGACCGCTTCCTGCCGACGATCAGCCTGCAGCTCGACTACCTGGCGCCGGCGCCGCTCGGCTGCTGGGTGCAGGGCGAGACGCAACTGTTGCGCACGACGCGAACCATGGTGTTCGCGCAGGCGCTGGTCACGGCCGACGACGTGCCGGCAGCTCGCGCCAGCGGCATCCTGAAGATCGGGCAGCCGTTTCCCAGCCGCTTCAGGGCTGCTGCAGTTCCCTGAGCCGCGCCAGTTTCGCCGCGTAGAGATCCTTCTCGCCGCGCGTCGGACTGTGCGCCTGCGCGAGCTCCATCTCGCGCCGGGCGGCCTCGATCTCGCCCATCCTGTAGTGCGCCACACCGAGCCAGAAGTGGAACTCGTGCGAGTAGTCGGCGCGGGCCACCTCCTTGGCGAACCAGTCGCGAGCGGCGCGGTAGTCGCCTTCGCGCAGCGCAGCCTGGCCGAGCTCGAAGTAGCGGAACGGCGGCTCCGGCTCGAGCGCCGCCAGCCGCGCGGCGAGCGCGTCGCGCTCCGCCGTCCGGCCCGCTTCGGCCAGCAGCTGCACCAGGTTGTGCATCGCTGCGGTGTACTGGGGATCGTGCTGCAGAACATGCGCGAACACCTGCTCGGCCTGTGGTCGCAGGCCGCGTCGCTGATAGATGACGCCCAGGGTATTGAGCGCACCGAGCGATTGCGGAGCCGTCAGCGTGGCTTCGCGCGCCCACCAGTAGGCCGGGTCGACCAGGCCCTGGGCCAGCATCTCGGCGGCGCGGTTGTTGTAGTACATCGACAGCAGCTCGGCTTCCTCGAGCCGACGGGTGCGCAGGCCGCGCAGCTCCGACGGCGGCAGAAAGTCCACCGTCCAGTGGACCGCGTCCCCGACGACACGGCTGGCGTCGACGGCGCGGCGCGACAACGTGATGTTGACGTGCCCACTGCGGAAGTAGAGCTGGCCGCTGCGGCTCCAGGTCTCGTCGGTGAAGGCGCTCTGGTATTCGACATGCAGGTCGAGGGCCTTGGCGAATGCCGCGGTCATGATCACCAGTGACAGGCAGTTGCCCGAGCGCGCGGCGAAGGCCTCGGACGCGGTTCGCGTCGGACCGGTGTCGTACCGCAGCTGCAGCTCGGAGCGTGCGTACAGCGCATCGAGCAGCCCCTTCTGTCGACCGTTGCGCCGCGTCCAGTCGGCGATGCGGGTCTTCAGGTAGTCGCGCATTTCGTCGCTGAGCGCGAACACGTCGCCGGAGCGGGTCGGCTGCGTCGACGGCTCGAACAGCGTGTCGTGCAGCAGGTGGCGTGGCGGTGGTGCCGGCGGCGTGGTCGCGCAGGCGGCCAGCAAGGCACACAGGCACAACAGAATCCAGCGTGTCATCATGGCCACTCCTGCAACCGACCGCGATCCACTCTACGCCGACCGGCACGCCCGCAGAAGAGGTCTTTCGCTGAAGCGGCACGCCGCCGCAGCGGTCATCGAAGTGAAATGTCGCGCCGGGCCGGCCACCTAGAATGGCCGCACATCAGACCAGACGGGCCGCATGCTTCAGCTCGACACTCCGCGCAGCAGGCGCATCGGGATCGGGCTCGTCACGCTGGCCACCCTGTGCTTCGCCACGCTCGATGCCTGCGCCAAATGGCTGGTGCAGTCGCTGCCGGTGTTCGAGGTGGTGTGGCTGCGCTTCCTGACGCATTCGCTGTTGATGAGCGTGCTGCTGGCGCCGGTATACGGGCGCGAACTGGTGCGGGTGCACAACCCGCAGCTGCAACTGCTGCGCGCGCTGATGCTCGGCGCGATGACCGCGCTGAATTTCTGGGCGCTGCAGTACCTGCAGCTGGCCGAGACGGGGGCCATCCAGTTCTCGGTGCCGCTGCTCATCGCGGTCATCAGCGCCGGCTGGCTGCGCGAGCGCCTCGACGCGCACCGGTGGTGCGCCATCGTGGTCGGTTTCGCCGGCGTGCTGCTGGTCATCCGGCCGGGCTCGCACGCCTTCCACCCGGCGATCCTGCTGTCGGTGCTGAATGCGGTGCTGTATGCGCTCTTCAATCTGCTGACGCGCCGCATGGCGTCGACCGAATCGCCGGCGTCGATGCAGCTGATGTCGGCCATCGGCGCTACCATCGTCATCGCACCGTTCGCCCTGCTGCACTGGCAGCCACCTGCCGACCTGACGACCTGGCTGTTGATCGCCGCCTGCGGTCTGTGCGGCGGCCTCGGCCACTACTGCGTCGCCAAGGCCCATCGTTATGCCTCGGCGGCGATGCTGGGGCCGTTCCTGTACCAGCAGATCATCTACATGGCGTTGTGGGGCTGGCTCGTCTTCGCCCAGGTGCCCGATGCCTTCGTCGTCGCCGGCTCGCTGGTCGTGGTGAGCAGTGGCCTGTATCTGCTGTGGCTCGAGATGCGGCGGCATTGAGCGGATCGGCCACGGCCGCGGCGTCAGCTGCGCGGCAGGCGCTGGCCGATGATCAGCACCTGGTGTGCCGCGGGCCTATCGGCCTGCAGCGCCCACAGCGCGGCCCGACGGTGCTGCTGGGCCGAGGCGGCTTCCAGCGCCGCGAGCAGGCCCAGGGTGATCACGCCGGCCATACCGAGGGCCAGGGCCTGAACGGCGAATCGTGTGCGATACGGCTGCATGTGGAGGCTCCCAGGCACGGTGTTCGATGAATGCACTGTAGGGAGCACGGTGCGTGCTCGCCACCCGATTGCGACGGACTGCAGCGGCGGCGCGATGAACTGCCGTGCGTGCCGACCAGTGGCCGCGACGCCGGCGCGCAAACTGCGTCGCGTCGAGGCAATCGATCCTATTCGGCCAGCACGGTGATCACCACGCGGCGATTCTGCGCGCGACCGGTCGGCGTGCCGTTGTCGGCCACCGGCTTGGCGGGGCCGTGGCCGAGGCGTTCGATGTCCCGCGCACTGAGGCCGGCGCGCACGAGTTCCTGCGCGACCGACTCGGCCCGGCGTCGCGACAGTCCGTCGTTGTAGCGGCGCGGCCCCACGTTGTCGGTATGTCCCTCGACGCGCACCTTGTCGATGCCGATCCTGCCGAGGGTGCGAGCGACCTCGCGCAGCGCCTCCTGTCCGGAGGTCGACACGGCGTCGACGTCGGTCTCGAACAACAGTTTGACGCCGAGGCTCAGCTCCCAGACTTCGGCCTGCGCGCCGGGCACGAAGCCGAGCTGCTTGAGCGCCTGGGCACGCACTTCACTCTTCGCAGGCGCAGGCGGTGGCGCTGGCGCGGGCGTCTGGCAGCCCAGCAACACGGCGGCGCACAGCGCCGGCGCCAGCCAGCGCGCGACAGGGTTGAACGGACGACTCATGCTTCAGCTCCTAGGGCCCGACGGCGAACATGGACGAGCCGCCGTCGAGCTCGGGATCGAACAGTTCGACATGGCCGCGGCGTTCCTTGGCGCGGTACATCGCCGCGTCGGCCGCGGCGAGCAGCTGATTCAGGTCGCCGGCATGGTCGGGGAACACCGCGACGCCGATGCTGGCGCTCGACTCGATGTCGCCGTGCACCGGATGCGGCACCGGATTGCGGATCGCATCACCGATGCGCCGGGCGATCTTGAGTGTGAAGTCGACACTGGCAATCGGCGCCAGCAATACGGCGAATTCGTCGCCGCCCAGGCGCGCGACCACACCGTCCTCGCGCAGCTGCGCGCGAATGCGCAGCGCCATCTCGACCAGCAGCACGTCGCCGGCAGCGTGGCCGAGGCGGTCGTTGACCGACTTGAAGTTGTCGCAGTCGACGTAGAGCACGGCGACCCTATCGCCCGCATGGCCGTGCACGCGCAGCGCCTGCTCCACCCGCTCGCGAAAGCGGGCCCGGTTGGGCAACCCGGTCAGCGAATCGTGGAAGGCCAGGAACGACAGCGAGGCGTTGGCGGTGCGCAGCTTGTCGTGCCGCGCCTCGAGCTCGGCCTCGCGGCTTTGAATCTCGGCCATCAGCGCGTTGATGTCCTCGCCGAGCTCGTGGATCTCGGCCACGGCGGCCGGGCCGGCACGCAGGTTGAAGGCACGCGCGGTGCGCGCGCCGCGCGTCAGCGACGCCAGCTTCTTGAGCGGCCGCACGATGTCGCGCGTGATGCGCCTGGACAGGCGGCCGACCAGCCAGCCGATCAGCGTGGTGCACAGTGCCACGGCCGCCAGCACCCGAGCCAGGAACAGGACATACACGCCACCGTTGCCGCGCAGCTGCACCTCACCGTGCCGCTTGCCCTGGTGCACGATCGGCGCCTGCGCCTGCAACGGGAACAGCACTGCCCCCGCGCGCAGCAGCACGGCGTCGAGCGCGCTCTCCGACTCGTGCTCGTAGGAGGCCAGGCGCGTGCCGTCGCTGCGTACGATGGCCGCCGAGCGCAGGCCCTCCTGTGACGCGATCATCGTCAACACCTCGTGCGCTGCGCTGACATCGTCGAACACCGTAGCCGCCTCGGCCGACCACGCCACCGAGCGCGCCACCAGGCGCAGATTAGTCTCCACGTGGGTGCGCAGCGTCAGGAACGACAGCAATGTGAGCACCACACCGGCGCTGGCCACCGCGGCGAGGCCCAGACGCACGTGCGCCCGACGCAGCGTCTGCAACAGCGACGGGCGGGTGCCGCTCAAGAACCACTCCCCGCGGGCTGTCGCGCGATGCGCAGCACCATCGGATTGACGCGCAGGCCGCTGCGCGCGATGGCGTCCAGGTTGGCCTGGAAGCGCACCGCGGGCGCCTGGGCCGCGTCGAGACAGAACATACCGCCGTCGGAGCAGAAGGCGGCGCCTTCGCCGAGCAGCAGCACCGGCCGGCCGACCAGCTCGTGCAGCAGGTCGCCGCGCACCGTGGCGGCGAGGTCGCCGACGTAGACCGCGTCGCACGAGCGGCTGGCCTCGTGCACGCCACTGGCCGTGCGCACGCGGACGCTGCGCTGCGCGGTGCCGAGCTCAGCGGCCCGCAGCAACTCGTCGACGCCGTGGCCGTCGCCCAGGGTGCACAGGCGTAGCGCGACGGCTTCGCCCGGCCAGCGCGTATAGCCGACGATGCCCGCCACTACGGTGACCAGCGGCGGCCTGACTGGCGCCGACAGGGCCGGGCCCGCAGCCGTTGCAGGCTCGGCGGCTCGACCGATGCCCGAGGCCATCAGCAGCAGGCTCGCGACCAGCCACGCAGGGCCGGCGTCGCGCCGCAGGCACGACGTGCGGCTCGGCGGCGAGTCGCCTGGGCAGGGTTTGCGCGGGCCTTGTTTCATTTGTTGTTCGGCGGTCCGGACGACGACGTGCGCGCCGCAACCACGACTCGGGCGGGCCAGCTGTGGAGTATCCGGGCTGCGTGCGGCAGCCCACCCTCGGCACGCAGGTTCTTCGGCTCGACGCGTGTCACATTTCTCGCCGACCGCGGCACGCGGTCGGCGATCTGCCACGGTGCGCAGCCGGTGGATCGTGAAGTATTCGGCGCCTCGTGCGACGGCTCAGGTGGTCAGCCGCGGTACGGGGCCGCGATGCCGCTCGAGCAGGCGTACGGCGTCGGTCACGCCGGGTAGATTCGGGTTGATCTTGAGGGCGCGTTGGAAGTGGCCGAGCGCGCGCTCGAGGTCACCTTGCTGCAGGTAGATCTGTCCCATGCCCGACAACGCGCCGTAGTGCAGGCGATTGCGCTTGAGCACCTCCTGGCAGTCCTTCAGCGAGGCGTCCAGGTTGCCCATCAGGAAGTGGATCGTGGCGCGCTTGTTCCAGCCCTCGGCGAATGCGGGTTTGCGACGGATGATCTCGCTGAAGGTGACGACGGCTTCGTCGAGATCAGAGGCTTCCATCTGCTCGACGCCGCGCTGGAACAGCGCGTCGATCGCCCGGTCACCCGAGCGGCCCCAGATCTGCCACATGGCCAGGTTGGCCAGTTCGCGCAGTTCGTCCACGTCGTCATTGAGTCGGCGTGCCAGGCGCTCGGTATCCGGCATGATGCCGACGTCGGCAAGCCGCGCGATCGCGGCGGCGCGACGCGCCGGCTCGGGTTGCTCCAGCGCAGACAGTGCCTGGGCCCGCGTCAGCGCAGCCTGTGCGGTGGCCTGTCGTGGCGGCCCCGCCAGGGCGAGCAGCGCCAACAGAGCGACCCACACGGCGCGTGTCGGCAAGTGCAGTCTCATGGTGCTCAGCGCGGCAGCACCGCGGTGGCCTCGATCTCGACTTTGGCACGGTCCTCGAGCAGAGCCTTCACTTCCACCGCCGTCATCGCCGCGTTGTACGAGCCGATCAGCTCGCGAAACGCCGCGCCAACCGCCCGCACGGCAGCGATGTACTCGCGCTTGTCGGTCACGTACCAGGTCATGCGCACGATGTGTTCCGGCCGGCCGCCGGCCTCGCGCAACACGGCCACGACGTTCTCGAGCGCCTGCCGGGCCTGCGCGGCGAAGTCGTCGCTGTGGAACACGCCCTGGGCGTCCCAGCCCACCATGCCGGCAATGAAGAGCATCCGGCCTTCGGCGACCACGCCGTTCGCGTAGCCCTTCGGCCGCGGCCAGCCGGTGGGAAGAATGACCTGCATGGGAGTCTCCTGCGGCATGACGATCACGCTCCGGATTCAGCGCGTGATGCCCTTGAGCAACTCGCGCGCGATGATGAGTTGCTGCACCTCGGTGGCACCTTCGTAGATGCGCAGCGCACGGATGTCGCGGTAAAGGCGCTCCACTGGTTGCTCGCTGACCACACCGAGGCCGCCCCACAACTGCACCGCAGCGTCGATGACCTGCTGGGCACCCTCGGTGGCCACCATCTTGGCCATTGCGGCTTCCCGCGTGACCGGCCGGCCCTGGTCGCGCTGCCAGGCGGCGCGGTAGGTGAGCAGTGCGGCGCTGTCGATGGTGGTGGCCATCTGTGCGAGCTTGGCCTGCGTGAGCTGGAAGTCGGCCAGCACCTGGTTGAACATGCGGCGCGTCGTCGCACGTTGCAGCGCCTCGTCGAGCGCGCGGCGGGCGAAGCCGAGCGCCGCGGCCGCCACCGAGGTGCGGAACACGTCGAGCGTGCGCATCGCGATCTTGAAGCCCTCGCCGGCGGCGCCGATGCGCTGCGAAGCCGGGACACGGCACTCGGTGAAGCGCAGCGTCGCCATCGGGTGCGGCGCCATCAGCTCGATGCGTTCGCTCGCATCGAGCCCCGGCGTGTCGGCGTCCACCACGAAGGCCGAGATGCCGCGCGAGCCCGGTGCCTCGCCCGTGCGCGCGAACACCACGTAGAAGTGCGCGATACCGCCGTTGGAGATCCAGGTCTTGGCACCGTCGATCACGTAGTGCACTCCGTCGGCGCGGGCGGTGCAGGCGAGCGCCGCCACGTCGGAGCCGGCATCGGGCTCGGAGAGCGCGAACGCCGCGATCGCTTCGCCGCGCGCCACGCGCGGCAGGTAGCGCGATTTCAACGCGTCGTCGCCAGCCAGGCTGATCGCGCCCGAACCGAGACCCTGCATCGCGAAGGCAAAGTCGGCCAGGCCCGAGTGCCGCGCCAGGGTTTCGCGGATCAGGCAGATGGCGCGGGTGTCTATCGCGTCACCGGCGCCGCCATGTGCGCTGCCACTGACCGCATGGCGCAGCCAGCCGCCCGCACCGAGCGCGCGCACCAGAGCCTGGCAGATCGCATCGGCGTCGTGACCATGGGCAGGTGCGGCGTGCTCGAGCGCCCACGCGTCGAGCCGTTGTGCGAGCTCGCGATGGCGGGGTTCGAAGAACGGCCAGTCGAGGTGGGGCGCGTCGATCCGGTTCATCAGTTGCCTTCGAACTTGGGCTTGCCCTTGGCCACGAAGGCCTGGTAGGCGCGGTTGAAGTCCTCGGTCAGCATGCAGATCGCCTGCGCCTGCGCCTCCGATTCGATGGCCTGGTCGATGCCCATGTCCCACTCCTGGTGCAGCATGGTCTTGGTGATGCCGTTGGCGAAGGTCGGCCCCTGCGTCAGCTCGGTCGCCCAGCGCATGGCCTCGCCTTGCAGCGCGTCGGGCGCGACGAGCCGGTTGAAGAAGCCCCATTGATGCGCCTCGTCGCCGGGCAGCGCGCGGCCGGTGTACAGCAGCTCGCTGGCGCGGCCCTGGCCAATGATGCGCGGCAGCATCGCGCAGGCGCCCATGTCGCAGCCAGCCAGGCCGACGCGATTGAACAGGAACGCGACCTTGGCGCGCGAGGTGCCGACGCGCAGGTCGCTGGCCATCGCGACGATCGCGCCGGCGCCGGCGCAGGCGCCGTCGATCGCCGCCACGATCGGTTGCGGGCAGTGCCGCATCGCTTTCACCAGGTCGCCTGTCATCCGCGTGAACATCAGCAACTCGGGCGCCCTCAGGCGGATCAGCGGGCCGATGATCTCGTGCACATCGCCGCCGGAGCAGAAGTTGTCGCCGGCCCCGGCGACCACGATGGCGTGCACGTCGGTGGCGTACTGCAGTGAGCGGAACAGGTCGCGCAGCTCGGCGTACGACTCGAAGGTGAGCGGATTCTTGCGCTCGGGCCGATTGAGCGTGACGCGGCCGACCTGGCCATCGACCTGCCACTGGAAGTGCGTGGCGCGGTAGCCGGCCAGTGTGCGTCGGTTGCCCGACACGAGGCCTGGGTCGACACGATCGGGGGAGTCGGGGTTCATGCGGGGGCCTCCTGGTTTTCTGCCAGCTGCACACGCAGCCGTCCTAGCAGTTCGTAGAGCGATTGCTTGTGCGTGGTTTCGAGCCCGCCGAACAGCTCGATCACCCATTGTTCGTGCGCGCGCGCGATGCGCTCGAAGGCCTTGCGGCCGGCCGGCGTCATGCGCAGGCGGTAGGAGCGTCGATCATCGGCGTCGTCTTCGCGCAGCACCATGCCTTCGCGCGCCAGTTCGTCGGTCAGTGCCGTCACGTTGCCGCCGGTGACCATGAGATAACGCGACAGCGTGCTCATGCGCAGGCCGTCGGCGTGGCGGTGCAGCTGGGCCAGGTAGTCGAAGCGCGCCAGCGAGATGCCGAACTGCGCGCGCAGGCGATTGCGAACCTCGATCTCCACCTGCGTGCTGCAGGCCAGCAGCCGCAGCCACAGCTTGAGCGACAGATGGTCGTCGTGCTCGGCACGCGCCTCCAGGCCGATCGCGTCCTCGGCGAGCAGGTGGGTGTGGCCGAAGCGGCGGGTGCGGCGGCTCATCTCGCCCCCTTGGCGCCTGTGGCGCCGCCCCTCCCGGCAGGGGCGCGCCTTCTTGGGACGGCCCGGCGAAGGCTCATCAGACGCTGACCTTGGCGGCGGTGAGCGCGGCACGTTCGCGCACGATGTTGCTCTCGAGCTGCGACTTGGCGGTCAGGAATTGCTTCGGCCACGGGGCAGCCGCATAACCGATCTTGGCGGCCTCGGTCAGCGTCCATGCCGGATTGGCCAGGTGCGGCCGTGCCACCGCGCACAGGTCGGCGCGGCCGGCGGCGATGATGCTGTTCACGTGGTCGGCCTCGCTGATCGCGCCGACCGCGATGGTCGCGATGCCGGCCTCGTTGCGGATGCGGTCGGCGAACGGCGTCTGATACATGCGGCCATAGGTGGGCTTCTGCTCGACGCTGACCTGCCCCGACGAGCAGTCGATCAGGTCGGCACCGGCGGCCTTGAAGGCGCGCGCGATCTGCACTGCGTCGGCCGGTGTGATACCGCCGTCGACCCAGTCGTGCGCCGAGATGCGCACGCTCATCGGCAGCTGTACCGGCCAGGCGTCGCGCACGGCCGCGAAGACCTCGAGCGGGTAACGCAGGCGCTTGGCCAGCGAGCCGCCGTAGGCATCGGTGCGCCGGTTGGTCAGCGGCGAGATGAAGCTCGACAGCAGGTAGCCGTGCGCGCAGTGCAGCTCCAGCCAGTCGAAGCCGGCTTCGGCGGCGAATCGTGTGGCGCGCACGAAGTCGGCCGTCACGCGGGCCATGTCGGCGGCGTCCATCGCCTTGGGCACCGCGCCGCCTTCGTCGAGATACGGCACCGCCGAGGCCGCGATCAGTGGCCAGTTGCCGCGGGCCAGCGGCTGGTCGGCACCGGCACCTTGCCATGGTGCGTTGGTCGAGCCCTTGGCCCCGGCGTGGCCGACCTGCATCGCGATCCTGGCGTCGGTCTCGCGGTGCACGAAGTCGACGATGCGCTTCCAGGCTTGGGCCTGCGCATCGCTCCACAGGCCCGGACAACCCGGCGTGATGCGCGCATCGGGCGAAGGGCAGGTCATCTCGGCCACCACCATGCCGGCGCCGCCCATCGCGCGGGCGCCCAGGTGCACCAGGTGGTAGTCGGCCGGCATGCCGTCGACGCAGGAGTACTGCGCCATCGGCGAGACGACGACACGGTTCTTCAGCGTGACCGAGCGCACCGTGTAGGGCGTGAACATCGGCGGCACGGCGAGCGGGGCAGGCGGCCCCGACATCGCGTCCCGCGCGGCAAACCAACGCTCGAAATCCTCGAGCCAGCCCTTGTCGCGCAGGCGCAGGTTCTCGTGGCTGATGCGCTGGCTGCGCGTGAGCATCGAATACATGAACTGCTCGGGTTCGAGCTGGTCGCAGTAGCGCTCGCCGCAGACCTCGAACCACTCCATCGCGTTCCACGCCGCGTTCTGCAGCCGGATCACGTCGACCGCGCGCAGTTCCTGGTAGCGGGCGAGCACCTGCGGAATTCTGTCGACCGTGTCGCCGAGCTCCTTGAACTGCCGGGTCAGCTCGATCGCGTCCTCCAGCGCGAGCTTGGTGCCCGAGCCGATCGCGAAGTGTGCGGTGTGCACGGCGTCGCCCATCAGCACCACATGGCTGCGACCGTTGAAGTGCGACCACTGGTTGCAGGTGACACGCTGGAAGTTGAGCCATGCCGAGCCGCGCAGATGGCGCGCGTTGGACATCAGTTTCTCGCCGCGCAGGTTGCTGGCGAAGAGCTGCTCGCAGAAGGCGATCGATTGGTCGGGGTCGGCGCGGTCGAGCCCGTGTGCCAGCCACACGTGCTCGGGGCACTCGACGATGAAGGTGCTGGTGGTGTCGTCGAACTTGTAGATGTGGGCCTGGAACCAGCCGTGTTCGGTCCGCTCGAACAGGAAGGTGAACGCGTCGTAGATCTTCTGGGTGCCGAGCCAGATGAAGCGGTTGGGCCGCGTCACGATGTCGGGCTTGAACACCGCCGCGTGTTGCTGCCGGATGCGGCTGTTGATGCCGTCGCTGGCGATCACCAGGTCGGCGTCCGGATAGTCGGCGTCGGAGTCGGCCTCGGTCTCGAAGACCAGCTTCACGCCCAATCGCTCGCAGCGCGCCTGCAGGATGTTGAGCAGCTTCTTGCGGCCGATGCCCACGAAGCCGTGACCACCCGAGCGGATGGTGCGGCCCTTGAAGTGCAGCTCGATGTCGTCCCAGTGATTGAAGGCGACCTCGATTGCGTCGGCGGTCTCGCGGTCCCACAGGCGCATGTTGTCCATGGTGGCGTCGGAGAAGACGACGCCCCAGCCGAACGTGTCGTAGGGTCGGTTGCGCTCGACCACGGTGATGTCGTGCGCGGTGTCGAGCTGCTTCATCAGCAGCGCGAAGTACAGGCCGGCGGGGCCGCCGCCGATGCAGACGATCTTCACAGACAGGCTCCGGGATTGCCAACGCTCGGCCACGCGCCGGGTCGACGATATTTAGTTTAAGTATGAATCATCAGGATGTAAAGAAGCCAGGCTGCAACCCGCTCGCCGGGCGCGATCTCGAGCGTGCGGCTCTCCTATACTTCTGCGCCAGGGAGGAATCCAGCGTGCTGAGAAGGCTGATGACCGCAGCGGCGGTCTTGTTCGTCCTGTGGCTGCAGGGTTGCGCAGCCACCGGGCCCAAGGGTGCCGAAATGGCTTCCGCGCTCGGCTCGGTGCCGCCGGGTTTCGGTCGCATCGTCTTCTATCGCTCCGATTCGATCGTCGGCGCCGCCGTGCAGCCCGAGATCCGTCTCGACGGGCAGGTGGTGGGGCAATCGAAGCCGGGTGGCTTCTTCTATGTCGATGCCGCGCCGGGCAAGCACACGGCCAGCGCCTCGACCGAGGCGGCATCGAGCGTCGACGTTCAGGTGGTCGCCGGACAGACGCACTACGTGCGCAGCGCCATCGGCATGGGACTGCTCGTCGGCCGCGTCGTGCTGAGTGTCGAAGGCATGTTCACCGCAAGAGGTGAGCTGTCGAACCTGAGCTATACCGGCGCCACGGTGCCGCGCATCGGCGCCCCTGCTGCGGGAGGCGTGGCGGCGGCGGTCGCGGTGCCGACGGTGGTGACCAAGGTGCCGGCGCTCAAGCGCGGCGACCAGGTCGCCTATCGGGTGACCGACCTGTACACGCAAACTGCCCGCGAGGTGGCCTATTCGGTCGATCGCATCGAGGGTGACCGGGTGGTGTTCAACCAGGGTGGCCGCATCGAACGGCTCGACGGCACGGTGGTCAGCAACGCCACGCCGCTGGCAGGCGACATGGACTCCTGTGCTCCGCCGGGCGGGTGGGGCCGGCCCGACATGATGCTCGGCATGCGATGGCGCGTTCAGTACAAGAAGCCCGACCCGCAGGCCTGCTCGGGCGACTTCGATCTGCAGGGGCAGATGGTGTCCGACGAGGTCGAGCCCACGCCGTTCGGTGATCTGAAGGTGCAGCGCATCGACTACAAGGGTACCGGCTTGCGCGCGCAGGCGGTGCTGTGGCTGGACGCACGGGTGTGGTATTCGCCAGTGCTCGGTCGCGTGGTGCGATTCGAATCCGAGTTCGCCGTGCGCACCGGGCGCAACGAGCCACCGGGGCGCGAGAAGGTGGAACTGGTCGCGATCCGGCGCGACTGATCGGCCTGCCGCATCGAGACGCACGAAACGCCGGATCAAGCGCGCGGATAGGCCACGACGCGCTGGAGCTTGCCACTGCGGCCCGGCGCCTGCTTGACGCCGCAGCGATGCGTCAGCCGCACGTTGGCCAGGCCTTGTGTGCGCAGGTAGGCCCGCAGCACCTCGCGCGCCAAACCCCATTGACGCCCGCTGGTGCTGCCGTTGCCACGCAAGTCGAGCCGCAGCCGGTCGGCGCCGTGCTGCACGAGCTGGAAGTCGAACATGCCGGCGTCGTTCTCCAGCAAGCCCACCAGGGCCAGCGGCGGCAGGCTGACCGGGTGACCGTCCTTGGCGCGCAGCACCAGGCTGTCGTCGCAGCGGCCCTGTACGTCGATCACCGGCAGCGGCGATCCGCAGACGCAGGGCCGCGGATCGATGCGCACGCGGTCGCCGATGTCGTAGCGGATCAGCGGTTGCAGGTGGTTGGCCAGATTGGTCAGCAGCGTCGTGGCGCCGAGCTCGCCGGGCGCGACCGGACGCATATGACCGTCTACCGGCTCGAGAATCACCCAGTCCGCATTGAGGTGCATCGCACCATGCCGGCATTCGCAGCCGATTGCGAGGAACTCCGACGCGCCATAGCTGTTGATCACCGGCGCGTCGAAGGCCCGCCGCACCAACCGGCGCACCGCCGGCGTCAGCGTCTCGCCGCCGGTCCAGATCGACAGGGGGTGGATGGTGAGCCGCCCGGCCTCTTGTTCGTCGGCGAGCAGGCTCGCGGTGCTGGGATAACTCGCCAGCACGGCCGGTCGATAGGCGTTGAGTTGCGCGACGAGCTGCGCCATCGGTTGCATGAACGAGAACGACCGCATGCACGCTGCCGCCAGCGGGCCGAGGCGGCGCAGCCGCTCGATCGTGCAGACGCTGGCGAAGTGGCCCTGCGTCGCACCGACGAAGGCGATCGGCCCGATACCGGTGATCACCGGCGGCCGGCGCAGGCTCTCGAGCTGGTCGTACACGCGCAGCGCCTGCGCATCGTGGACGAACACGCCCGGTTTGCCCGAGCTGCCTGAGCTTTCCCACGCCATCACGCGATCGTCGTACAGCGTGCCGATGCGCGACGGGTCGGTCATGAACGACTCGAGTGCGGCGAGCGTGATCGAGCCATCGGTGAGGCTGGCGTCGAAGCGGCGCATCAGCGCCGGCTTGTGCATGACCGGCCAGCGCGCCAGCCAGGCCATCGGCTCGTCCTCGCCGTTCGCGGCTGGCGCGCCGGCATGGAGGGCCGAGCGCGCGGCCGCCAGTTCCAGCAGCTTGCGCAGGCGCCGGTCTCGACGCTGCATCCAGGCCGACGGGCCCGATTGCGAGACCAGACGGATGTCCCATGCCAGTGCAGCATGGGCCCAGGGCTCCGTCCAGTCGTACATCATCGCAGACGCGCCCCTGTATCGGGCCTAGCCCTTGGCGGCGTTGATGGTTCGCAAGCGCAGCGTGGCTGCTCGGCCTAACATCGACGCACGACGCCACGGCCTGTGGCAGTGGAGAAGGCGGACACCATGACCGAGCAGCGCGAAGAATTCGACGCGGGCGACGACGGCGAGGCCGGCGGCGACGGCGACGAGCGCCTGCAACGCATCGTGCAGCGGCCCGACGGCTACCACTGGATCGCGCTCGACGGGCACCAGGAGTTCGGCCCGTACACCACGCTGCAGGCGGCGCTTGCCGACATGGACGAATCGGTCGAAGACGGCGTCGAGCCTGGAGAGAGCTTGGACGAGGCCGAGCAGGAACTCGGCCTGACCAACTGGCTGGACCCCGACACCGGCTCGCTGGCCGAAGACACCATGACACGGCTCGAAGACCATTGAGCGTCCGGCGCGTGCGGCCTGCCGCACCGCGCCAGCGCTCATTGCATGTGCTCGGCGAGGATCGCGCGCGAGACGCTCGTGCGCGTGTAGCCCCAGCGCAGCAGCATGCGGTCGTACAGTGTGCGTTCGAAGTCGTCGATCTGGCCGTCCACGGTGATCAGGCAGCTTGTCATGCGGCACAGCAGCAGGCGGTGCCGCTCGTCGTGCACGCCGTCCAGCAGTTCGTCGATCAAGGCCAGGTCGTCGAGATGCGGATAACCATGCTCGGCCAGCGCCGCCTGCCGGAAATGCTCGACCAGGCCGTTGAACTCGGTCTGCGACATGCCGATGCGTCGATACGCGTCGAGCTCGTGCAGCATGCGGGCCTGACTTGCTTCGCAGTCGGGCTGCACGGCCACCACCAGTGCCAGCACTTCGGCCACGGCACGTGGACTGTCGGATGGGGAAAGGGTGTGCGTCATGTGATCCATCGGCTGCGCCACGATGGCGCCCCTGCCAACATAGTGCATCGTCCGTGCGAGGCCAAGCGAAACTGTGTTGCCGGCAAGGATATCTGCTCGGCCTTCGACTGGCGTCAAACGCCGCTTCTTGGCGGCGGCCATCGCGTGGTAGCTCTCAGAAGCCCAGCCTTGCGCCGGCGCCGAGCAGCGTGGCGAGGCCCAGCAGCGCGAAGATCACCGCGGCGACGCCGTGCACCAGCCGCATCGGGACGCGCGACGACAGCCTCTCGCCGATGAACACCGCCGGCACATCGGCGATCAGCATGCCGGCGGTGGTACCGATCACCACCAGCAGCGGCGTGCCGTAGTGCGCCGCCATCGCCACCGTGGCGAGCTGCGTCTTGTCGCCCATCTCGGCCAGAAAGAATGTGATCAGCGTCGCGCCGAACACGCCGAAGCGGCGCGCCGCCTGCGTCTGCTCGTCCTCGATCTTGTCGGGGATCAGTGTCCAGGCGGCCATGGCGAGGAACGACAACCCGAGCACCCAGCGCAGCACCTTCGGGTCGACGGTCGAGGTGATCCAGGCGCCGAGTGCGCCGGCCAATCCGTGATTGACTAGCGTGGCCAGCAGGATGCCGGCAATGATGGGCAGTGGCTTCTTGAAGCGTGCGGCCAGGATGAACGCAAGCAGCTGTGTCTTGTCGCCGACTTCGGCCAGCGCGACGACACCTGTAGAGACAAGTAAGGATTCCATCGAGAGTCCGGGGCCGGAATGTTGACGATCGACCACGACGCTTCTCCGGCCCATGCGGAGGTATCGTGGTCAAAGGTCTGGCCAGGCCCGAGAACCGCTTGCGCCATGGCCGGTGTGGGCCAAGCATGTTGACGCAAGCCTCTTCGACGAACTGAAGAGCGGCTACTCCCCGATGACGCCACGATGATAACCCGCAGGGCCGGCTCGCCCGACCGTCACCCGCTTGATCCAGGCCAAACGGCGTGTGCAGCCGCCAGCGCGAACAGGCCGGCCTTGGCCTTGGTGGTGGCTCGCCGGCAGGCGAGCATCAGGCCTTGAGTCGGTACCCGGTGCGAAAGATCCAGGCCACCAGCGCCAGCGACAGCGCGAGGAACGCCGCGGTCATGCCCAGGCTGATGCCCACACCCACGTCGGCCAGGCCGAAGAAGCTCCAGCGGAAGCCGCTCACCAGGTAGACCACCGGGTTGAACAGGGCCACCGTCTGCCAGAACGGCGGCAGCATGTCGATCGAATAGAAGCTGCCGCCCAGAAACGTGAGCGGGGTGACGATCAGCAGCGGTACCACCTGGAGCTTCTCGAAGCCGTCGGCCCAGATGCCGATGATGAAACCGATCAGGCTGAAGGTCACCGAGGTCAGCAGCAGGAACAGCAGCATCCACAGCGGATGCTCGATGCGCAGCGGCACGAACAGCGTCGCGGTGGCCAGGATGATCAGCCCGAGCACGATCGACTTGGTGGCCGCCGCGCCGACGTAGGCAATGACGATCTCCCAGTACGACACCGGCGCCGACAGCAGCTCGTAGATGGTGCCGGTGAACTTGGGGAAGTAGATGCCGAACGAGGCGTTGGAGATGCTCTGCGTCAGCAGCGACAGCATCACGAGGCCCGGCACGATGAAGGCACCATAGCTGACGCCATGCACCTCCTGGATGCGCGAGCCGATGGCGGCACCGAAGACCACGAAATACAGCGAGGTAGAGATCACCGGCGAGACGATGCTCTGCATCAGCGTGCGCCGGGTGCGCGCCATTTCGAAGGCGTAGATGGCGCGCATGGCGTGCAGGTTCATGGCGTGACCTCGCGCTCGCGGTGCACCAGGCTGACGAAGATGTCTTCCAGCGAGCTCTGCGTCGTGTGCAGGTCCTTGAAGCGGATGCCGGCGGCGGCCAGGTCCTTGAGCAGCTCGACGATGCCGATGCGCGGGCCCTGCGCGTCGTAGGTGTAGGTCAGCTCGGTACGGTCGGCCGACAGCTGCAGATCGTGTCCGTCCAACGCGGGTGGCAGCTGGGTCAACGGTTGCGCCAGCTGCAGTGTGAGCTGCTTGCGGCCGAGCTTGCGCATCAGCTCGGCCTTGTCTTCGACCAGGATCAGCTCGCCCTTGCTGATGACGCCGATGCGGTCGGCCATCTCCTCGGCCTCCTCGATGTAGTGGGTGGTCAGGATGATCGTCACGCCGGTGTCGCGCAGGCGCCGCACCAGCTGCCACATGTCGCGCCGCAGCTCGACGTCGACGCCCGCGGTCGGCTCGTCGAGGAACAGGATGCGCGGCTCGTGCGACAACGCCTTGGCGATCAACAGGCGGCGCTTCATGCCGCCCGACAGCGTCATCACCTTGTTGTCCTTCTTGTCCCACAGCGACAGCTCGCGCAGCACCTTCTCGACATGCGCGGGATCGGGTGGCTTGCCGAACAGGCCGCGGCTGAACGACACGGTGTTCCACACCGACTCGAAGGCGTCGGTCGTCAGCTCCTGCGGCACCAGGCCGATCAGCGCACGCGCGGCGCGGTAGTCGCGCTGGATGTCGTGGCCGTCGACCGCCACACTGCCCGACGTCGGGTTGACGATGCCGCAGACGATGCTGATCAGCGTGGTCTTGCCGGCGCCGTTGGGCCCCAGCAGCGCCAGGATCTCGCCGCGACGAATCTGCAGGTTGACGTGCTTGAGGGCGTGGAAGCCCGAGGCGTAGGTCTTGCAGAGGTCGGTGACGGTCAGCACGTTGGGCATCGGCACAAGGATAGCCGCAGCCATGCCGGACCGCTGCGGCCCCCGCGATGCCCCGGCGCTCAACGGATCTTCTGCGCCTCGGCTTCCATGCGCGTGACCAGCGTGTCGAGCTGGTCGATTACCGCCTGCACGGTGGCGCGTTGCGTCAGGTCGACGCCGGCCTGCTGGAGCTGCTTCATCGGGTTGTCGTTGCCGCCGCTCTTGAGCAGCGTGAGATAGCGCTCGGTGGCGGCCTGGCCCGCCTGCGGCGAGCCGGTCGTCATGGCGTCGAACAGACGTGCCGACGAGGCGAAGCAGGTGGCGTACTGGTAGACGTAGTAGGGCGAGTTGAAGAAGTGCGAGATGCGCGCCCAGGTCACCTCGTAGAACGGATCGAACGTGACCGCGTCGCCGTAGTACGAGCGCGCGGTCTCGCCATAGAGCTTGTTGAGCACCTCGGTCGTGATCGGCTCGCCGCGCTCGACGCGCTGGTGGGCCCGCAGTTCGAAGTCGGCGAACAGCACCTGCGTGTAGAAGGTGCCGACGATCGCGTCGGCCGCGTGCTGCAGCAGCAGGAAGCGCTCCTTGGGGTCGCTGGTACGGCGCAGCATCTCCTCGAGCAGGAAGCGCTCGTTGGTGGTCGAGGCCACCTCGGCGACGAAGATCGTGTAGTCCGCGGTCGAGAACGGCTGGTTCTCGTAGGACAGCACGGTGTGCATGGCATGGCCGGCCTCGTGCGCCAGCGTGAATGCCGAGTCCAGCGTGTCGTTGTAGTTGAGCAGCAGATACGGGCCGACGCCGTACACGCCGGCGCTGTAGGCACCGCTGCGCTTGCCCGGGCTCTCGTAGACGTCGATGCGGCCACCGCTGACGAAGCGGCGGTAGCGTGCGCCGTACTCCTCGCCGAGCGGCGCCACCGAGGCCAGCGCCAGTTCGCGGGCATCTGCGTAGGGGTAGGTCTTGTCGCTCCTGAAGATCGGCAGCGAGCCGTCGTAGGGGTGGTAGGCCTCCAGGCCGAGCAGCTTCTTGCGCAGTCGCATGTAGCGCTGCAGCGGCGCGGTGCCGGCGCGTGTGGCCTCGACAAGCGTTTCCACCACCTGCCGCGGCACGGCGTCGCTGTGCAGCGCGGCGTCGAGCGTCGTGGGGAAGTTGCGCGCCTGGGCGATGAACCAGTCACGCTGCAGCACGCTGTTGTAGAGCGCAGCATAGGTGTGGGCCGTTGTCGCGTAGGCGCCCACATGGGCTGCCGCGGCCTTGGCGCGGTCGGCCTGGTTGCGGTTGCCCTCGAGCAGCGCAAAGTAGTTGCCCGGCGACAGCGTGACACTCTGGCCGTCGGCCAGCGTGACGGTGGGGAACAAGATGTCCGAGGTGCTCAGCTCGGCATAGGTCTCGCGCGGCGAGTCGTTGAACCGGCTGGCCAGCGACAGCAGCCGCTCGCCCTTCTCGTCGAGCACATGCGCTTCGCGGCGATAGGCCTCGAGAATCGGAAAGCGATAGGGGCCGAGCGCCGGCGTCTGCTCGATCCAGCGCCGCATCGTGGCCTGCGGCACCTGCAGCAGCTCGGGCGTGAACCAGGCGGTGGCCGTCTCGAACTTCGCGAACAACGCGCCTACGCGCTGGAAGCGCCCCGCCACGGCCTGGTCGCGCGTATCGACGTCGCGCTGCAGCTGCGGGTAGCGGTACAGCCGGTACTGCAGCTTGCCGATCTCGTCAAATGCCTGGTAGGCCTTCAGCACTGCGTCGGGCCCGTTCTTCAGCGTGCCCTTCAGCGCCGCGAACGCGTCGGCCTTGGCCTGCATCTCGCGCATGCCGGCTTCCCAGGCATTCCAGTCAGGATAGATAGCGCTGAAGTCCCAGCGGAACTCGGCCGGGATCTCGCTGCGGTTGCGCGGCGCCTTGCCGGCAGGCACGGGGGTCTGCGCGATGGCGCAGACGGTCACGGCGGCCACCAGCGCCACGAGGGCACGGCCGAGGCTGATCGATTTCATGCGCCGATTGTGTCAGCCGTGGTGGGCGAGGGGGCAAGGTTCGGTGTGTCGCCTCGGCCCGACGTGGACCGGCGCACAGCGTGCGCACGCCGATGCCGAGACGACCGCGCGCCACAATCACGCCATGCCTCATCACGTCGAACCGCGTGATGCGCCTGGCCGGCGCCACCAAGTCGACAACCCTGGAGCCTTTCATGCATGCAGCGTTTTACGAGTCCGTCGGTCCCGCTGGTGAGGTGCTGCAGCTCGCCGAACTGCCCGACCCCGCCCCGGCGCCCGGCGAAGTGCGCGTGCGCGTGCAGTGGTCCGGTGTCAACCCGTCGGACGTGAAGAGCCGCGCCGGCCTGCGCAGCAAGGTGATGCCGTTTCCGCGGGTGATCCCACACAGCGACGGCATGGGCGTGATCGACGCGGTGGGCGAGGGCGTGAGCGCTGCGCGCGTCGGCGAACGTGTGTGGTTGTGGAACGCGGCCTGGGGTCGTGCCAACGGCACCGCTGCGCAGATGATCTGCCTGCCCCAGCGCCAGGCCGTGCCGCTGCCCGAAGGCGTGAGTGGCGAGGCCGGCGCGTGCCTGGGCATCCCCGCGCTCACCGCCATGCACGCGGTGCTGACGCAGGGCGGCGTGGCCGGCAAGCGTGTGCTCATCGCCGGCGGCGCCGGGGCGGTGAGCCACTATGCGCTGCAAATCGCCAGTCGCATGGGGGCGGCGCAGTTGTTCACCACCGTGAGCAGCGACGCCAAGGCAGCGCTGGCCCGCGAGGCCGGCGCCGACGTGGCGCTCAACTACAAGAGCGAGCCGGTGGTCGAGCGCGTGCGCGAACTCACGCACGGCAAGGGGCTGGATCGCATCATCGAGCTCGACCTGGCGGTGAATGGCACGCTCGACCTCGACATGCTGCGCACCGGTGGCGAGCTGGTGGTCTACGGCAGCAGCCCGTTGCCGCTGAATCTGCCGTTCGGTGTTCTGCTGGCAAAGAACATACGGCTGGCGTTCTTCATCGTCTATCACCTCGACGATGAAGAACGCGCCCGCGCCACCGGAGCGCTGCAGCGGGCGCTCGCGCGCGGTGAGCTGGCGCACAACATCGCGCTGCGCCTGCCGCTGCAGAGCATCGTGCAGGCGCACGAAGCGGTCGAGCAGGGCCGCGCGGTGGGCAACGTCGTGCTGCAAGTGGTGTGATGGGGCCGGGCCGACGGATTGCCGACAGCTCGGGAAAGTCGTCTGGGCCTGCTCGCTGGCAGGCCCAGCTGATGCTGGTGGAGACGAGGAGGATCGAACTCCCGACCTTCGCATTGCGAACGCGACGCTCTCCCAGCTGA
>CALMQI010000280.1 GCA_937871935.1 uncultured Burkholderiales bacterium
CGCACGGGGCGCTCGCGCTGCGGCACGCCGGCACTGCCGGGCAGCGCGCGACGTACCTCGACGCCATGGCCGAGGGCCAGCGCGCCTGCGGCGACATGGACGACGCCACCGCCGCGCGCCAGCAGGCGTCGCGGCTGTGGCGCGAGCTCGGGCAGGGCGAGCGGGCGGCGCGGTCGCTGGTCGAACTGTCGACGCTGCATTTGCTGCAGAGCCGCCACGTCGAGGCCGAGCAGGTGCTGCGCGAGGCGCAGCAGCTGCTGCTCACGGCGCCGCCCGACGCCGCGGCGCGGCATCCGGTGCAGATGGCCCTCGCCCACCTGCATATGCACAAGCAGGAGTCGCAGACGGCCATCGCGATCGCCCAGGCGGCGCTGGCCGCGGCCGAGCGCCGCGACGACCGGGCATTGCTCGTGGACGGCCTGAACACGCTGGGTGCCGCGCTGATGGCCTGCGACCGCTGCGACGAAGCCGTCGTGCAGCTGGAGAAGGGCCTCGCGCTGGCCGAGGCGCAGCATGACGATCTGTCGACCGCGATGCTCTTCGCCAACCTGGGTGCCGGTTGCGCGATGGCGCTGCGGCTCGCGCCGGCCGAGCTGTACCTGCAGCGCGGCGTTGCGTTCTGCGCCGAGCGCGACCTCGACGCGCCGCGCTTGCACCAGGTGTCGTCGCTCGCCCACGTGCGCATGCTGCAGGGCCGCTGGGACGACGCCGCCGCCGCGGCGCAGGAGGTGATCTCGAGCCCGCGCGCCACGGCGATTGCCCGCATCCGCGCATTGGTCACGCTCGGCCGGCTGCGCGCCCGGCGTGGTGATCCCGGCGTGGGGTCCGCGTTGGATCGGGCGATGCAGCTCGCCGGCGGTGCCATGCCGCGTGTCGCGGCGGTGCAGGCCGCGCGTGCCGAGGCGGCGTGGCTCGAGGGCCGCGACGACGTGGCCGCACAGGAGGCCGCTGTCGCATCGCCGTTCGCGCTCGACAGGCAACTGCGCTCGCTCGCGGCCGAGCTGCTGCTGTGGTGTCGACGCGGCGGCCGTGCCGAGCCCGTGCCGGCCTGGTGTGCCACGCACCCCTGCGCGCTTGAAGCCGCGGGCTGCTGGCGCGAAGCGGCCGATGCCTGGCGACGACTCGGCTGCCCCTACGAGACCGCACGGGCACTCGCGCTGCTGGCGCCGCTGGAGGCTCGGCCCCTCGTCGAGCGCATCCGCCAGCGGCTGCGTGCCGCCGGTGTGCGCGGCCTGGCGCGCGGGCCGCGCCCGGCCACCGCGGCGCATCCGGCCGGCGTCACGGCCAGCGAGCTGGCCGTGCTCGAGCTGCTGGTGCAGGGCCTGCGCAACAAGGAGATCGCCGCGCGGCTGCATCGCTCCTCGCGCACGGTGGATCATCACGTGGAGGCGCTTTTCGCCAAGCTCGGCGTGGCCACGCGCGCCGAGGCCGTGGCGGCGGCGTTCCGCCTCGGCGGCGCGGTGCGCGATGGTGAACAATCCCGGGGCCCCTGAACCCGTACTCCGCCGCCCGCCCCATGCCACACCTGGTGATCCTGTACACCCCGCAGCTCGACCAAGAGTTCGACATGTCGGCGCTGTGCCGCGCACTGGCCGACGCCATGCTCACCGTCCGCGACGAGCAGGGCGCGCCCGTCTTTCCGACGGGCGGCACACGCGTGCTGGCCTACCCGGCGGCGCACTTCGCGGTGGCCGACGGCAAGGCCGACTACGGCTTCGCCTGGTTCAACCTGCGCATGGGCCGCGGCCGCAGCGAGGGCGTCAAGCGCCAGGCCGGCGAGGTGCTCGCGGCCGCCGCCAAGGCGTTTCTCGCGCCGGTGCTCGCGCGCCGGCCCGTGGGTCTGACACTGCAGGTGGACGAAGGCGCCGAGGTCTTCGACGCCAAGTTCGGCAACCTGCACCCGCTGTTCACGAAAGGCTCCCCCTGATGCTGCCGCAGCAAACCATCGAGGCGCTCGCCCGCGAGCTGTACCAGGCGCGCAAGACGCGCACGCAGCTGCGCCACTTCTCCAAGCGCCACCCGCAGATGACGGTGGAAGACGGCTACGCGATCCAGCGCGCCTGGGTGGCGCTCGAGCTGGCCGACGGCCGCCGCATCCTGGGCCGCAAGATCGGCCTCACCTCGCGTGCGATGCAGCTGTCGAGCCAGATCGACGAGCCCGACTACGCGCCGCTGATGGACGACATGTTCTTCGCCAACGGCAGCGAGATCCCGATCGAGCGCTTCATCGCGCCGCGCATCGAGGTGGAGCTGGCGTTCATCCTCGGCAAGCCGCTGAAGGGCCCGGACGTCACGTTGTTCGACGTGCTGTCGGCCACCGACTACGTGAGCCCGGCCATCGAGATCATCGACGCGCGCATCGAGCAGTTCGACCGCGAGACCAAGGCCCCGCGCAAGGTGTTCGACACCATCAGCGACTTTGCGGCCAATGCCGGCATCGTGCTCGGCGGCCGCCCGGTGCGGCCGATGGATGTGGACCTGCGCTGGGTCGGCGCGCTGCTGCACAAGAACGGCGTCGTGGAAGAGACCGGCCTGGCCGCCGGTGTGCTCAATCATCCGGCCAACGGCGTGGCCTGGCTGGCCAACCGACTCGCACCCCACGACGAGCAGCTGAACGCCGGCGACGTGGTGCTGGCTGGCTCGTTCACGCGCCCCACCACCGCGGTCAAGGGTGACACGCTGCAGGCCGACTACGGGCCGCTCGGCAGCATCGCCTTGCGTTTCGTCTAGATCAAGTCGCATCGGCCAGGGGCCCCCGGGGCAGGGGGCACGGCGTTTTGCCCCCGCCCGAGCAGACTTCGGTGGGCGCCGTTAGGATGTGCCTGTGCGTGGTGGCCTGGTGGGTCGCCCATGACAAGACGAGCCGCCGGCGGAAATGCGTTTCCAGCTGCGGCGTGATTGGGGACAGTTTGAACCGACTCGCCGACCCATTGGCCGCCTTGGCGCCCGAACGCCTGCAGGGCATGCGCCGCGGCATCGAGAAGGAGAGCCTGCGCGTGCAGGCCACCGGCTCGCTCGCCCTCACGCCGCATCCGCTGGCGCTCGGCTCGGCGCTGACCCATCCGCACATCACCACCGACTACAGCGAGTCGCAGCTCGAACTCATTACCGGCGTGCACGCCGATGCCGAGGGCTGCGTCGCCGAGATCACGCAGATCCACCAGTTCGTGCTGCACGCGCTGCGTGAGGCCGGCGACGAGATGCTGTGGGTCGCCAGCATGCCGTGCGGGCTGCCGCCCGACGAGACGATCCCGATCGGCCGTTACGGCAACTCCAACATCGGCCGCGCGAAGAGCGTCTATCGCATGGGTCTGGGCCATCGCTATGGCCGGCGCATGCAGACCATCTCGGGCATCCACTACAACTGGTCGATGCCGGGGCTGAGCAACGACGACTACTTTGCGCTGATCCGCAACTTCCGGCGTCACTCGTTCCTGCTGCTGGTGCTGTTCGGCGCATCGCCGGCCGTGTGTTCGAGCTTCGTCGAGGGCCGCCAGCACGAGCTGCAGCAACTGTCGGCGCACACGCTGTACCTGCCGCACGCGACCTCGCTGCGCATGGGCCGGCTCGGCTACCAGAGCGATGCGCAGGCCGCGCTGGCGGTCAGCTACAACAGCCTGGCGAGCTACGGCGCGTCGCTGCAGGGCGCGTTGACCCGGCCCTATCCGCCCTATGAAGCGGTCGGCATCCACAACCCGGGCGGCGAATACAACCAACTCGCGACCACGCTGCTGCAGATCGAGAACGAGTTCTACGGCACGATCCGCCCGAAGCGCGTGATCAGGACCGGCGAGCGGCCGCTGCACGCGCTGCGCGAGCGCGGCGTCGAATACGTCGAGGTGCGCTGCATGGATCTCGATCCGTTCGTGCCGGTGGGCATCGAGGCCTCGACGATGCGCCTGCTCGACGTCTTTCTGCTGCACTGCCTGCTCAGCGACAGCCCGCCCGACTCGCCCGAGGAGATCGCGGCGATCGCGCGCAACCAGTTGCGCACCGCGGCCGCCGGCCGCCAGCCGGGCCTGAAGCTCGAGCGCGCGGGGCGCGAGGTGTCGCTCGCCGACTGGGGCGCCGAGCTGCTGGAGGCCTGCAGGCCGATCGCCCAACGTGCCGATGCGGTGTTCGGCGGCGACGCCTACCGCGACGCGCTGCGCGCGGCGCAGACGGCGCTGCAGCGGATGGACACGCTGCCCTCGGCGCGTGTGCTCGAGGCGATGCGCCGGCAGCACGACAGCTCGTACACCCGCTTCGTGCGCACGCTGTCGGAAGCCGCGCGCGCGCAGCTGCTCGAGCTGCCGTTCGCCGAATCGCTGCGCGAACATTTCGCCGCCGAGGCGCGCGCGTCGCTGGCCGCACAGCGCCTGCTCGAGGCGGCCGAGCAGCCGCCGTTCGAGGTCTTCCGGCAGGCCTACCTGGCGCCCGAGCGGCTGGGTCTGTAGCGGGCCCCCACGCTCCCTGTCGGTCGCTGCCCCCCGAGGGGCCCCTTGCAGCGGACCGGCGGAGCCGGATCCGCGCAAGACCTTGGCTTAGCGCCTGCGTACGTAACGACCGTCGAAGGCGACGCGCCAGCTTGTGCCGTCGTCGTCGGACGTCTCCCACAGCTGGCGCACCGCGCCATCGGGCAGCGGCGTCCAGCGGATGCGCTGGCGCTGGATTGCGCCGGGTTTGTCGGCGCGCGGCGTGGCCGACGCCAGCACCATCGCTTCACCCTCGCGCCCGCCGGTCAGCTCGAGCCGGCCGCCCTGGTTGTCGAACCAGCTCTGGTGCCAGCGCCTGTCGGCGGCGTCGTAGCCGTTCAGGCTCGAGCCGGTGAAGCCGCCGCGTCCGCGCCAGCTCTCGCGCAGCACGCAGCCGCCGAGCACGCGCTCGATGAGGTTCTCGCCGGCTTGCTTGCCGTCGGGCGTGAAGACATCCCACTGGCCGAGCCAGAAATCGAACTGGCGATGCTCCGGCGCCTCGCACGGCGGCGGCTTGGCCGAAGATGCGGCCGGCGTGGGTGATTGCGCGCACGCCATGGCGGCAACCAGGCAGCCGACGAGCGCCGGTGCCGCGTTGGTGGCAGCCCGCCGTCTAGCCATGACCGTTGACGACGAACGCCGGGCGGATCTCCACCGTGCCGCCGTGCAGCAGCACCGGGCAGTCCTGCGCCAGCGTCTGCGCGGCGTCGAGGTCGGGCGCGCGAACGGCCAGATAGCCGTTGACCCGCTCCTCGTCGCCGCCCACGCTGCCCCGCGTGACGCGGCCCTCGCCGGCCAGCACGCAGCCCTGCGCGCCTTGCAGGGGCTCGCCATGCACGAAGCGGCCGCTGTGCTTGAGCGAGGCGACCCAGTCGCCCCATTGCTTCATGGCGGTGTGCGGGCTGAAACCCGCGCGCGCCGGATCACCGCCGCGAAACAGCAGCAGGAATTGCTGTGGCATCGATTCATCTCCCGTCGATCTGGTGACGCACGGGTCAAAGCCTAGCCAGCGGCGATGCGAGGCGGGTGCACAAATTGCGAAGTTGATAGCGCGCCACAGCACGGTGCGCCGCGCCGCGCCGCCACTCCCGTCGTGACGTCAGGCCGCCAGAACGGGCGGGTCGAGCGCGACCGTATCGGCCAGCACCGCGCCGGGCAGCGTGAAGCACAGCGACGCGCCGCCTTCGGCCCGAGGCTCGGCCCAGGTGCGGCCGCCCAGGGCCTGCACCGCGCGGCGCACGATGCTCAGGCCCAGGCCATGACCCTCGAAACGCGCACCATGAGCCTGATAGAACGGCTCGAAGATGCGCTCGGCGACCTCCGGCGCAAGGCCGACGCCGTTGTCGCGCACGCACACGGTGAGGTCCCGCCCGTTCACCGTGCCGTCGACGTCGATGCGCGGGTGCGCGGCCTCGCGGGAGAATTTCGCCGCGTTGCCGATCAGGTTGACCAGCGCCGGGCGCAGCAGCCGCGGATCGGCCATCACCTGCGGCATCGGCGCGCAGTGCAGCTCGGGCCGGTGTCCGGGCGGCAGACCGAGCATCACCTCGTCAAACGCCGACTGCACCAGGTCCGCCATGCGCAGCGGCTCGGGCAGGGCTTGCTGCTCGTCCAGGCGTGCCAGGTCGAGCATGGTGTTGACCAGGCGCGACGAGGCGTCGCATTGCGAAGAAATCGCCGGCAGCGCGCGCCGCGCAACCGACGGGTCACCGCGCTCCATCGCCTCGGTGGCCATGCGGGCCAGCTGTGCCATGCCGCCGAGCGGGCCACGCAAGTCGTGCGACACGCTGCGGTTGAAGGTCTCCAGGCCCTGGACCAGCTCGTGCAGGTGCGCGGTGCGCTCGCCCACCCGCGCCTCCAGCCTAGCGTTGGCGTGGCGCAGCTCGTCTTCGGCGGCCGAGCGGAGGCGCACCTCGTCATCGAGCACTCGTTGGCGCCGCAGCAGGCTGACCGTGAGCAGGACCATCCCGAACAGCACCACCGAAACGCCGGCAAAGTACTTCAGCTGCGTCGCGGGCAGACCCAGCGCCAGCAGCAGATAGGGTGTGACCGCCGGGATGAGCAGCGCGAGACCGAGCAGCACATGCCCGTCGCCGGGATACTGCCTCGAGCGACGAAAGGCCAGCAGCGCGGCCCCGGCATAGGGCAGCAGCACGCCGACGTGGAAGACACGGCGCGGCAGTTCGGTCGTCAGGGCCACCGCGATCAAGGTGGCCAGCGCCGGCAGCATGAAAGGCGCCAGCGCCCAGCGCCGCCGTCCGCGCGGCACGCCGAGGTAGCGCACCACGCCCAGCGAGATCAGCAGCACGCCGACGGCGATCAGGCTGCTCCAGATGCGCTGCTGGTCGGAGTCGATGTTGGGCCCGACATAGGCGATGCGGTCGCCGTTCAGGTACCACAGCGCCGTCACCGCAAAACCGAATGCCAGCAGGGCGGTGCCGGGTTCGCGGCTGCGGATCCAGGTGGCCACGAACAACACCGCCAGCGCGGCGATGACGACGCCCTCGAACTGGAGGACGCTCAACAGCGGAGGAGGCCCCACGTCCATCGGCGAATGGTAAGCACCTTTGACCCTGATCGGCACAAGTCTTTTGGACCGATTCCACGCCCGCCGGCACCACTCGGGCGCGGTGCCGCGGCGACTGGCCGGGCTCAGTGGCTGCTGCTGGCGGCGTGGCGGCGCAGCGCGCGCTGCAGCGTCCAGCGGCTGCCGAAGCCGCTTTGCAACGCGACACGCTCGCTGTCCGTCTCGCCAGCCTGCATCAGGCGACGGGCACAGCGCACGCGCTTGGCGGTCAGGGCGGTGTGCGGCGTCACGCCGTAAAGCTCGCGGAAGTGGCGCACGAAGTGATAACGCGACAGGCACGCGGCGTCGGCCAGCCGCGCCAGGCTCAGCGGCTCGGTATGCGCACTCTCGATCAGGTCGGCGGCCAGGCGCAGCCGTCGCGCCAGCTCGTGGCGCGTGCTCGCCTTGGCGGCCTGCAGCCGTTCGGCGCGGGCGGCGGCCGCGCTCTCGGCCGCCAGCATCGCATCGAGCAGCAGCAGCAGTTGCTCCTCGAGCCAGTTTTCGCTGCGTTCGCCGGCCAGTACCTGGTCGCGCAGTACGCGCAGCCGCGCCGACACCTCGCGGTCGTGCGGACGCAGGTGTTCGGAGAAGCCGGTGGTGCGCGGCACCGCATCGGGCTGCGCGAGCGCCTGCGTCAGGCTCTGCCGGCGCGCGGCCTGCACCTCGTCCTGCATGCCCGGGCGGAAGAAAACCGAGAACGACCCCGTCGGACGGCGCGAGGCCAGCAGGCTCGAATAAGTGAGGCCCTCGTTGAGGATCAGGTAGTTGTCGTCGTCGACCACCACCTCGCGGTGCGGCAGGAAGTAGCGCTCGCCGCCCGACCAGGCGGTCTTGATCGACAGCGTCTGCGTGTGCGGCGGGTATTCGGCCTGCGTGGTGCGGCCGCACACGATCGCGTTCTCGCGGCCCCAGCGTGCCAGGTACCAGCGCCGGAACGCTGCATTGGCCGTGGTTTCCGGCCGCGGCGGCAGATCGGGCATCGCGGTCAGGATCATCGCCGCGGCCCGCAATTCAGCCCTGGGCCAGGTGCGCGCGCGGATCGTGCCGCGCCAGCCGCAGCAGCAGGTAGTCGACCTCGGCCTTCGCGGTGGGCGAGATCGCGCCGCCCGGCTTTCGCTGGGCGGGTGAACTCAACAGCCCGCGCCGGTGCATCACGTACTTGCGCACCGCCAGTCCCACGCCGGGCTGCTGCTCGTAGCGCAGCAGCGGCAGGTGCGCGTCGAACATCGCGTGCGCAGCGTCGCGCTGACCCGCAGCCGACAGGCGCACCACGTCGCACAGCATGTCGGCGAAGGCATAACCCGTCATCGCGCCGTCGGCGCCGCGCTCCATCTCGAAGTCGAGGAACAGGCCGCCGTTGCCGCACAGGATCGACACATGCCGCATCGACCCGTCGCGCTCGAAGCCGCGCAGCGCGCTGATCTTGTCCAGGCCCGGCCAGTCTTCGTGCTTGAGCATCACGCACGAGGCGTTGTCCGTCACGATGCGGCGGATCACGCCCGGCGTCATCTGCACGGTGAAGGTGAGCGGGTAGTCCTGGATCACGAACGGCACGTCGGGCCCGATCGCCTGCGCGGCCTGCGCGTAGTAGGTGACGATCTGGTCGTCGGTACGCAGCGTGTTCGGCGGCGCGATCATCACGCCGGCCGCGCCCTTGGCCATCGCCTCGTGCGCCAGTGCGCGCATCGCCGCGAAGCCCGGCGCCGACACGCCGACGATCACCGGCAGCTCGCCGAAACGGTCGATGAAGCGCGACGCCACGGCGATGCTCTCGGCGGCGTCGAGCTTGGGCGCCTCGCCGAGCTGGCCGAGCACGGTGACGCCGGTGGCGCCGGCCTGCAGATAGAACTCGCACAGGCGATCGATCGAGCCGAAGTCGATGGCGCCGTCGTCGCCAAACGGGGTCGGCGCGATCGGGTAGACGCCGCGGGCTTGGGTGAGGTTCATGCAGGTTCTTTCGGGGATGGAGCCAGCTCAACCAGTTTCAGGCGTTGTACTTTGCCAGAAGGCCCGCGCGGCAGTTCGTCGACAAACCTGAACAGCTTCGGTGTCTTGTAGCGGCCAAGTCGCTCGACGCAGAAGTCGCGCAGCATCGCCTCGTCGCAGGCCACGCCGTCGCGCCGCACGATGCAGGCCATGATCTCCTGGCCATAGTGCGGGTCGGGGATGCCCACCACTGCCGCGTCGAGCACGCCGGGGTGCTGCAGCAGCGCCTCGTCGATCTCGCGCGGCGCGATGTTCTCGCCGCCTTTGATGATCAGCTCCTTCAGCCGCCCGGTGACGAAGAAGAAGCCGTCGCCGTCGCGGTGGCCCAGGTCGCCGGTGCGCAGCCAGCCGTCGGGTGTGAACGCGGCGCGCGTGGCCTCGGGGTTCTTGTAGTAGCCGCGCATCACGTGCGGGCCGCGGATCGCCAGCTCGCCGGTGCCGCCGTGGGCCACCGGCTGCAGCGTGGCCGCGTCGACCACGCAGGCCTCGCCGCCGGAGGCGCGGCCCACCGAGCCGAGCTTGCGCTGCGCCGGGTCGAGCGGGTTGGAGAACGATGGCGCCACCGTTTCGGTGAGGCCCATCGTCTCGACCACGCCAATGCCGAATTTCGCTTCGAAGCCGCGCAGGTGTTCCGGCGGCAGCGCCGCCGAGGCCGAGCGGCAGAAACGCAGGCGCGCGGTCTGCTCGCGCAGCGGCGCGCTGCCTTCGAGCAGGTAGGAGATCATCGTCGGCACCACGTTGAGCCAGGTGCACTCGGCGTCGCGCGCCTGGTCCCAGAAGCGCGCGGCCGAGAACTTGGGCGGCATCGCCAGCGACCCGCCCTCGGCCAGCGGCGCCAGCATCGTCACCGCGAAGGCATTGATGTGGTACAGCGGCAGCACCGCCAGCACGCGGTCGCGCGCGCCGAGGGCATGCTCGGCACTGATGGCCAGCGCGTTGGCCGTCAGGTTGGCCTGCGTGAGCATCACGCCCTTGGGCACGCCGGTGGTGCCCGAGGTGTACATCAGCAAGGCCATGTCGTCGGGGCGCGGCGCCGGCGCGTCGGCGGCGGGAAGTGCGTCGTCGAACACCGGCACCACGTCGGGCGACACCTCGACCACGGCCACGCGGCGGCGCAGGCCGGTCACCATGTCGCGCACGCGCCCGGCCCACTCGGGCGCCACGAAGACCAGCGTGCAGTCGCTGTGCTCGAGCACGTAACGCATCTGATCGGGCTGCGACAGCAGGTTCACCGGGTTCGCGCAGCGGCCGGCCCACATCACGCCGAGCAGCAGCTGCAGCGTGGCCAGGCCGTTGGGCATCACCAGCGATACCACCGCGCCGCGTTTGACGCCATGCGCGTCGAGTCCGCGTGCCACCTGGCGGCAGCCGGCCAGCAGGGCGCGATAACGCAGCGTGGCGCCGCCGCCATGATCGACCGCCATCGCGTACACCGCCTCGGGCCGGCGCGCGACGGCACGCGCGATCAGCTCGCGCACGGTGCGCATCAGGCGCGCCCGTGTTTCGCGAAGAAGGGGCCGAAGATCTCGCCTTCACCGGGCACGCGCTCGGCAATCGGCCGCGAGATGCGCGTGATGTTCAGGTAGTGGCGATAGGTCATGTTGTCGGAGAAGTTGTTGCGGCCCCAGGTGCCGCAGCCCATCGACAGCGAGAACGGCAGCCCGTTGTCGAAGCTGCCGCCGGTGGCGATGCAATGCGCCTGGTTGACGATCACGCGCGACACCGGCAGCGCCAGGCCGAGCGCCAGCGCGCGCTCGGGCCGGGCGCTGTGCAGGCCCACCGAATGGCCGGCGCCCTGGAAGGCGTAGATCTGCTCGACCATCGCGCAGGCATGCGCGAAGTCGCGCGCGCGATAGACCGCCAGCACCGGGCTCAGCTTCTCGCCGGAAAACGGGTGCGACGGGCCGAAGCCGTCCTCGTCGACCAGCAGCATCGTCGGCTGGCGCTGCGCGATGTCGGCAAAACCGGCCTTGGCCGCGATCGCCGCGGCCGACTGGCCGATCACGCCGGGCGACAGCTTGCCGTCGCGCCACATCAGCGACTGCAGCTGTTGCTTCTGCGCCGCGTGGAGCAGCACCGCGCCGCGCGACGCCAGCGCGGCGAGCAGCGCCTCGCGCACCGGCTCCAGCAGCACCAGCGCGTTTTCGCTCGAGCAGCTGGTGGCGTTGTCGAAGGTCTTGCTGCGCACGATGCGATCGGCCGCGGCCTCGATGTCGGCGGTGTCGTCGACGATCCCTGCCACGTTACCGGCACCGACGCCGAAGGCGGGAGTGCCGCTGGCATAGGCGGCGCGCACGTTGGCCTGCGAGCCGGTGGCCACCACCAGGTCGCACTGTCGCATCAGCTCGGCCGTGCGCGCCTTGTCGATCGGTGCCGGCAGCATCTGCACCAGGTCGCGCGGCGCGTCCACGCGGTCGAGCTGTTCGTGGATGAACTGCAGCAACCGGGCACACGTGCTCGCGCCCTTGGGGCTGGGCGCCACGATCACCGCGTTGCGGCCCTTCAGCGCGTTGATGATCTTGTTGGCCGGCGTGGCCGCCGGATTGGTCGACGGCGTGATCGCGCACACCACGCCGACCGGCCGCGCGATCTCGATCAGCCCGCGCGCCGCATCCTCGGCGATCACGCCGACCGACGGCGCCTGCTGCAGGTCGCGTAGCAGGCCTAGCGTCTTGCGGTGGTTCTTCGCGATCTTGTCGTCGACGCGGCCGATGCCCGTGTCGCGCACCGCCAGCTCCGCCAGCTCGCGGTTGCGCGCCGGCTCCATGAGCGCCCAGCCGGCGGCGAGCACCAGCTCGTCGACACGGGCCTGGTCGTAGCCCTCGGCGACACGCTGCGCGACGCGGGCGCGCGTCACCAACTCGGCCACATGCGCGGCGGCGATCGCATCCAGGGCGGGGGGACGGCTCAGCATCGGGGACCGTTCACTCTGCTTTGATGCTGGCGTCCTTGGCGAGCTTGGCCCACTTGGGCAGCTCGGTGGCCACCGCCTGCGCCAGCGCCTCGGGCGTGCCGCCGACACCTTCGCTGCCCTGGGCCAGCAGCTTGTCGCGGATCTCGGGTTCCTTGAGCACGCTGTTCAGTGCGGCGTTCAGCTTGTCGATGATCGGTTTCGGCGTCTTCGCCGGCACGAACATCGCGTACCACGAGTCGACCTCGAAATCGGCGACGCCGGACTCCTGCATCGTCGGCACGTCGGGAAACGCGGCGCTGCGTTTCACCGTGCTCACCGCCAGCGCCTTCAGCTTGCCGGTCTTGACGAACTGCGCCGCGGCGGGGATCGACACCCACAGCAGCGGCACCTGGCCGGCGATCACGTCGGTCACCGCCGGGCCGCCGCCGCGATAGGGCACGTGCACAATGTTGACGCCGGCCATCATCTTGAACAACTCGCCCGCTACATGGGATGGGGCTCCGTTGCCGCCCGACGCCATGTTGATCTTGCCCGGCGCGGCTTTGGCATAGGCGATGAACTCGGGCACCGTCCTGGCAGGTACCGATGGATTCACGACCATGACAAGTTGATCGCGGGTGATACCCGCGACCGGGACGATGTCGCGAATGAAATCGAAATTCAGTTTTTCGTAAAGCGTCGCGTTGATCGCACTCGCCGCATTGACCAGGAGTAGCGTATAGCCGTCCGGCGGCGCTTTCACGACCGCCTCGGTGCCGATATTGGTGCCGGCGAGTTCGCCGCGATGGAATGCCCCGAGATAGCGGAACTCGGCGCCGATCATCGCGCCGCGCAAGCCCGCCGGCACCGGCAATCTCTACGAGCTGCGCTTCTACAAGCTGAAGCCGACCATGGTGAAGACCTGGCTCGACCTGTTCCAGAGGTACCTGCCGGCCCGCGAGCGCT
>CALMQI010000281.1 GCA_937871935.1 uncultured Burkholderiales bacterium
CGGTAGGTCGTGCGGCTGCCCATGACCAGAGGCACGTCGATGCCGCCCGCGATTGCCAGCCAAGCCCGCAGGCCGGCGCGCGCCAGGCCGACCAGCTGCATCGGCTCGTCCAGGCGTTCGCTCCAGTCGTTGAAGTCGCCCGCCACCAGCAGCGGCTCGCCGGCCGGGATCACGTCGTCGATGAAGCGGGCCAGCCGCTCGACCTGGCGCACGCGGCCCATGTGCATGAGGCCGAAGTGGGCGACGACGGCATGCACCGTGCGGTCGTGCCAACGCACCGGCACGTAGAGCAGCCCGCGCTGCTCGAAGCGATGGTCGCTGACGTCGTGGTGCGCGATCTCGCCGAGCGGCCAGCGCGACAGCAGCGCGTTGCCGTGCTCGCCATGGCGCGTGATCGCGTTGCTGCGATAGGCGACCTCGTAGCCGTCGGGGGCCAGGAAGTCGGCCTGTCCCTGCTCGGGCCAGCCGAACCAGGTGCGGTCGAAGCGGCGCGCCTCGCGGCGATGGAACAAGCGCACCTCCTGCAGGAAGACGAGGTCGGCGTCGAGCGCCTCGACGCCGAGCCCGAGGTTGTGGATCTCCAGCCGCTTGCGTACGCCGACGCCCCGCACACCCTTGTGGATGTTGTAGGTGGCCACGCGCAGGCGACCTCCGGCCAGGCCGGTGGTGGAGTGTCGGGTCGGATGGAAATCAGCCGTGCGCATCGGTTCGTTCATGCTGGGGGAGGTGCAGGATGGCCTCGGCGTTGCTGGGCGAGAAGCAGCGGTCGGCCGCCTCACGCCAGGGCAGCCATACATGATGCAGGTGTTCGCGCGGGTTCAGGCGCACCGGCGTGCCCGCCGGCACCGTGAGGCCGAACACGTGCTCGATGTTGCGGGTGACCCCGGGCGCGTAGCGGTGACGCCAGACCGGGTAGATCTCGTAGACGTTGGCCAGCTGCCAGTCGCGCAACGCCTCGAGCGGAACACCACCCTCGCCGATCACGATGCCCGTCTCTTCACCCACTTCGCGGATGCAGGTCTGCACCAGCGGCTCGTCGGGCGTGTCCTTCGAGCCGGTGACACTCTGCCAGAAGCCCGGCTTGTCGGCGCGTTCGATCAGCAGCACCTCCCGCGCCGGTGTGTGGATGACCACCAGCACCGACTCGGGGATCTTGTAAGCACGGTGGGTCAATTCCTCAACCGGATGTGCAGTTCGCGCAGCTGCGCCTCGTCGACCGCGCTCGGCGCGCCGGTGAGCAGGCATTGCGCACGCTGTGTCTTCGGGAACGCGATCACGTCGCGGATCGAGTCGGCCCTGGCCATCATCGTCACGATGCGATCGAGCCCGAAGGCGATGCCGCCGTGCGGCGGCGCGCCGTACTGCAGCGCGTCGAGCAGGAAGCCGAACTTGGCCTTGGCCTCCTCGGGGCCGATGTTCAGCGCGCGGAAGACCTTGCTCTGGACTTCCTCGCGGTGAATCCGCACCGAGCCGCCACCGATCTCCCAGCCGTTGAGCACCATGTCGTAGGCCTTGGCGATGCAGGCGCCCGGGTCGGCGTCCATCAGGTTCTCGTGGCCGTCCTTCGGCGCGGTGAACGGGTGGTGCACCGCCGTCCAGCGCTGGGCGGGCTCGTCGTATTCGAACATCGGGAAGTCCACCACCCACAGCGGGCACCACTTGTCCTCGAACAGGCCGTGCGAGCGGCCGAACTCGCTGTGGCCGACCTTGTTGCGCAGGGCGCCGAGCGCGTCGTTGACGACCTTGGCCTTGTCGGCGCCGAAGAAGATCAGGTCGCCGTTGCGCGCGCCCGCACGCGCAATGATCTCCGCGATGGCCGCGTCGTGCAGGTTCTTCACGATCGGGCTCTGCAGGCCCTCGCGGCCCTTGGCGACGTCGTTGACCTTGATCCACGCCAGACCCTTTGCGCCGTAGATCTTGACGAACTCGGTGTAGCCATCGATCTCGCCGCGGCTCATCTCGCCGCCCTGCGGCACGCGCAACGCAGCGACGCGGCCGCCCTTGGCCTTCGCGGCGGAGGAGAACACCTTGAAGTCGACGTCGCGCATCACGTCGGTGAGTTCGGTGAACTCCATCTTCACACGCAGGTCGGGCTTGTCGGAGCCGTAGCGGCGCATCGCCTCGGCATAACTCATCACCGGGTAACCCGGCAGGTCGACCTGCATCACGTTGCGGAAGACGGTGCGGATCATGCCCTCGAACAGGCCGCGGATCTCCTCCTCGTTGAGGAACGAGGTCTCGATGTCGATCTGCGTGAACTCGGGCTGGCGGTCGGCGCGCAGGTCCTCGTCGCGAAAACACTTGGTGATCTGGTAGTAGCGGTCGAAGCCGGCCACCATCAGCAACTGCTTGAACAGCTGCGGACTCTGCGGCAGCGCGAAGAACATGCCGTCGTTGACGCGACTGGGCACCAGGTAGTCGCGCGCACCCTCGGGCGTGCTCTTGGTCAGCATCGGCGTCTCGATGTCGACGAAGCCGTTGGCGTCGAGGAACTTGCGCGTCTCCATCGCGACGCGGTAGCGCAGCATCATGTTCTTCTGCATCGTCGGGCGGCGCAGGTCGAGCACACGATGGGTGAGCCGCGTGGTCTCCGACAGATTCTCGTCGTCGAGCTGGAACGGCGGCGTGACCGACGGGTTCAACACCTCGAGCTCGAGGCACAGGACCTCGACCTTGCCGCTGGTGAGATGGGTGTTCACGGTGCCCTCAGGGCGCGGCCGCACCTTGCCGATCACCTTGAGGCAGAACTCGTTGCGCACGTCTTCGGCGAGCTTGAACATCTCGGACCGGTCGGGATCGCAGACGATCTGCACCAGGCCCTCGCGGTCGCGCAGGTCGATGAAGATCACGCCGCCATGGTCGCGGCGCCGATGGGCCCAGCCCATCAGGGTGACGGTCTGGCCCATCAGCGCTTCGCTGACGAGGCCGCAGTATGTAGTTCGCATGGGTTGCACTCCTGTGCGTCTTGTCGGTGCCTCACCGGCACGCACGATGCCGGGGAACGGTGTGGCGCTTTTCGAAGCGGTGGGACCGCTCGCCCGCCCGGCGAGCGGTCCGGTTCAATTTCGCGCGGGCACAGGGCGTGGCGGCGCCGGCGGCGGCGGCGCGACGACGCCCATCGAGATGATGTACTTGAGCGCTTCGTCCACGCTCATCGCCAGCGGCACGACCTCGCTGCGCGGCATGATCAGGAAGAAGCCCGAGGTCGGGTTCGGCGTCGTCGGCACGTAGACGCTGACGTGCGGCACGCTCAGATGATGCGCGATCTCGCCGCTGGGCGAGCCGGTCACGAAGGCGATCGTCCACGAGCCGGCGCGCGGGTACTGCACCAGCACGGCCTCGCGAAACGCATTGCCGCTGCTGGAGAACAAGGTGTCGGAGACCTGCTTGACCGAGCTGTAGATCGACTTGACGATCGGAATCTTGTGCAGCAGCCGATCCCATTGCGCCAGCCACCACTGGCCGAAGATGTTGGCGACGAACAACCCGGTGAGCCACAGCAGCACCAGCAGCACCAGCACGCCCAGCCCCGGCACACCGCGCAGCGTCTCGATGCCGGCGCGCATGGTCTCCGGCAGCACGGCCTGCGAGATGGTGAGCAGCCACGAGAACATCCCGTCCATCAGGCCGAGCACCCACAGCAGCACCCACACCGTGACGGCCAGCGGCATCCAGACCAGGACGCCGGTGATCAGATACTTCTTCACGCTCGGGCTCTGCGTCGTCACCGTGGCGGCTCAGCGACCGGCGCGTTCGGCCGTCGCGCCGGCCGACGCCGATGCCTTGGGCTCGCCGCCCGTCGTCGTCTTGGCGGTCGTGTCGGCGGCCACGGTCTTGGTCGAGTCGGCGGACTTCTCGCTCGGCTTGTCGCCGGGCTTGTCTGCCGGCGGCGCAGCGTCCTTGCCGGCGGCGACCTCTTCGGGCTTCTTGGCACCGCCGCCGCTCTTGAAGTCGGTGGCGTACCAGCCCGAGCCCTTGAGCTGGAAGCCCGCAGCGGTGAGTTGCTTGGCGAAGGTCGACGCGCCGCAGGACGGGCATTCGGTCAGCGCGGAATCGGACAGCTTCTGCAGCACGTCCTTGGCGTGTCCGCAGGACGTGCACCGGTAGGCATAGATCGGCATGGCTAAGCCCTTGATGCAAAACAGGAAATTATAGCGGTCGCCCCGGTCCCGGAGCGACTTCGGCGGCCACAAGGGGCCCGCCCGTCGCGCCTGCGCGTCTCAGTGTCGGGCCGGGTGAGCGCCGGGCTGCCCGTGCCCGTGCCCGTGCGTCGGCTGGGCATGGTGTCGCAGAGCCGCTTCGATCGACATCCCCTTGTGGGCGATGATCGTCGGCGCCAGCGAGCCCAGCACCATGCCGAGCACCGAGGCGAACAACCCCACCAGGTTGGGCGGCACCAGCGCCTCGGCAGCCACGGTGTTGGCGCCCAGCCAGGTACCGATACCGAGGACGATCGCGAACAGGGCGCCCTGCGTGTTGGCGCGTTTCCAGTAGGCGCCGGCCAGCAGCGGCACGAAGGCGCCGGTGAGCGTCACGTTGTAGGCGTTCTGCACCATCTCGTACATGGTGCTCTTGCTGTTGAGCGCGAACAGCAGCGCACAGACCGAGAAGGTGACCAGGATGACCCGCAGCGTCAGCAGCATCTGCCGATCGCTCATGTGCGGCACGAAGGGCCGCAGCACGTTCTCGGTGAAGGCGGCCGTCGGTGCCAGCAAGGCGCCGCTGGCCGTGGACAGGATCGCCGACATCAGAGCGCCGAAGAACATGATCTGCGCCCACATCGGCATCTTGCCGAGCACCAGGTCGGGCAGGATGCGCTGGATCTCGCGCGCATCGTCGCTCTCGAACAGCTTGGCCAGCGCCGGATCGGCCACCAGCGCCGAATAGGCGATGAAGATCGGCACGAAGGCGAAGCAGAAGTAGATCACGCCGCCGATGATGGTGCCGCGCACGGCCGTCTTCTCGTCCTTGGCGCTGGTCATGCGCTGGAACACGTCCTGCTGCGGGATCGAGCCGAAGGCAAAGGCGAAGAAGGCGCCCGCCATCGCCCACCACTTGGCGGCGTCCATGTCGGCCGGGAACATCGTGAGCTTGCCGTCGGCGCTGGCCTGCGCGATCACCTTGCCGGCGCCTCCGGCCAGGTCACCCACCAGCACGGCCACCAGCGTGAGACCGATCAGGATGACGACGGTCTGGAACAGATCGGTGAAGGCCACCGACCACATGCCGCCGAAGATGGTGTAGATGACCACGATGACGGCGCCGATCATGATGGCGGTGCTGAGATCCACCGTGGCGCCGGACAGCACGTGGATCACGAGTCCGAGCGCGGTCAACTGGGCCGAGGTCCAGCCCAGGTAGGACAGCACGATGGCACCGCTGGTGAGCACCTCCACGAGCTTGCCGTAGCGCACCTTGTAGAAGTCGCCGATGGTCAGCAGATTGAGCCGGTAGAACAGGCGCGCGAACAGCAGCGCGGCCAGCACCAGGCATACCGAGGCGCCGAACGGATCGCCGGGCACGCCGCTCAGGCCGTCCTTGGCGAAGGTGGCCGATACCGACAACACCGTCTCGGCGCCGAACCACGTGGCGAACACGGTCGCCACGTTCATGTACAGCGGCAGGCTGCGGCCGGCGACCAGGTAGTCCCTGGCGCCGTGCACACGGCGCGCGGCGATCAGGCCGATGCTGATCGTCACGAGCAGGTACAGGACGACGAAGGTGACGAGCATGCAGGACTCCCGGCGCACCCCACGCGCGGGGCAAAGTTTAGCCGTGGCTCGGAGTCATCTGCCGCGCCAGAGCAGGAAAAGCTGCATCGCCAGCAGGCCGGCGACGAAGCCGACCGTGCTGTACATCAATGCCTGCAGCATGCGGTTGGTGCGCCGCTGCTCGCGCAGCAGGGCCTGCAGGGCCGGCGAGTCACCGTCGGCGCGCGACTTCAGCGCGTAGTGCACCAGGCGCGGCAGCTCGGGCAGCAGCAGCGCGTAGCGCGGCGCCTCCTGCTTGAGCCGCTCGAACAGCCCCCGCCAGCCAACCTGCTCGTTCATCCAGCGCTCGAGAAACGGCTTGGCCGTGCTCCAGAGGTCCAGGTCGGGGTCGAGCTGGCGGCCCAGACCCTCCACGTTGAGCAGGGTCTTCTGCAGCAGCACCAGCTGAGGCTGGATCTCGACGTTGAAGCGGCGCGAGGTCTGGAACAAGCGCATCAACACCTGGCCGAGCGAGATGTCCTTCAGCGGCCGGTCGAAGTGGGGCTCGCAGACGGCGCGGATCGCGCTTTCCAGCGCATCGACGCGGGTGGCCGGCGGCACCCAGCCGCTCTCGACGTGCAGCTCAGCCACGCGCTTGTAGTCGCGGCGGAAGAAGGCGAGGAAGTTCTGCGCCAGGTAGTCCTTGTCCGACTCGGTCAGCGTGCCGATGATGCCGAAGTCGAGCGCGATGTAGCGACCCATCGTGGCGGGCTCGACGCTGACCTGGATGTTGCCCGGGTGCATGTCGGCGTGGAAGAAGCCGTCGCGGAACACCTGGGTGAAGAAGATCGTCACGCCGTCGCGCGCCAGCCGCTTGATGTCGACGCCGGCGGCGCGCAGGCGGTCGACCTGGCTGATCGGCACGCCCTTCATGCGCTCCATCACGATCACGTTGGCGGTGCACAGGTCCCACACCATCTCGGGCACGATCAGCAGGTTCAGCGCGGCCATGTTGCGACGCAGCTGCGCCGCGTTGGCCGCCTCGCGCACCAGGTCGAGTTCGTCGTGCAGGTAGATGTCGAACTCGGCCACCACCTCGCGCGGCTTGAGCCGCTTGGACTCCACCCACACGCGCTCGGCCCAGCGCGCCAGCGTGTGCAACAGGCCGAGGTCGTTCTCGATCGACTCCAGCATGCCGGGGCGCAGCACCTTCACCGCCACCTCGCGGCCGCTCTTCAGGACCGCAAAGTGCACCTGCGCGATCGAGGCGCTGGCCACCGGCTCGACGTCGAAGCTGCTGAACAGCTCGTCGATCCGGGCACCGAACGCGCGCTCGACCATCGCGATCGCCAGCTGGCCGGGAAACGGCGGCACCCGGTCCTGCAGCCGGGCCAACTCGTCGGCGACGTCCAACGGCAGCAGGTCGCGCCGCGTCGACAGCACCTGACCGAACTTCACGAAGATCGGCCCCAGCCGCTCGAGCGCCCGCCGCAGTCGCACGCCCCGCGGCTCGTCGAACCGGCGGCCGACGGTGACCACGCGCACCAGGCCGCGCACCCAGCGCTGGCGAAAGCCCGACAGCGCGACCTGGTCGACGCCGAAGCGCAGCAACGTGAACGCGATGAAGATCAGGCGCGCCAGGCGTCTCATGAGCGCCCCGCGCCGGGTGTGGGGTGTGGCCGCCCTGCGCCGAGTGCCGAATGCCGCCGCCCGCGCGGCGTCATGTCGTCCTTGCCGGCCAGTCGACGGCGACCTTGGCCACGCGACGCAGCCCTCGCGCCAGGGCCGATCCGAGTTGGCCCAGCTGGCGCGCCACGACCGGGCCGAACAGGCGGTCGAGGTCGGCCTCGACGTCCCAGCGCAGGTTGTCGACCAGCCACTGCACGTCGGTGGCCAGCGTCGCGTCGCCGGCGATGTCCAGCCGCGGCGGCTCGCCGGCCAGCGCGCGGGCAAACAGCAGCGCCGGGTTGGCGGCGTCGACGCGCACCGCCAGGTCCGCCGGCGCAGGGTCAGCCAGGCCGCACCATTCGAGCAGGCCGGGCGGCGTGACACGCAGCTTCAGGGTCGGCGGCGACGGCAGCAGCGAGGGCCACTGCCGCATTTCCAGCGCGATCGACCGACCGTTGTGGGGCGCCAGGCGAGCCATTGCCGCGGCTTCAGCCGACAACACGTGGTTGATCACCAGCACCAGTCGCTCGACCACCGCGGGGACGAGCAATCCTTGCACGTTTGACAGCATGGCCGATTGTAGGCGGGGGGCCCGAGCCAACCTCGCCGCATAAGATCGCGGGCATGGCTCGCATCCTGCTCACCGGCGCGACCGGCTATATCGGCTCACACACCTGGCTGGCGCTGCATGAGGCCGGCCACGAAGTGGTGGGCCTCGACAACTTCGCCAACAGTTCGCCTCATGTGCTGTCGCGGCTGCGCGAGTTGATGCAGGGCGCGCCGCCGGTCTTCGAGCGTGCCGATACCACCGACCGCGCGCAGATCGACGCCGTGCTCGACCGGCATCGCATCGACGCCGCAGTGCATTTCGCGGCCCACAAGGCGGTCGGCGAGTCGGTGGCGCAGCCGCTCGAGTACTACCGCAACAACATCGGCGGACTCATCGCGCTGGCGCAGGCGCTGCAGGCACGCGGCGTCAGGCGGCTGGTTTTCAGCTCGTCGGCCACGGTGTACGGCGAGCCGAAGGCGCTGCCGATCCGCGAGGACGCGCCGCTGTCGGCGACCAATCCGTACGGCACCACCAAGCTGGTCGGCGAACAGCTGCTGCGCGAACTCGAGCGCTGCGATCCGTCGTGGCGCATCTCGTGCCTGCGCTACTTCAACCCGGTGGGTGCGCATACCAGCGGACGCATCGGCGAAGATCCGCGCGGCACGCCGAACAACCTGATGCCCTACGTGACGCAGGTCGCGATCGGCAAGCTCGAGTTCCTGCGCATCTTCGGCGACGACTACGACACACCCGACGGCACCGGCGTGCGCGACTACATCCATGTGCTCGACCTGGCCGACGGACACGTGGCTGCGCTGCGCCACCTGCTGGACGGCGGCGACTCGCACACCGTGAACCTGGGCACCGGACAAGGCTACAGCGTGCTGCAGGTGGTGAAGGCGTTCGAAGCGGCCAGCGGCCGGCCCGTGCCGTACCGCATGTTGCCGCGGCGGCCCGGCGACGTGGCGAGCTGTTATGCCGACCCGACGCTCGCGCACCACCTGTTCGAGTGGCGCGCACGAAGGGGTTTGTCGGAAATGTGCGCCGACGCCTGGACGTGGCAGCGCGACAATCCAGCGGGCTTTGCGGCCTGAACCGCGGTTGCACCGCGCGCCCCCTTTTCACAACCCGAACCTTCGCGCATGAGCATCGACATTCAACCCGTGGTGATGGCCGGCGGCAGTGGCACGCGTCTTTGGCCGCTGTCGCGCAGCGGGTTTCCCAAGCAGTTTCTGGTGCTCGATGGGCGCACGAGCCTGTTCCAGCAGGCCGTCGGCCGCCTCGCCGGCCTGGCGATGGACGGCATGTCGGCGCGCTCGCCGCTGGTCGTCGGCAACGAGGAGCATCGTTTCCTGCTGCTGGAGCAGCTGCGCGAGATCGGCGTCACCGCTTCGGCGCTGATGCTCGAACCGGTCGGACGCAACACCGCGCCGGCGCTGACGCTGGCCGCACTGACTGCACTGGATGAAGGCGGCGATCCGGTGCTCGCGATGAGTCCGGCCGATCAGACGGTGACCGACGCACCGGCCTTCACGGCCGCGATGCGGCGGGCTGCGCGGCTGGCCGACGCCGGTGCGATCGTCACGCTGGGTATCGTGCCGACTCGGCCCGAGACGGGCTACGGCTACATCCAGGTGGGCACGAGGCACGAGGCCGCCGACGTCGCCGCCTTCGTCGAGAAGCCCGACCTCGAGACGGCCCAGCGTTATCTGCAGGCCGGCACCTATCTGTGGAACGGCGGCATCTTCGTGCTCAAGGCGTCGGTGTGGATGAAGGCGCTGGAGCGCTTCCGGCCCGACATCGCCGAGGCGACGCGCAAGGCCTGGCAGGCGCGCACGCGCGATGCAAGCTTCGTGCGCCCTGAGCGCGCAGCCTTCGAGAAGATCCCCGCCGAGTCGATCGACTACGCGGTGATGGAGCACGGCCCGAGCAGCGGCATCACGATGAAGGTCGTGCCGCTCGACGCCGGCTGGAACGACCTGGGCGCTTGGGACGCTGTGTGGCAGATGCTGCCCAAGGACGCCAGCGGCACCGCGACACAGGGCGACGTGTTCACCGACGGCTGCGCCAATACGCTGGTGCACGCCAGCAGCCGGCTGGTGGCGGCGGTCGGGCTGCAGGACGTGGTCGTCGTCGAGACCGCCGACGCCGTGCTGGTGAGCAGCCAGGAGCGCAGCCAGGACGTCAAGCGCATCGTCGCGCGGCTCGAGGCCGACGGACGTGGCGAGAAGAACCTGCATCGCAAGGTGCATCGTCCGTGGGGCTGGTACGACAGCATCGACCATGGACCACGCTTCCAGGTCAAGCGCATCATGGTCAAGCCGGGTGCCACGCTGAGCCTGCAGATGCACCACCATCGCGCCGAACACTGGATCGTCGTGCAGGGCACTGCCGAGGTGACCTGCGGCGACAAGACGATGATGCTGAGCGAGAACCAAAGCACCTACATTCCGCTCGGCGAGGTGCATCGTCTGGCCAATCCGGGCCGGGTGCCGCTGGAGATCATCGAGGTGCAGTCGGGCTCCTACCTCGGCGAGGACGACATCGTGCGCTTCGAGGACCGTTACGGCCGCAGCGGCTGATCGAGCCGGGTCGACGATTGCACGCGCTGACCGCCTCGTCACTCAGCTGGGTGGTACACAGCGCGAAGCGTTTGGGCAACAGTCGGGCGATGGCCGAGACTGCTCCGTTGTCGAACGAATCCTCCGTCCGGGCAGCGCCCGAGCACGACGTCGCCGCCGAGGATCTGCGCACCGAGCAGAACGCCGCCTGGCGCAAGACCTTCGCCGCCGCCCTGCGCGTGATGGACCACCACCGCGCCCACCTGGAGGCCAACATCACGATCCGGCGCCTGCGGCGCGACGAACAGCGCGGCGCCCCAGGGCCTGCGGCTTGACGGACGGTCAGACGCTCGAGACGTCGGTATTCGTTCCGGCGCTCGACACGCGGCCGGATGCACGCGCCGACGGCAAGGGCAACCAACGACGCAAATGCTCGATGAGCCGCGAGGCTGCGGCGCCTTCGGTCTCGTCCACCACCTCGTCTTCGGCCCGGCCGCGCTCGAGGATCTCGTGCAGCGCACGCACGCAGGCCACCGAGTCACAGGGGATCTTCGCGATCACACCGCCCGGCGCACCGGCGGGCACCTCGCCGTTCGGGTAGACGACGATGCTCGGGATGTCGAGGCTGTCGGCTTCCTCGACGAGGTTCCAGCCTGGCCCGGCGATGACGCAGGTCGCCCCCCGCACGAGCCCCAGCTCATCGATGTAGCCGGTGTAGGGCGCCAGCACGACACCCGAGCGCTGCAGCAGCTGCTCGGCCTTGCCGGAGGCGATGGCCTCGCGGGTGGTCTCGGTGACGACCCAGACGACGAGCGTCTCCTTGCCCAGGTCGCGCGCGACGCGGGCCACCTTGGCCACCTCGGTGGCATCGAGATCACCTTCGCCGACTTGCGCGCTGACGAAGACGAATCCGCGCATCGCACGGCGCATCAGGTCGCGCGAGATGCCGAGCGCCTTGAGCACCTCCGACACTGGGGGTTGCGTGCCGAGCGCATGGCGCAGGCCGTCGGCCACCACACTGCCCACGCAGACCATGCGGTCTGACGCGATGCCCTCGCGGTACAGGGTGTAGTGTGTCTTCAGCATCGGCGTGTACAGCACCTCCGACATGCGATCGAGCATCACCGCGTTGAGGTCGCAACCATGGTCCTGCATCTCGCGGCGCTGGCCGGCACCCAGCCGCGCCAGTTGAATGCCGCGTTTGCTGGCCAGGTACACGCACGACATGATGGCGTCGCTGTCACCGCTGGAGATCACCGCCACCGGTGCCAGCTGATCGAGCAGCTCGCCGAAGCGCAGCACCACGCCGGCGATGCGATCGGCCGTCGCGCCGTACGACACGCCCAGGTGGATCTCGGCCGCCAGCGCACCGCTGTAGTCGGTCGGCATGCCGTCGGCCTCGACGGCCGCCGCGACGCCCGGGTTCACCAGCACGATCGGCGGCAACGTCTCGTCGCTGCGCATCGCGGCAGCCAGCGCGGCGAACTTCAGGTAGTTCAGCGGCCGGTCGGCCACGCAGACCAGCGGACGAACCAGCTTGCTGTAGTCCTGCTCGGCCCGCAGCACGCGCACGACCTCGTGCCCCGTCACCGGAATGCTCATGCGTGCCCCGGCCGGAGCGCCCGCCCCGTCGTCGGCCGTCAGCGTGGGCACGTTCATGTGGGACGTGCCTGGCACGGTGGAGAACGTGCGCATGCCACCGGTCTCGCGCGCCAGGTCCTTGCCGGTCTCGTCGACGAGCTGGCCCGAGATCTCCGAGCGCTCGCCGAGAAACGCGGCCAGCAACAACCGGTTGGCCAGCAGGTTGATCTTGCGCGGAATGCCGCCGGTCCAGGTGAAGATGGCCGGAAATGCGCCTTCGCCGAAGGCCGGTCGCGCGCCGTCCCAGCCGACGCGACGCAAGCGGTGTTCGATGTAGGCCTGTGTCTCTTCGCTCGTCAGGGGTCCGAGGTGACACGAGGCGATGACCCGCTGGCGCAGCTGCTCCATCGCGGGCGACTCGAGCTGTTTTCGCAGTTCGGGCTGGCCGACCAGAAAGCTCTGCAGCAGCGCATGGCTGCCGAGCTGGAAGTTCGACAGCATGCGGATCTCTTCGATCGCCTCGCGGCCGAGGTTCTGCGCCTCGTCGACGATGAGCAACGCGCGCCGCCCCTGCGCCGCCACATCGGTAAGAAATGCTTCCAGGCTCGCCAGCAACTGGGCCTTCGAGGTGCCCTGCGCCGACACGCCGAAGGCCGTGAGGATCGACTGCAGCAACTCGCCCGACTCGAGCTGGGTGTTGAGCACCTGCCCGGCGACGACTTCGTCGGTGTCGAGTTCGCCGAGCAGGGTGCGCACCAGCGTCGTCTTGCCGGCGCCGATCTCGCCGGTGACGACGATGAAGCCCTCGCCCTGGTGCACGCCGAACTTGAGGTACGACAAGGCGTTGCTGTGGCCGCGACTGTCGAAATAGAACGACGGGTCCGGATTCAGCTGGAAGGGTGATCCGGTGAGGCCGAAATAACTCTCGTACATGGACGATCCGATGACGCAAAGCGTGGTGCGCCACCTGTCGACCGGGATGGCCGATCGTGGCGCGGCGATGTAACCGTTGCAGCGCAGCCGGTGCGCGCTGAACGATTTTGGCGGAAACGGCGCCGACTATCGAGGGGTGTCGACCACCTACATTGACGGTGACGGCCTGCGCGCGATGTGGGTGCCAAACCACGGTGGTGGCTGCCGGCTCGCCCGGTGTGTCTCGGCACGCAGCGCAGAAGGTTCCACCCCTCAGTCGGGGTTACTGTCGGCGCAGCCCACGGCATTAGACTCCTTTCGCCGCCCCCAGAGGAAAGCCGGTGCCTGGCACGTCAGCGTGCGCAGCGGCGTCTGGAGCAGTTCGCGCTGAGGCCTATGGCTATCGGGCGCCCGAGGACGATACAGACTTACCACCGACACCCGAGGAACGAATGACGAGCAATGCGTTCTGGCGCCTGACGGCCGCCTGGCTGATCGGGCTGGCGACCGGTGCCGTGCAGGCCCAGACCGTGGCCCAGAATGCGCCGCGCAACCAGGCACCGGCTGCGGCGCGAGCTGCGGCACCCGCGACGACGCCACCGGCGGTGACGGCCACGGCCAAGACCGACTATGTGCTCGGTGCCGGCGACGTGATCCGCGTGTCGGTGTTCCAGAGCCCGGAGCTGACGCTGGAAACGCGCATTCCGGAGACCGGCGTGGTGGGTTACCCCCTGCTGGGCCCGATCACGCTCGGTGGTCTGACGACCAGCCAGGCCGAGAAGCGCATCGCCGACGGGCTGCTCAGCGGCAAGTTCCTCAAGCAACCGCAGGTATCGATCCTCGTGCTGCAGCTGCGCGGCGCGCAGGCCTCCGTGCTCGGACACGCCGTGCGGCCCGGCCGCTACTCGCTCGAACTGACCAATACGCGGTTGTCCGACCTGATGGCGCTGGCCGGCGGTGTGGCGCCCGACGGCAACGACATGCTCACCGTCGTGGGCACGCGCGATGGCCAGCCTTTCCGCCGGCAGATCGACTTTCGCACGCTGTTTCGCGGCGTCGATCCGTCGCAGGACCTCGTGATCCAGAACAACGACGTCGTCTACATCGACAAGGCGCCGGAGATCTACATCTATGGCGAGGTCCAGAAGCCCGGCATGTTGCGGCTCGAGCGCGGCATGACGGTGCAGCAGGCGCTCGCCGCCGGCGGCGGCCTCACCGCGCGTGGCACGCAGCGCGGCATACGCATTCACCGCAAGGGCACCGACGGCAACGTGCAGGAGCTCAAGCCCGCACTTCAGGACACGCTGCTGCAAGGTGACGTGATCCAGGTGCCCGAGAGCCTGTTCTGATTGGGACCTTCATGACGCTGAGTCAATTCCTCACCATCCTGCGCGCCCGCTGGGCGTCGATCGTCATCATCCTGGCACTGACCGTGGGCCTGGCCGTCGGCGCCAGCATGCTGCTGCCCAAGCAGTACACCGCCACCGCGACGGTGGTCGTCGACCAGACCCGGCCCGACCCGGTGACAGGCGCCGCTGCCTATGCCGGCAACCCGACGCCGGCGTTCATGTCGACGCAGGTGGACATCCTGAAGAGCGAACGGGTGACGCAGATGGTCGCGCGCAAGCTCGGCCTGGGCGACGACCCCGGCGTGCGCGAGCGCTGGATGGGCGACACCGACGGCAAGGGCAGCTTCGAGGCCTGGCTGGTCGACAAGGTGCAGCTCTCGCTCGACGTGAAGCCCTCGCGCGACTCCAACGTCATCAGCCTCAGCTACAAGGACGCCGACCCCGAGAGAGCCGCCCGCGCCGCCAACCAGTTCATCCGGTCGTATCTCGACCTGCTCGTCGAACTGCGCGTCGATCCGGCCAAGCAGTACTCGGGCTTCTTCGACAGCCGCGCCAAGGAGTTGCGGGCCACGCTCGAGCGCGCACAGGCCCGCCTGACGGCCTATCAGCGCGAAAAAGGCGTGGTGATCGCCTCGGACGGCCAGATCGACGTCGAGACCGCTCGCCTGAACGAGCTGTCGTCGCAACTCGTCGCGTTGCAGGCCGTGGCCGCCGAATCGAACAGCCGCCAGATGCAGGCGCAGGCCGGCGCCGGCGACCGGCTGCAGGAGGTGCTGAACAACCCGGCGCTGGCGGCGCTGCGCGGAGATCTCGGCCGCGCCGAGGCAAAGTTGCAGGAGCTGAACTCCCGGCTCGGCGAGAACCATCCGCAAGTCGTCGAGGCCAAGGCCAACATCTCGACGCTGCGTTCGCAGCTGAACATCGAAACCCGTCGCGTGACGGGCAGCGTAGGCGTGTCGAACTCGATCAATCGCCAGCGCGAGACCGAGATCCGCGCGGCGCTCGAGACGCAGCGCCAGCGCGTGCTGAGGCTGCGCACCGCCCGCGAAGAAGGCTCCGTGCTCGTGCGTGATGTCGAGGCGGCGCAGCGTGCCTACGAGTCGGTGCTGCAGCGGCAGAGTCAGACCAGTCTGGAAAGCCAGGCCACCCAGAGCACGGCCAATGTGCTCACCCAGGCCGTGGCGCCCTACACGCCGTCGTCGCCCAACCTGCTGCGCAACGCCATCCTGGCCCTGGTGATCGGCACGATCCTCGCCATTGCCGCCGCGCTGGTGCTCGAGTACGTGGACCGCCGCGTGCGCACCGAAGACGAAGTGTCCGAAGTGCTGGGGCTGCCGCTGCTGGGCGTGCTGCCCAAGCCGGGCGGCAAGGGCCGCTTCGCGGGCCCGCGTGTACCGCTCGTGAGTGCGACGGGCCTGCTGCGCAGACTGCCGGCTCCCGGCAAGGAAGCATGATGGAAAACGTCCAGAGATCCGAACCGCAGGGCGAGGCCGAGTCATCGGGCAAGCTGCCCACCGGCGACGCCAACCTGATCACCGGTGTCATGGCCAAGCTCAACGGAGCACGGCCGGGCCGCGGCTTCTCGCCGCTGGCGCACCACCAGGGCGACATCGTGCCGGAACGACTGATCGGTGAGATCCTCGGCGCCAAGGTCGAACTCGGCCCGGAGCGGGTCGACCAGATCCTCTCCTATGCCCGCGAGAAGGGCGTGCGCTTCGGCGATGCCGCGGTGGCGCTCGGCTTCGTCTCGCAGGACCAGGTGCTGCATGCGCTGGCCGAGCAGTTCGGCTACCTGTACGCCAGCGAGGAGCGACGCAAGCTGATGCCCGAGCTGGTGGGGCTGAACCAGCCGTTCTCGCTGCAGTCGGAGGCGATCCGCGAGATCCGCAGCCAGGTGATGATGCGCGTCTTCGCCGGGCCGCGGCCGCGTCCGGCGCTGGCTGTGGTGAGCCCGTCGTCGGGTGACGGTAAGACCTTCTTCAGCGCCAACCTGGCTGTCGCGCTGGCCCAGGTGGGCGGTAAGACACTGATCGTCGACGCCGACCTGCGCGGCCCGCGGCAGCATCAGGTGTTCAATGTCGAGAACACCATCGGCCTGTCCAGCGTGCTGGCCGGCCACGTGGACTCCAGGGTGATCCAGCAGGTGCCGGAGACACCCAACCTGTTCATCATGCCGGTGGGTGTGACGCCACCGAACCCGCTCGAGCTGATCGAACGCCCGACCTTCGCCGTGCTGCTGCGCGAGCTGACGGCCAAGTTCGACCACGTGATCGTCGACACGCCGGCGGCCGTCTACGGTGTGGACGCGCTGGTCGTGGCGGCGCGCTGCGGCGCCGCGCTGGTGGTCGCGCGCAAGAACCAGTCGAAAGTGGGATCGCTGCAGAAGCTCGTCAGTGCGTTGACCGACAGCACGGCCCGCATGGCCGGGGTGATCGTCAACGAACACTGACCGCCGTGCCCCCTCACCCCGGCGCGATGTTCCTGCCCATTCGATACGACACGGCGCCGATCCTGCGGCGCGCGACACACACATGAAGAAGACAGCACTGATCACCGGCATCACGGGGCAGGACGGGGCGTACCTGGCGG
>CALMQI010000282.1 GCA_937871935.1 uncultured Burkholderiales bacterium
TCTGGTACGACGCCGTGGTCCGCCGGCCCCGCACCACCCGCACGGGCTGGACCTTCGCCTTCGCCCCGACCGGGACGGGCGGCTCGATCGTGGTGCTCACTTCACTGACCGGCGCGGCCAGTGGTATCAGCGGCCTGACGGCTCGTGCCCGCGGTGGGGCCGGTGGCAACGAGACGCATGCCGATCAGCACGGCCCGGGAGGCGGCGGTGGCGGCGGGCGAGTGATCACCTCAGCGGCCACGGCATCGACCGTCGTCACAGCTGGAGCCAACGGCACCCACGTCCCGTCGAGCAGCGCCTACGGCGCAACGAGCGGCAGCGCTGGCGCATCGTCGGCGACGGCGGTCATCGGCGATGCCCCCGGCACCAACACAGGATCGCAGTGCATCGATGCCAGTGTCACCAAGTCGACCATCCCCAACCCGGTGATCCCTGGCCAGACGGTGACCTACACAGTGGTGGCCACCAACAACGGCCCGTACCCACGAACGGGCACTGCGCCGATCGTGGTGACCGACACCTTGCCCGCCGGGCTCAGCTCGGCGACATGGACGTGCAGCGCCTCGGCCGGATCCAACTGCACCGCCAGCGGCAGTGGATCGTTGAGTACGACCGCCAACCTCGAGGTCGGCGACTCGGCGACCTACACGATCACCGCGACGCTCGCGTCGACATTCACGGGGACCCTCTCCAACACCGCCACCGTCGCCGGGCCGGTGACGATTCCCGAGCTCAACGCGACGAACACCTCGGCGACGTCCGCTGTGCTCGCCGAGCCACGCGTCGACCTCGCCGTCACGCTCGAGCCGGCCTCGGTGCTCGAGTCGGTGGTCGTCGTGCGCTTGCCGCTGCCCAGGTTGGCGAAGGTGCCGACGGCGCCCAGCGTATCGGCGAACGCCATCGACGCACCACCGTGCAGGATGCCGCCGGTGGTGCACAGGTCCGGCCGCACCACCATCTCGGCGGCGACCCGCTCGGCCGCCACCTGAGTGAGGCGGATGCCCAGCAGGCCCGGAAAGAGCGGCTGCAGCAGGCGTTGCAGGCTGGCGATGTCGGTGGTCAGGGTCATTCGTTCTCCGCTGCGAACCGGTCGGGCGTCAAGGGGCTGCGGGCGCGTACGCGGTCACCCGGCGCTGCGCAGGGTCGAGGCAGCGCGCCAGCACGTCGGGATCGACCGGCTTGGTGAGATGTTCGTCGAAGCCCGAGCGCAGCGCGCGCTGCAGGTCCGACGCGGTGCCGTACCCGGTGAGGGCGATCAACCAGGTGCCTTGCGTGCGCTCGTCGGTGCGCAGGCGCTGAGCCAGCTCGTAGCCGTCGATGTCGGGCAGACCGATGTCGAGCAGCGCGGCGTCGGGGACGAACGACTGCAGCACCTGCATCGCCGCATGGCCGGTCGCTGCGGTGCGCACCAGATGGCCGTCGAGCGACAGCAGCACCTCGAGCGAGCGGGCCGCGTCCTCGTTGTCGTCGACGATCAGCACCCGCAGCGGGATGGCCACGCCGCGTGCCGGCGCTCGCGCCGGCGCAGCCGGCACGGTGGCGGCAGTCTGCGGTGCGCGCGGCAGCGTGACGACGAATTCGCTGCCCTGCCCGGGGCCGGCACTGTGCGCCGCGATCTGCCCGTGGTGCAGCTCGACGATGTTGTGCGCGATGGCCAGGCCCAGGCCGAGACCGCCCCGGGCCCGCTGCAGCGCCTGTTCGCCCTGCACGAAACGCTCGAAGATGAACGGCAGCAGTGCGGGCGCGATGCCGTCGCCGTCGTCGGTGACGGTGATGCGTGCACGATCGTCGTCGCCGTCGAGCCGCAACGCAATGCGTCGGTCGGGCGCGGTGAACTTGATCGCATTGGTCAGCAGGTTGGTCACCACCTGGGTCAGCCGCGGCGCATCGCCCAGCACCCAAAGGGGCTGCATCGGCAGCGTCAGCTCGAGCGGCCGCGCGCGCGCGCGCAGCAGTGCATGAACCTGCTCACCGGCCTGCGACAACACGTTGCGCAGGTCGATGCGTTCGCGGTTCAACTCGACCTTGCCGGTGGCGATGCGCGACACGTCGAGCAGATCGTCGACCAGCCGAGACAGGTGCCGCACCTGCCGCTCGATGACGCTGCGCTCGCGCAGCGAGCGGTCGTCGTGCCGACGCGCCATGATCTCGAGGGAGGTGACGATCGGTGCCAGCGGGTTGCGCAGCTCGTGCCCCAGCATCGCGAGGAACTCGTCCTTCACGCGGCTGGCGGCCTCGGCCCGGTGCAGTGCATCCTGTGCGTCGGCATACAGCCGCACGTTGTCGAGCGCGAGCGCCGCACGCAGGCCGATCTGCCCGACCAGCGCCGCGTCGGCCTCCTGGAAGACGCGGCCGGATTCGGCCTGGATCGCCGCCATCGCGCCGATCGTGCGGCCGCGCGCCACCAGCGGCGTGACGCACACCGCGCGCAGGCCGACCAGCTCGGCGAACGACGCGAACATCGGGTCGCCGGCGAAGAACTCCTGCGGCCGCTCGATGTTGACGTAGTGCAGGCTGCCGGTGCGCATGACCCAGGGGAACGAGCCCACCGTGTCGGGCGACGCGCGGTGCGTACGCACGAACTGCTCGATCGCCCGCGTTCGCTCGGGATCGGTGTGGTGCGTCAGCTTGCGCTGCAGTTTGCCGTCGGCGTCGAGCAGGTCGAGGCGGCAGGCGTCGGCCAGGTCGGGCACCAGGATCGCGGCGATGGCCTGCAGGGTGGCCTGCTCGTCGAGCGTGGACGACAGGAGCGAGCTGGCCTGCGTCAACCGCTCGAGCCGGCTTTGCGTCTGCTCGGCCACCGTGCGGGCACGTCGCTCAGCGTCGAGCAGTTGCTGCCGGTCGGTCTCGTGACGCTGGCGCAGCATCGATGCCGCTTGCAGCGCCTCGGTGACCGCCTCGATCTCGATCACGTCGGACCGGGTGGCCGGCAGGGCGGTGCCCTGGCCGAGCGCCAGTGCGGCGCTGCCCAGTCGAGCCATCGGCCGCGTGACGCTGCGCGACACGAACCAGGCCGCGGTGCCGCCGATCAGCAGCGACAGCAGGATGCCGCCCCCATAAGCGATCGCCGAGCCGCGTACGGCCGCCTCGATGTTCGCCTGGGGCACGCCGAGCGCCACCGTCCAGCGCGCGGTGGTGACACGCGCCACTGCGGTCTGCACCCGGTTGCCTTCGAGTGATTCGGTCAGGCCCGTCACCGTGTCGCGTTCACCCAGGTCGCCCATCATGGCCCGCAGCGACGGCGACGGCGCGGTGCCCAGTTGGCGATCGTGGTCGCGCGACCGGGCGACGCGCCGGCCGGTCGCGTCGAACACCGAAACCACCCAGCTGTCGGGCACCTGCTGGCGCTGCACGACCTGCAGAATCGCTTCGGGCCGCACGACCGCGCTCAGCACATAGCGCAACGTCCCGTCGCGCGACACCGGCACGCGCACCGGAATCCCGAATTGGCCGCCCGGGCCCCGGGCGAGCAAACCGATCGACGGCTGACCCGAGCGCACGAGTTGCATGAAGCTGTCGGCCTCGATGACCTTCAGGTCGGTGCGTCGGAGCGGGTAGCTGGTCGAGAACAGCACTTCGCCGTCGGGCTTCAGCAGCAGGATCGCCCGCCACTCGGGCCGCGCCTGCAGCACGTGCCCGGCCAGCTCGTATGCGCCCGCCAGTTCGGCCGGCGTGCGCGCGCCGATCGGCGCCGACATCGCCAGCACCTGGAGCGCCGAAACGGTCAGCCGCAGCTCGTTGTCGATCGCCGTGGCCATGGCCCGCGCGATGTTCAGCGTCGACTCGCGCGTCTGCTCCCGCTGGCGCTCGAGCAGGGCCGACAGGGCGAGCGCCGACACCAGCGCCAACGGCACGATCGCGGCGCCAACCAGCAGCTGCAGGCGGACACGAAGAGGTGATTTCGGCATCGTCGGCGACAGACCGTCGTGGGAGCGGGCAACCCGATCCCCGGGGCGCCTTCGAGACGAAAGCGGCAAGGTTACGGTCTGCGTCTGCATGATGCAAAAAGGGGAATTTGGCCCTGCGCGGCCCAAGGGAGCATGTGCTCACTGCGCGGGCGGAACCGACAACGCTAGGGCAACCGCATCGCCTGCGCCAGATGCGCATAGACCGCCCCGACACGGCGCAGGTGACGCGCCTCCGGGTGGGTGAGCAGCCACAGTTCGGTCTCGGCTTCGTCGAGCGCCTCGGTCAAGCGCACGACGTCGCGTCGACCCTCGGCGAGGAACAGCGGCACGATGCCGACACCGAGCCCGAGCGCGACGAGCTCCAGCACCGAGAGGATGCTGCTGACGCGGTAGCGCGGCTGCACCTTCGGAAACCGGCGCCGGCGCCAGACCACCGACGGGTGCTCGGGCAGCGCATCGTCGGGCGCGACCCAGTCGGCACGCCCGGCCTCGACGTCGGCCAGCCGCCGCGCCCCGCCCTTGCGCGCGGCGTACAGGGCGACGCGGATCGGTCCGATCTGCTTGCCGACCAGGTGCGGCGGCGGGCGCTTGGTGGCGCGCAGCGCGATGTCGGCGTCGCGCCGCGTCAGGCTCGCCAGCTCGTTGCCGGTGTGCAGCTCGTAGCTCAGCAGCGGATGCAGCGCCTGCAGGCTGTGCAGTGCGGGCGCCACCAGTCCGTGCAGGAGGGTGTCGGTCGTCGTGATGCGCACCGTGCCCGAGATCTGCGCCGGCGTCGCGGCCACGGTGGAACGCGCCGCCTCGAGCGCGGCCTCCATCTGCTCGGCGTGCTCGGCGATCTGCCGGGCCAGCTCGGTGGCCAGGTAACCCGCGCGGGTGCGTTCGAAGAGCGGCCGCCCGAGGCCGCGCTCGATGCGCTGCAGCGCGCGGAACACGGTCGACGCATCGACACCCAGCCGTTCGCCGGCAGCGGCCAGGCTGCCGGCACGCACCAGGGCCAGCGCCACCTCGAGGTCGGCCGGCCCCATCTGGTATTGCGTCTTTGCAATCATCGTTTGCCTCGCTGCGTATTCCCGTTTCCGATTTGCAATCCTACAGTGGCGCCCTCTACGCAACCTCTCCTGGAGACTTTGATGGAAACGTCCCTTTCCCCTTCCGCGCCGCTCGGCATCGCCGTGCTGCGCGTCAGCCTCGGCACGATGTGGATCGCGCATGCGCTGCTCAAGCTGCTGGTCTTCACGCTGCCCGGCACCGCGTCGTACTTCGCAAGCATCGGCTTCCCTGGCTTCCTGGCCTATCCGGTGTTCGCTGCCGAGTTGCTCGGCGGCCTGGCGCTCGTGCTCGGCATCTATGCGCGCCAGGTCGCGCTGGCGCTGGTGCCGGTGATGGCAGTGGCAGCCTGGGTCCACGCGCCGAACGGCTGGGTGCACACCAGCGCCGGCGGCGGCTGGGAGTACCCGGTGTTCCTGATTGCCGCGTCGATCGCACTGTGGCTGCTCGGCGATGGCGCCGCCGCGCTGCGGCGCAGCCCGCGCGGGGCGCCGATGCGCCACCTCACGCAACCGGAAGGGGTGCGATGAGCGCGCGGCTGATCCTGGTGTCGCATGCGTTGTGCCCCTACGTGCAGCGCGCCGCGATCGTGCTAGCTGAGAAGGGCGTGCCCCACGAGCGCCGCGACGTCGACCTGGCGCGCAAGCCGGACTGGTTCATGCAAGTCTCCCCGCTCGGCAAGACCCCGGTGCTGCTGGCCGACGGCGAAGCGATCTTCGAGTCGGCGGTGATCTGCGAGTACCTGGAGGACACCACGCTGCCGCGCCTGCACCCCGCCAACGCGTTGCAACGCGCGCGGCATCGCGCCTGGATGGAATTCGGCTCGGCAGTGCTGAACGGCATCGCCGCCTTTTACAACGCGGCCGACGACCATGCGCTGGCGGCCCGCGCGGAAGAACTGCGCAGCCGCTTCGAGCGGCTCGAGGCGGCGCTCGGCGACGGGCCGTACTTCGGCGCCGAGAAGTTCACCCTCGTCGATGCGGTGTTCGCGCCCGTCTTCCGCTACTTCGACCTGTTCGATGCGATTCACGACTTCGGCTTCTGGCACGGCCTGCCGCGGCTGCAGCGCTGGCGCCGAGCGCTGGCCGCGCGACCCTCCGTGGTCGGTGCGGTGACGCCGGACTACGGACTGCGGCTCGCCGAGTTCGTGCGTTCGCGCCGCTCGGCCCTGTCGGCGCTTCTTGTGCAGATGCAGTCGGCGCGCACGGCGGTGGCCACAGGATGACCGGTCGCAGCGACGCCCGACGCCGGCCGCGCGACCGCGTTCAAGCGCCGCCGTCGCGCAGCCAGGCCATGAGCCGCTCGCCGACCAGGCTGTGCGCGCGGCCGAAGCCGGCGATCAAGCGCGCCGACACCGGCTGCAGCGCGAACAGCGCAAAGTCGGCCAGCTCGAAGGTGACCGCCGCATCGGCAAAACGCGCCAGGTACCGCGCGCGGGCCTGGGCGTATTCGTCGCCGGCGCGCGGCAGCTCGCGGGCATCGGCCTGCAGGCTGACGCGCGGCAGCGCCTGCGGCGCCACGCCGGCGCGGGCGCTCGTCGTGATCAGCAGGCCCACGCGCGGGTGCGAGCGCATATCGCGCGTGTGGTTGGCCAGTGCGCTGATGTGGATGAGCAGTTCAGTCTCACTGGCAGGCAACAGGAACGGCACCATCGACAGCGCCGGCTCGCCGCCACGCAGCGTGCCGAGCGCGGCCACCGGCTCGGTGGTGAGCAGTTGGCGCAAGCTCGAGGCGTCGTCGGCATCCATCGGTCGGCAATGTCGTCGAAATCGGCGGCGGCCTCAAGCCGTCGGGGCACCGGGCTGGCGGCGCTGGCCCGGGGCGTGGCGGACGCAGATCAGCAGTCCTCCGGCACCCGGCCGCTGGCCAGGTAGACCGCTCCGAGCCCCATCGGCTGCACCTCGAGTGCACCCAGGCACCGCTCGAGTTCGCGCCACGGCGCGCCCAGGCCGCGCAGCGACGTCACCGAGCGCAGCGCGGCCGGCAGCACCAGCGCGTTGAGCGCGAAGCCGACGCCCCGCACCCACTGCAGGCCGGCTGCGACGACCCGCGCGCCGGGCTTCAGGTGTGCCACGACGTGCGCCACCGCCTCGGGCCGGCACAGGATGTCGTGCGTGAAATGAAAGAGCGCTGCGTCGGCCCGCCCCTGCAGCGGTGCCGTCTCGACCGGCGCGCACAGCAGGGTCACCTGGCGCCAGCCCTGCTGCGCGACACGGTCGCGGGCGCGCGCGATCATCTCCGGGCTCTGCTCGATGCCGATCACCGCCCCGTGGGCTCCGACCGCGCCGGCCAGCGCCGACAGGCTGAGGCCGGTGCCGCAGCCGACATCGAGCACCGTCTCGCCGGCCTGCGGCGCGAGTTGCGCGATGGCGGCGCGCCGGAGCGGCTCGAACAAGGCCAGCTCGAGGTCGTAGACGCCGGCGCGGCGGCGGTACTGCGCCAGCGCGGCGGCTCGATCCGGTCCGCCTGCGCGCGGGCGGGGCGGGCCGCTGTCGCCGGGGCTCATGTGTCGTGTCATCGGGGCACTGTAGTACCGGGCCTGCCTGGGGCAAGCCCGCGCGTCGCCGGCGCACGTCCACCCGTAGGATGTGCTCTCTATTGGAGAGGCACCGCCATGCAACGCAGCACCGACCGCTTCCTGACCACGCACACCGGCAGCCTGCCGCGCCCCGACGATCTGATCAGGATGATGTACGCCAAGGAAGAGGGCGTGCCGGTCGAGGCCGCGGCGCTCGAACGCCGCATCGCGCAGGCGGTGGCCGAGGTGGTGCGCAAGCAGGCCGACGCCGGCGTGGACATCATCAACGACGGCGAAATGAGCAAGCCGAGCTACGCCACCTACATCAAGGACCGCTTGAGCGGCTTCGGCGGCGCCGACAACAGCTTCGTCTACCAGGACCTGGTGGGTTTTCCGGGCCTGGCCAAGCGTGTGTTCGGCGATCCGGGCCGGTCGCGCCGACGCACGCCGACCTGCAATGCCGCCGTGCAGGTGCGCGACCCGCAGGCTGCGCAGACCGACGTGGCGCACCTGCGCGCCGCGCTCGCATCGGTGCAGGCGGCCGACGGTTTTCTCACCGCGGCCTCGCCCGGCGTGGTGTCGCTGTTCTTCCGCAACGAGCACTACCCGACCGAGGAGGCCTACCTGTTCGCCATCGCCGAGGCGATGCGCCAGGAGTACGAGACGATCACCGGCGCCGGCCTGGTGCTGCAGATCGACTGTCCCGACCTCGGCATGGGCCGCCACACGATCTTCAAGGCGGCGAGCGACGCGGCGTTCCTCGGCCATGCCGAGGAGCAGGTCGAGGTCAACTACAAGAAGACCCCACGCGGCGTGGAGATGCGGCGGAAGATCGCGCGCCTCAACGGCTACCTGAACGAGAGCGTCCACGGCATGATCTTGCGGTATCCGGCGTTCATCGCATTCAGGTTTGCGGTCGCTTCCTCGTCCGACTGGCCGCCGGAGAG
>CALMQI010000283.1 GCA_937871935.1 uncultured Burkholderiales bacterium
ACATGCCGCGCAAGCCGAGTCCGACGCTGGCTTCTCCGGCGCCGTGCTGGTGGCGCTCAACACGCGGCTCACGGCCGGCGATCTCGCTCCCGTCGTCGCGCACAGCGGCGAGCTACCGGGCGGCGGCGTGACGTCGTTGTTTGCGCCGACGGTCGTGTCCATCGTCAACCGCCGGGGTGCCGACCTCACCGACAAGAGCGACGGTGTGCTGTACACCTCCGACGGGCGCGACGTGGAGATGAGCGTGGCGTCTACGAAGGCGTTCTACTCCCAGATCGCGGCGGGCTTCCTTCTGGCGTGGGCCATCGCCGTCGAGGTCGGTGGTGCCGTGGACCCCACGCTGCTGGCCGCGCTGCGCGAGGTGCCGAGCGCGCCGCAGTGGTCGTTTCCGCCCCCGCCGCGTTTCCTCGCAGGATCAACTGCCGGGCCCGGGCAACCTGCCGCGCCGCCTGGACGTATGGAATCATCGGCACCGCCTCAAGCGGGTCGACCCACGCCAGTGCGTTCGAGCCGGCCGGGTCGGTCGCGCCGATGACATGGCTGCGATCGATGCGAATGTCCAGATGCAGGCCATGGTGCGACAGCAGCACAGCTGAGGGCGAGCTCATCTCGCCCTGGAAGCCGACGAACTGCGCCGGGTTCTTCAGCCCGACGGTGCTGCCGTTCTTCAGCGTCACCGCGAGCTGATGGTCGACCACGGCGTAGCCGGTCGAGTCGATGTGCGATCCGCGCCGAAGCGGCGCGCAGCGATCGAGCACGTAGCGCGCGTATTCGATCACCTTGGCGCCGCGCACCGGGTTGTAGCCGGGCCCACGCGTCGCGCCGCCGTCCTCGGGCAGCGCGTCGGTGCCGTACAACGCGTCGTACAACGAGCCCCAGCGCGCGTTGGCCGCGTTCAGCGCGTAGCGCGCATTGGTGATCGGCACCACCAGCTGCGGCCCGGCCTGCAGCGCCAGCTCGGCGTCGACGTTGCGCGTGGTCGCCTTCACCTGGGCCGGCACCGGCACCAGGTAGCCCACCTGCTGCAGAAAGCTGCGATACGCGCGCAGGTTGCGGATCGGGCCCGGGTGCGCGCGATGCCAGCCGTCGATCGCGCTCTGCAGCCGCTCGCGCTCGGCCAGCAGCGCGGCGTTCTTCGGCGCCAGCTCGTGCACGATGGTGTCGAAGCCGCGCCAGAAGGCCTCGCGCTGCATGCCGGTGCCGGGCAGCACCTCGTCGTCGATGAATCGTTGCAGCGAAGTGGCGACTTGCAGGCGGTGGATCGAGGTGCGAACGGTCATGTGGATGGACGGATCTCAGGTGGGAAAGAAGGACAGCACGTCGCGCAGGCTGGTGCCGATGCGCGACGGTTCGGTATCGAGTGACTCCAGCGGCGCGCCGGCGCGGTTGACCCACAGCGTGGTGTAGCCGTACCAGGTGGCGCCGATGGCGTCCCAGCCGTTGCTCGATACGAACAGGATGTCGCCGGCGGCCAGGCCCAGCGCCTGCGGGCCGAGGTCGTAGACCGCGTTGTCGGTCTTGAAGCGGCGCACCGACTCGGCGCTGAGCAGCGGATCGATCAGCGTGTGAAAGCCGGCGTGGCGCAGCGACGGCCGCAGCATGTCGGTATCGCCGTTGGACAGGATGCCGGCACGCACACCACGCTGCTGCAGCGCCTGCAGCACGTCGCGGTTCTCCGGAAACGGCGCGAGTTGCAGATACTCCTGCAGCAGCGCATCGCGCGCCGCGTCGGGCAGCCGAATGCGCAGACGCAGTGCTGCCTGCGTGAGCCCGGCCTGGGTGAGTTCGCGAAACGGGCGCCAGCGCTGGCTCATCGAACACAGGCGCGTGTACTCGATCTGCTTGTCGCGCCAGATCTGCGACAGCGCCGCCCCCTGGCCGGGAAACAGCTGCTCGGCCGGCGTACCGACGCTGTGCACGTCGAACAACGTGCCGTAGGCATCGAACAGCACGGCGCGGGGTGGGCGCTGGATCGCAAGGGGGCTGACCATGGAGGCCACACTCTATGCGCTGCCCGGGCCATCATTGGTGGCCACCGGCAGACGGGATTGATGACGCGCAGGCACTCAATCAACGGCCACCAGGATGCATTGCCTTGGCGTCTGATGGCGTCGAGGTGGGCTCTCCTCGCCGTGGGCGACGGTTGCCTCAGGCCGATTCAGCATTGATCAATGACCTTGCTGACGGTAATCTCGGCCGGTGGACCGCCTAAAGCAGATCGAATCGTTCGTGGCCGTGGCCACCAAGGGCAGCCTGACCGCGGCAGCGCACGCCGAGGGCGTGGCGCCGGCGGTGATCGGCCGCCGCATCGACGCGTTGGAAGAGCGGTTGGGTGTCAAGTTGCTGGTCCGCACCACCCGACGCATCACCTTGACGCACGAGGGCAGCGCGTTCCTCGAGGACTGCCAGCGCATCATCGCCGACCTGGCCAACGCCGAAGCCAGTGTTAGCGAGGGCGGCGTGAAAGCCAGTGGCCACTTACGTTTGACGGCGCCAGCCGGTTTCGGCCGCCGTCACGTCGCGCCGCTGGTGCCGCGCTTCGTCGGTCTGCATCCGGATGTCAGCGTGTCGCTCAACCTGTCGGACCGCGTGGTCGACATCGTCAACGAGGGCTTCGACTGTGCGGTGCGAGTCGGCGATCTGCCGGACTCGAGCCTGGTCAGCGTGCGTCTGGCTGACAACCGGCGGCGGTGCGTCGCGGCGCCGGCCTACCTGAAACGTGCCGGCACACCAGCGTTACCCAGCGAACTGGCCCGCCACCGATGCCTGACCTTGTCGTCCGACGCCAGCCAAACCCGTGGCTGGGCCTTCACGATCGGCGGCCAGGTCACGCACTTCCGGCCCGGCGGGCCGCTGGACTGCAGCGACGGCCAGGTGCTGCACGACTGGTGCGTACAGGGCCTCGGCATCGCATGGCGCAGCACCTGGGAGGTCGAACACGACATCGCCGAGGGCCGCCTGACGGCTGTGCTGGAGGACTTTGCCGCGCCGCCCAACGGGGTGTTTGCCGTGTTCCCGCAGCGCAAGCACCTGCCGTTGCGGGTGCGATTGTGGATCGACTATCTGAAGCAGAGCTACGGCGATGCGCGCTACTGGTCGACCGCCGACGCCGGGGTGGTCGCCGCTGCGGCCACGGCATGATCGTCGAAGCCGCGCTGGCCTACGCGCACCTGGCGGCCATCCTGGCCTGGGTCGTGTTCCTGACGAGCGCCACCGCGCTGGCGCGGGTCGAATGGCTCAATGCGGCGGCGCTCGTGCGACTGCAGCGCGTGGACCGCATCGCCGTCGGGGCCGCGCTGGTCACGCTGGCCACCGGGCTGGCGCGCGTCGCCTGGGGCGTCAAGGGCACAGGCTGGTACGCGACGCAACCCTTGCTGTGGGGCAAGGCCGTGCTGTGGCTCGCGATGCTCGGGCTCGGCGTCGGCGTCACGCGGCGCATCGCGACGTGGCGCCGCCGCTGCGATGCCGGCGGGCAGTTGCCGGACGTCGCCGGGTTGGCCTGGGTCCGCCGCAGGTTGATGTGGTCGACCCACCTGATGGTGCTGCCGCCGCTGCTGGCGGTACTGCTGGCGCGCGGCATCGCGGTGATCTGAAGACGCCGAAGGGGCCGGACAGGCCCCTTCGGTCACCCGCTGCCAGGCCGCGCTGGCCCTGGCTCGGGATCAGCTCAGCCCTTCAGGCAGCTGCTCATGAACTTCTTGCGTTCGTCGCCGGCCAGCTTCTTTTCGCCGGCCTCCTTGTTGCAGCTGGTCATCTTGCCCTGCTGCGTCGCCGGCTTGGCCGACAGGCAGGTCTTCATGAACGCCTTGCGTTCGTCGCCCTTCTTGTCGCCGGCTTCCTTGTTGCAGGTGGTCATCTTGCTCTGCTGGGCCGTCGGCTTCTTCTCGTCGGCCGCCTGTGCGGACAGCGCAAGAGCAGCCAGCGACAACGCGGCGATTGAAATGATTCTCTTCATGGACTCGTTCTCCTTCCTCTGTTGAACCTCTTCGGCACAAGTGCCGCGGGCGATTGGACAGCAGGACTCCCCCGCTCGGCAAGCACTCAACGCAAAGCGGCGGCGTACGGTGCACACGGACGCACCGCGTGCGCCTCGCTAGACGATGCGGCGCGGGTGCTGCATGGCCTGGTGCGCGGCGTGCAGCCGTCGCACCAGCACGCGGATGAACGCAGCGTCGAACAGGTGCCGGGTCGCCGGATTGAGCTGTTCGAGCAGTTCGGGCGTGAACGAGATGGTCGTCGCTGGATCGGTGACGATGACGTCGGCGCTGTGGATGCGCAGGTCCGGGCTCGGTGCCAAGTACATCATCTCGCCTACCGAGGTGCCCGCGCCGAGCAGCGCAACGCGGTGGCCGTCGCGAAACACCTCGATGCGACCGCTGGCGATGATGTGGAACGTGCTGCCGACCTGGCCTTTGCGGTACAGCGCGTCGCCGAGCTCGTGGCGCTGCCAGCGCGCGCGGTGCACCACCTCCCACAACTCGACGTCGCCGAAGTCCTTGAAGAATTCGAGCGTTCGCAACAGATTGAAACGCTCCGAATCCAGCACGTCGTGCGTTGCGCCGCGCGGCACCTCGCGGCGCGCGATCATCGCGGCCAGCTCCTGGGCGAAATTGTCCCAGTCCGGAAAGCGCTCGAGCCGCGTCTTCGCCAGCGCGCGCTGCAGCAGCGCGTCGAGCGCCGGCGGCACGCCGCCGCGCAGCGTCGTCAGCGACGGCGCGCGGTCGTGGTAGATGCGGTTCATCAGTGCGCTCTGGTTCGGCGCCTCGAACGGCGGCCGGCCGGCGATCAGGTGGTACAGCACGGCGGCCAGCGAATACTGGTCGGCGCGCGAATCGAGCGTCGCGCCGTCGAGCTGCTCGGGCGACATGTAGGGCAGCGAGCCGACGCGCACGACCTGCGTGCGGTCGGAGTTGAGGTTGAGCGCACTGCCGAAGTCGGTGATCTTGACCTCGAGCACCTGGCCGTCCTCGACGACGGCCAGCAGGTTGGCTGGTTTCACGTCGCGATGGATCAGGCCATGGCGGGCGACGAATCCGAGCGCCATCGCGCACTTGAAACCGACCTCGACGATCTGCTCGAGCGACAGCAGCGACTCGGGACGGCAATAGTCCTTCAGCGTGGTCCCTGGCACGTACTCCATCACCAGGTACGGCGCCAGCGGGTCGTCGACAGCGTCGTAGATCTGCACGATGTTCGGGTGGTTCAGCTGCCCCACCAACGCCGCCTCGGCGGCGAAAAAGTGGTCGCGAAAGCGCACCTCGGCGGCGTCGAACACCGCGGCCCGGCGCGCCCGCTTGATCGCCACCGGCCGCTCGTGGAAGTCGTCGAACGCCAGGAACACTTCGCTGGTGGCGCCCTCGCCCAGACGACCGCGCACCGCGTAGCCGCCGATTCGATCGGGCATCGCGGTCGTGTCGCCCTCGAGCGGCGCGATCTGGGTGATGAAGTCGTTCATGTCCATGCGGTGCGTCGGCAACGCAGGGAAGGCGCACCGGCCCGGCCATTCTGTGAGGCGGCGCTCGGCGCTCGGCGCGGAATAGCGGGGCGAAGCCTCGCCAATTGCCGACCGGCCGCACCACCGATGCACGACGGCACGAAAAGTAGAATGACCCGATGATCCGAGCCAAGCACGAACTGCTGCAGGCCCTGCAGGTCGCACTGGCCGAGCAGGCGGCCGCAGCCGGTGTGCCGGCGCCCGCAGCCGCCTTCGAGTCGCCGAAGCAGGCCGCGCATGGTGATCTGGCCATCACGGCAGCGATGCAGATGTCGCGCGCCGCACGCAGGAACCCGCGCGAGCTGGCCACGGCGCTGGTGAATTCGCTCGAGGCCAGCGCGGCGTTCCGGCGCTGGGTCGGTGCGATCGAGATCGCCGGGCCCGGCTTCATCAATCTGCGCCTGTCTCCGGCCGCGCTGCAGACGGTGGTCACCGAGGTGCTGCAGGCTGCTCAAGATTACGGCCGCCGGCCAGCGACGGCGCAGCGCGTGATGGTGGAGTTCGTCTCGGCCAACCCGACCGGGCCGCTGCACGTCGGGCACGGGCGCCAGGCCGCGCTCGGCGACAGTCTGTGCAACCTGCTGCAGACGCAGGGCCACGAGGTGTACCGTGAGTTCTACTACAACGACGCCGGCGTGCAGATCCAGACACTGGCGCTGTCGACGCAGGCCCGGCTCAAGGGCTTGAAGCCGGGCGATCCGCAATGGCCGCAGACGGCCTACAACGGTGACTACATCGCCGACATCGCGGCCGACTTCGCGACGCGCAAGACCGTGATCGCCGACGATCGCCAGACCACCGCCAGCGGTGACCCCGACGACCTGGACGGCATCCGCGAATTCGCGGTGGCCTACCTGCGCCACGAACAGGACCTCGATCTGAAGGCGTTCGGCGTGCGCTTCGATCATTACTACCTCGAGAGCGGCCTGTACCGCGACGGCCGCGTCGACAGCACGGTCACGCGCCTGGTGTCGGCCGGCGAGACCTACGAGAGCGAAGGGGCGCTGTGGTTGCGCACCACCGAGTACGGTGACGACAAGGACCGCGTAATGCGCAAGTCCGATGGCAGCTATACGTATTTCGTCCCCGACGTGGCCTACCACCTGCACAAGTGGGAGCGCGGCTTCCACAAGGTGATCAACATCCAGGGCACCGACCATCACGGCACCGTGGCGCGGGTGCGCGCCGGCGTGCAGGCGGCGGGCGCCGGCATTCCGGCGGGATACCCCGACTACGTGCTGCACAAGATGGTGACGGTGATGCGCGGCGGCCAGGAGGTCAAGATCTCCAAGCGCGCCGGCAGCTACGTGACGCTGCGTGACCTGATCGAGTGGACCAGCCGCGATGCGGTGCGCTTCTTCCTCATCAGCCGCAAGGCCGACACCGAGTTCGTCTTCGATGTCGACCTGGCGTTGAAGCGCAACGACGAGAACCCGGTCTTCTACGTGCAGTATGCCCACGCGCGCATCTGCTCCGTGCTGGCGCAGCACGAGGCGCGCGGCGGCGCCGCGCTCGACCTGGCCGGCGCCGACCTGGCGCTGCTGACCGCCCCGGCCGAGGCTGCGCTGATGCTGGAGCTGGCCCGGTACCCCGATGTACTGGCCAATGCGGCCGACACGCTGGCACCGCACGATCTGGCGTTCTATCTGCGCGACGTGGCCGCCGCCTTCCATACCTACTATGCGGCCGAGCGCTTCCTGGTCGACGACCCGGCGCTGGCGCGTGCGCGCATGGCGCTGCTGTCGGCCACGCGGCAGGTGCTGCGCAATGCGCTCGGCTTGCTCGGCGTCGATGCGCCGGAAGGCCGGCAGCTGTGTCGACGCGACGGCCGCGATTGGGAATGCGGTCGCGAGGCGGCCAGCCGGCTGACCGCTAAGATTGCCGATCGGGATGTCCGCTGTGAGATCGAGAAGATCGACCAGCACGGCCGCAAACTCGGCGTTTGCGGCGTCGGTGGCGTCGAACTCAATCGCTGGCTGGTCGAAAATGGCTGGGCGGTGGCTTATGGCGGCTACGAGGCGGAAGAGCGAATTGCCCGCCAGAGCCGCCGCGGCATCTGGGCCAGCGAGTTCGAACGGCCGCGCGACTGGCGGGATCACAACCTGGGAGGCGACTGATGCCGCGCGGTAGCGCGCAAGCAACTGGCGACACCGACGCGCTCGAAGCCTTGTTGGGACGCATCCGCGGCTGCCGCCGCTGCATCGATGACCCGATCGGGCGACCGTTGCCGCATCAGCCGCGACCGGTCATCCGGGTCAGCGCCGACACTCGCATAATCGTCTGCGGGCAGGCACCGGGAACCCGTGTTCATGACGATGCCTCGGGCGATCGCCTGCGCGAGTGGATGGGGGTCGACCGCGACACATTCTACGACGTCTCGCAGATCGGCACGGTGCCGATGGGCTTCTGCTTTCCGGGCAACGACACCAAAGGCGGTGACTTGCCGCCACGCCGCGAATGCGCCAAGGCCTGGCACGCACAGGTGTTTCCGCTGCTTCCGGCGGCCCGGCTGATCCTGCTGGTCGGTCA
>CALMQI010000284.1 GCA_937871935.1 uncultured Burkholderiales bacterium
GCGCCGACGGGCTCTCGTCCTCGGCCTACGGGCCCGAAGAAGCCTTCCGCCAGCTTGGCGATCACACCTACCTCGCCATCGCGCTCGCGGCGATGATGGTGCTGACGGTCTTCGTCATCTCGACCGCCTACGGGCGCATCATCGAGGAGTTCCCGCACGGCGGCGGCGGCTACCTGGTGGCGACGAAGCTGCTGGGCGAGCGCGTGGGCGTGGTCTCGGGCTCGGCGTTGCTGATCGACTACGTGCTCACCATCACCGTGTCGATCGCGGCCGCCGGCGACGCGCTGGCGCGGCCGCACCCGAACTGCTACTGGGTCCTGCCCGGCCGCCTGCTCGGCGGCGAGTACCCGCTGCGGCACCTCGAGGCTCTCCATGCGGCAGGCGTCACCGATTTCATCGACCTGACGGCCGACGACGAAAGCCTGCCCGGCTACCAGGCCGGCCTGGCGCCCGGCCAGCGCCGGCAGCGCTTTTCGATCACCGACTACAGTGTCCCCGGCGAACCGTTGATGCGCACGATCCTCGCCGCGCTGCGGTCGTTGCTGGCCGACCCGACGCGGCGGATCTATCTGCACTGTCAGGGCGGCGTCGGCCGCACCGGCACCGTGGTGGGTTGTCTGCTGGTCGAGTCGGGCTTCGCGCCGGACGAGGCATTGGACCTGCTGGCGCGCAAGTGGCAGGGGGTGGCCAAACGCGATCGCGCGCCCGAATCGCCCGAAACCGCCGAGCAGCGCGCCTGCATCGCTCGATGGCAGCGTGCTGCCTGATCGCGCCCTCCGTGCAATGCCGCTCAACGACTGCTCAGGCCCTGCACTGCCTGGCGTGTGGTTTCCAGTGCCTGCGCCACGATGGACTGCTTCCAATCGTCGGTGTCGGTGTAGAACGCGTCGCGCATGCGGCGCTTGATCGCGTCTCGCTGGGCGGCGCCGGCGTCGGGATGCAGCTCGAGCCACTGGTCGGCGCGTAGCGCGTCCATCACCTCCAGCACCGGCACGGTGCCGTATTCGAGTGCCATGCCGGTGTACTCGGCCTGCGGGCATTCTGCGTAGGCCGCCATCCACATCATGCCGGTGAGCCTGGCCGAGCTCGACGAGCCGTCGTAGATCGAGGTGACCTGCGGACCCCACCACTGGTGCGCCCGGGCCAGTGCCTGCGCATCGTCACGGCAGGCGAAGATGCGCTCGCCGTGGCCGTTTGGCCCGAGCCCGGTGTGGAAGTCGATCCAGCCCAGGCGCTGGCAGCGCCTGCCGTGCGTGCGCAGCATCTCGCGCACGACGCCCTGGCTCCAGGTCGGTTCGCGGCCGCCGTAGAACAGGCCCTGCGGATGGGTGTGCTGGCCGCCCGAAATGGCGGCTTGCCAGACCTTGATGCCGCGCTCGGCGATGAAGCGCTCGATCGCCGCCTGCACCTCGGGCCGCGGTGGCCAGTGTTCCGGCACGATCAAGTGAGCCACCTCGTCATAGCCCGGATTGCTCGGCAACGCTTCAGAGAAGTCGTGGAAGTTGCGGTTCAGGTCGACGTTCTCGTGCGTCGTGCGCCGCCACCACGAGAAGCCATACGGATTGAGCCCATGCACGAACAGCAGCGCCACGCCGGTGTCGCGCGCCGCGCGCAGCAGCGCGCTGTCCTGCAGCAGCGCGACCTGTGCCCCCGAGCCGCAGAAGCCCTCGACACCGTGGCAGGCGCTGCTGAGCAACAGCACGGCACGCGCATCGGCCGGCCCGATGCGGGCAATGTCCATCGCGAGTTCTTCTCCGTCGCGGCCGCGCAGAGGGTGCACGTGGCTTTCCACCGTAGCACCCGCGGCACGCGCCGCCGGCAGGAACTTGCCGCGCGCCTCGGCGTAGCTCTGCGCAAAGCCGTCGACTGCGCTGGTCATCGCGCCGCGTTGCTGCCGCGGGCCGGACCCGCCAGCCACGCCTCGGCCAGGCGCACCCACACCGTCGCCCCGAGCGGGATCAGGTCGTCGTTGAAGTCGTAGCTGGGGTTATGCAACATGCACGGTCCCATGCCGTGGCCGCCCTCGCGGTGGCTGCCGTCGCCGTTGCCGATCAGGAAGTAGCAACCGGGCTTGCCCTGCAGGAAGTAGCTGAAGTCCTCGGCGCCCATCGTCGGCTCGAACTCGTGCACGTTGTCGGCGCCCACCACGCCGGTGAGCAACTGGCGCGCGAACTCGGTCTCAGCTTTGTGATTCACCGTCGGCGGGTAGTTGCGCACGAACTGGAACTCGCAAGCGCACTCGAAGGCTGCGCAGGTCGCCTCGGCGATGGTCTTCATGCGGCGCTCGATCAGGTCGAGCACCGCGGTGCTGAAGGTGCGCACGGTGCCTTCCATCACGCAGGCGTCGGGGATCACGTTGGTCACCTCGCCGGTGTGGATCATCGTCACCGAGATCACACCGGTGTCCAGCGGCCGCTTGTTGCGCGAGATGACGGTCTGGAAGGCCTGCACCATCTGGCACGCCGCCGGCACCGGGTCGATGCCGTTATGCGGCATCGCGCCGTGCGCGCCCTTGCCGCGAATGGTGATCTTGAACTCGTTGCTGGAGGCGAACACCGGACCTTCGCGCAGCGCGAACTGGCCGACCGCCATGCCGGGCCAGTTGTGGGCGCCGAAGATGGCCTCCATCGGGCACTTCTCGAACAGGCCGTCCTTCATCATCTCGCGGGCGCCGCCCCCACCTTCTTCGGCCGGCTGGAACACCAGGTAGACAGTGCCGTCGAAGCGGCGGTGCTTGGCCAGGTGTTGCGCCGCCGCGAGCAACATCGCGGTGTGGCCGTCGTGGCCGCACGCGTGCATCTTGCCGGCGTGCTGGCTGGCGTGCGCAAAGCGGTTGTGCTCGCTCATCGGCAATGCATCGATATCGGCGCGCAGCCCGACGGCGCGGCTCGAGCTGCCGTTCCTGACGATGCCGACCACACCGGTCTTGCCGAGTCCCCGCAGGACCGGGATGCCCCAGCCCTCGAGCGCCTTGGCGATCAAGTCGGCCGTGCGCTCCTCTTGGAAGCACAGTTCAGGGTGGGCATGAATGTCGCGCCGCATGGCGACGATGGACGCGGACTCGGCGACGATCGAGTCGATCAGCTTCATGGCAGGTCCCCGCAGATGGTGAGAATCATCTTACCGCCGGGCCTTCTGCCCTGCGATGCGTTGGGGCTTGGTCGCCGATGCCGCGCCCAAACGGGAATCGCCGGCCCCCGGGTCAACCCGGGGCCGGCGATCGGCGGATGAGCCGACGCGGCGCTCAGTGGCGCACGCGGCCGTCGCTGGTCAGGATGGTCAGGTCGACGTACGACGAGCCCGCATGCTTGGTCGGACTGAAGTCGACGAAGAAGCCGCCGAGATTGAGCTCGCGCAGGCTCTCCATGCCGGTGATCAGCGCCTCGCGGCTCGGGTTGTTGCCGGCGCGACGCAGCGCTTCGACGAACACCTTGGCGGCGACGTAGCCTTCCATGCTGCTGTAATTGAGATCGACCTTGCCCGCGGACGCCGCCTTGATGAACTCGGCCGACAGCGGCGTCACCGCCGCGAACGGGAACGGCATCACCTGACTGACGACGACGCCGCGTGCATCCGGGCCCAGTTCGTTGGCCAGTGCAGCGGTGCCGACGAACGATACGTTGAAGAACTGGGCGCCGGAGCCGGCCTTGCGTGCCTCGCGGATGTAGGCGGCGCAGCTCTTGTAGGCACTGATCTGCACCACGGCCTCCGGCTTGGCGGCGACGATGGTCCTGACCGCAGCGGCCACGTCGACCGAATTGCGCTCGACAGTGGCCAGTGCCACCGGCTTGGAGTTCACCGCCGCCAGTGCGCGGTTCACGCCGGCCAGACCGGCCTGGCCGTAGGCGTCGTTCTGATAGAACACCGCGATGTTCTTCATGCCCACCGCGTAGAGCTGGTTCACGATGCGCGCCGTCTCGTCGTAATACGACGCGCGTACGTGGAAGGCGTAGCGGTTGAACGGCTCGCGCAGAGCCTGCGCGCCGGTGAACGGCGCGATGAACGGGATCTTCGCGTTCGTGGCCAGAGGCAGCGCCACCACCGAGGTCGGCGTGCCGATGTAGCCGAACAGCGAGAACACGTCCTCCTCGATCAGCTTCTTGGTATTGGCGGCGCAGCGGTCGGGCTCGTAGCCGTCGTCGAGCGTCTTCAGCTCGATCACCTTACCGTTGATGCCGCCCGCGGCATTGACCCTGTCGAACAGCACCTTGGCGCCTGCGTGGAACTGAATGCCGAGCTGCGCGGCAGGGCCGGTCATGGCCGCCGACTGGCCGAGCAATATCCTGGCGCGGCTGTCGGCCAGGATGGCCGGCGAGGCGATAACCACCGACAGTCCGCCCAGGGTCTTGAGTGCCTTGCGTCGTTGCATCATGACGATCTCCGTGGCTTCAGGCCGCGATGGCGCACAGGGTAGGGCGGCCAGCGGCGGCCGACAAGCGGCAAGTTGGCGTCCACGCTGGTGCCGGCCCACATGCGCGCCGCCGGCGTGAATAGTTGACCATTCCAGCGTGGGGTGGACGCCATGGCCTGGACTATCGCAGGTTCGTCAACGGCCGACCTTTGCCGTCCTGTGATCGTCGAGAGCAGGGATCGACGTCGCAGCAGCCTGCCGCGGCCGCACGCGGTGGTCTGTGGCAAAGTGGGTGGCATGGCTGAACCTTCGACGGCACCCATCCGCCTGGTGCGCGGAGCCTGCCCGCACGACTGTCCGGACACCTGCTCCTGGCTTGCCACCGTGCAGGAGGGCCGCGTCGTCCACCTGCAGGGCAACCCGTCGCACCCGTCCACCCATGGCGCGTTGTGCACCAAGGTCAGCCGCTATGCCGAGCGCACCTATCACGACGAGCGCTTGCTGCATCCGATGCGGCGCGTCGGCCGCAAGGGCGAGGGGCGCTTCGAGCGCGTGAGCTGGGACGCCGCGCTCGACGACATCGCCCGGCGCCTGTCGGCGATCGCCGCGCGCGATCCCGAGTCGATCCTGCCATACAGCTATGCCGGCACGATGGGCCTGGTACAGGGCGAGGGCATGGCCGCGCGCTTCTTCCACCGGCTCGGGGCCTCGCGCCTCGACCGCACCATCTGTGCGTCGGCCGGCGGCGAGGCGCTGGCGGCGACCTATGGCGCAAAGGTCGGCATGCATATGCGTTTCTTCGCCGAGAGCCGGCTGATCCTGATCTGGGGCAGCAACTCGATCACGTCGAACCTGCACTTCTGGACACTCGCGCAGCAGGCCAAGCGCGACGGCGCCAAGCTGGTGTGCATCGACCCCAGACGAACCGAGACGGCCGACAAGTGCCACCAGCACATCGGATTGCTGCCCGGCACCGATGGTGCTTTGGCACTCGGCCTGATGCACGAGCTGTTTGCCCACGACTGGCTCGATCACGACTACCTGCAGCGCCACGTCGGCGACATCACACCGTTGCGCGAGCGGGCGCTGGCCTGGACGCCTGAGCGCACGGCGGCCGAGTGCGGCATCGACGCGGCGACGGTGCGCGCGCTGGCGCGCGAGCTCGGCACCCTGAGCCCGGCGGCGATCCGGCTCAACTACGGCATGCAGCGCGCGCGCGGCGGCGGCAACGCCGTGCGCCTGATCGCCTTGCTGCCCTGCCTGACCGGTGCCTGGCGGCATCGCGCCGGTGGTCTGCTGTTGTCGAGTTCGGGGTGGTTTCGCGACGTCAAGGACACCGCCGCGCTCGAACGCCCGGACCTGCTGGCCGGCCGCCGGCCGCGCATCATCAACATGAGCACGATCGGCGACGATCTGCTGCGCGAATCCGATCCGGCCTTCGGTCCGAAGGTGCAAGCAGTGATCGTCTACAACAGCAACCCCGTGGCGGTGGCGCCGCAGTCGCGCCGCGTCGCGGCCGGCTTCGCCCGCGAGGATCTCTTCACTGTCGTTCTCGAGCACTTTCAGACCGACACCGCCGACCACGCCGACTACCTGTTGCCGGCGACCACGCAGCTCGAGCACCTGGACGTGCACACCGCGTACGGCCATACCGACGTGCTGCTCAACGAGCCGGCCGTTCCGCCGCTGGGTGAGTCGCTGCCGAACAGCGAGATCTTTCGGCGGCTGGCGACGCGCATGGGTTTCGACGAACCTTGTTTCGCCGACAGTGACGAGCAACTCGCACGCACCGCGTTGCCGTCGATCGATGTCGAGCTGCTGCGTCGCCAGGGCTACGCCCCGTTGCCGCTGGCCGAGGTGCCGTTCGCGCAGGGCGGCTTTCCGACCGCCGACGGCCGTGTGCGCATAGACGCGCCGGGTGTCGGCGTGCCCGACTACGTGCCCAACTACGAGAGCCGAAGCGCGACGCCGGAGCTGGCGGCGCGTTTCCCGCTGGCGATGATCTCGCCACCGGCGCGGCACTTCCTGAACTCGAGCTTCGTCAACGTGATGAGTCTGCGTGCCATCGAGGGCCGGCCGACGATCGAGCTGAACCCACAGGACGCGGCGGCGCGCGGCATTGCCGAGGGCACCGAAGTGCGCGTGTTCAACGATCGCGGCAGCACGCTGTGCCAGGCTCAGGTGAGCGAGCGGGCGCGTCCCGGCGTGGTGCACGGCTTCGGCGTGTGGTGGCGCAAGTTCGGCGCCGACGGCACCAACGTGAACGAGCTGACGCATCAGCGGCTCACCGACATCGGCCGAGGCCCGTGCTTCTACGACTGCCTGGTCGAGGTGGCGGCCGCGTGACGGTCCGGCGGGGTGCCACCTTGCTGGCGGTGCTGGCCGCCGGCGCCTTGACCGGCTGCTCGACGCTCGGCTACTACGCGCAGAGCGTCGGCGGTCATCTCGCGCTGATGCGCGCCGCCCGCCCGGTGCCACAGTGGCTGGACGACCCGGCCACGCCGGCGACGCTGCGCGAGCGCCTGCGCTTAAGCCAGCGCATGCGCGACTTCGCGGTTCGCGAGCTCAAGCTGCCCGACAACCCCAGCTATCGCCGTTATGCCGACCTGCAGCGCAATGCGGCGGTGTGGAACGTGGTCGCCGCGCCCGAGCTGTCGCTGCAGCTGAAGACCTGGTGCTTCCCGGTGATGGGCTGCGTGGGCTATCGCGGCTACTTCGACCGCACCCAGGCCGACGCACTCGCCGGCGAGCTGGTGCGCCAGCAGTCGCTCGAGGTGCTGGTCTACGGCGTGCCGGCCTACTCCACACTCGGCTGGACCAACTGGCTCGGCGGCGACCCGTTGCTCAATACCTTCATCGGCTGGATCGACGGCGAACTGGCGCGGCTGATCTTCCACGAACTCGCCCACCAGGTCGTCTATGCGAGCGACGACACCATGTTCAACGAGAGCTTCGCCACCGCGGTCGAGCGGCTCGGCGGCGCGCGCTGGCTCGAGCGCGAGGGCAGCGCCGAGGCGCGCGAGGCGTACCGGCGGCACGACCAGCGCCGGCGCGAGTTCAAGGCCCTCACGCTGGCGGCCCGCACCGACCTGGACGCCATCTACCGCAGCGAGGTCGACGACGCGACCAAGCGCACCCGCAAGACCGAGCGACTGGCTGCGCTGCGGGCCGAGTACGCCCGAGTGAAGGCCGAGCGCTGGGGCGGTTATGCGGGCTACGACGGCTGGTTCGAGCGCGCCAACAACGCGGCGTTCGCGATCCAGGCGGCCTACGACGAGCTGGTGCCGCAGTTCGAGCGCCTGTTCGAGAGCCAGGGCGGCGACTTCGAGCGCTTCTATGCCGAGGTTCGGCGTTTGGCCGCATTGCCCAAGGCCGAGCGCCACGCGACACTGCGCGCATCCTGACCGGACCCCAAGCCACCGCGGAGAGTCAATCGATGCCCGACATCCGAATCCACCGCCCGCACGAACTCGGCCTGGCCAAGGCGCGCAAGGTCGCCTGGGCCTGGGCCGAGCAGGTCGAGCAGAAGTTCGACATGGAATGCACGGTCATCGAAGGCGAGTACAGCGACACGGTGGAATTCACGCGCTCGGGCGTCAGCGGCACGTTGATCGTGGCGCCCGACCACTTCGACCTGAACGCCAAGCTCGGCTTCCTGCTCGGCGCGTTCGCCGGCACCATCGAGGCCGAGATCGAGCAGAACCTCGACACGCTGCTCGGCAAGGCCGGCGCCGCCGCAGCCAAGGCGACCGCCGGTGCGCGCAAGGCCGCGGCGAAGAAGAAGAAGCCGTAGCAGCCCGCCGCCGCTACTTGAGCGACTCGATCAGGTCGACGTACTCCTGCATCGCCTCGTCGGTCGACTTGCCCTTGATGGTGTTCCACGCGTCCCACTTGGCGCGGCCCACCATGTCGGTGAAGCCCGGGCGCTTGCCGTCCACGTCGCCGGCACTCGCCTGCTTGTACAGCGCGTAGATCTTCAGCAGTGTCATGTTGTCGGGCTTCTCCGGCAGGTTCTTGCTGTCGGCGACGGCCTTGTCGAAGGCGGCTTTGAGATTGGCCATGGCGAGTCTTCCTGTGCGGACGTAGATGCGGTGCTGGGTGAAAGTCTCAGCTTGACGCCCCGCATGTTACCCAGCATCGTGGCTGCGGCTCGCGCCGCACAAGACGAGGAGAAACCCGATGGCCGCTGAACGCATGTCGCGTGTCGATAACGCGTGGCTGCGCATGGACAACGACGTCAACCTGATGATGATCGTCGGGGTCTGGCTGCTCGAGGCGCGCGTCGACTACGAGGCGGTGTGCCAGCGCATCGGCGACAAGCTGCTGAAATACGAGCGTTTCGGCCAGAAGGTGCTGAACGACGCAATGGGCGCGCAGTGGGTGACCGACGACGACTTCGACATCCACCGCCATGTCGTGCGCGAGACGCTGAAGCGGCGCAAGGGCCAGAGCCGGCAGGCGGCGCTGCAGGCGCGCTGCGCCGAACTGGCGACGCAGGCGCTCGATCCGGTGCGGCCGCTGTGGCAGTTTCACCTGATCGAGCAATACGACGGCGGCAGCGCGCTGATCGCGCGCATCCACCACTGCATCGGCGACGGCATCGCGTTGATCACCGTCACGCTGTCGATCACCGACGGCGGCAACGACCCGCCGCGGCGACGGCAGCGCGCAGACGCCGACGGCGACACCGAGCACGACTGGCTCAGTGATGCGGTCGTGAAGCCCTTGACCGACATCATGGTCAAGGCGCTCGGTGCGACCGGTGACGGCATGGTGCGCTCGATGGATGCGCTGTCGAAGCCGCAGCAGCTGTTCGGTTCGGTCGAGCTGGCACGCACCGGCTACCAGGTGATCAGCGACGTCGCCGCGCTGGCGCTGATGCCCGACGACTCGCCGACGCGGTTGAAGGGCAAGCCGGCGGGGCGCAAGCGCGTGGCCTGGAACGAGCCGCTGCCGCTCGACGCGGTGAAGATCATCGGCAAGGCGCTCAATTGCTCGATCAACGACGTGCTGCTGTCGTGCGTGGCCGGCGCGATCGGCCAGTACTTGCGCGACCAGGGCGACGACCCTTCAGGCCAGGAGATCCGCGCCATGGTGCCGGTGAACCTGCGCCCGCTCGACAAGGCCTGGCAACTCGGCAACAAGTTCGGTCTCGCGCCGCTGGTGCTGCCGATCGGCATCGACAATCCCATAGAGCGTGTCTACGCGGTGCGCCGGCGCATGAGCGAGCTGAAGGGCAGCTACCAGCCGCTGCTCGCCTTCGCCGTGCTGGCGGTGGCCGGGCTGATGATCAAGCCGGTGCAGGACGCGATCCTGAACCTGTTCGCCAAGAAGGCGACCGCCGTGATGACCAACGTGCCCGGGCCGACGAAGCCGCTCACCTTTTGCGGCTCGACGATCCGGCAGACCATGTTCTGGGTGCCGGCGTCGGGCGACATCGGCATGGGCGTGTCGATCCTGAGTTATGCCGGGGGCGTGCAGTTCGGCCTGATCACCGACGAAGGCCTGTGTCCCGAGCCGCAGCAGATCATCGACCGCTTCGAGCCGGAGTTCGAGAAGCTGCTGCTGCTGGCGCTGATGCTGCCGTGGGAAGCGGCCGCCTAGTCCTCCAGCTCCTCCTTCGCCATCTCGACATCGAGCCGCTCCATCGCGTCGAGCGGCTCGCAGGTCGCGGCGTCGGCGTAGAGTTTCTCGGCTTCCTTCATCTTCTTGTCGCCCTCGAGCATGACCAGCCCGTTGGCGTATTCGATCATCGCGATCGCGCTGGTCGGGTTGAGCTTCAGCGCCGCCTGGTACATCTTGAGGCCGGTGGCCGCGTCAGCGCCCTGGGTCCTGCCGAGCAGCTTGCCGACCTTGTCGATCACCTCGGCGTGGAACGAGCCGAGCGCGATGTGCGCGTCGGCATGCTTGGGCGCGAGCTTGATCGCGGTCTCGAGCGCTGTCTTCACCTTGCTGCCCAGGCCCTGCGCCAGTGCCTTGGCCACGCTGATGCTCTGGCTGTAGCGGCCCAGCGCATAGGCCATCAGGTAGTGCGCATTGGCGTTCTTCGGGTCCTCTTCGGCCTGCGCCTCGGCGCGGGCCGCGGCCTCCTGGAACATCGCGAGCTTGTTCTTCTCGCTCTTCTCCAGGTAGTTGGCGTAGATGCACTGCGCCTTGTTGGCCACCGTGACACCGGCGCCGCCGGCCTTCAGGCCCGCGTCGTAGGCCTTCTGGAACTCGCCGGCGTGGTACAGCGCCCAGGCGGCCAGCACCAAGTCGCCCTTGGGTAGCGGTTCGGCGTCGCCGGCATGCAGCCGCGCCCACTTCTTCTTGAGCGCCGCGGTGTCGTAGGCGTAGTCGGCGCTGTCATAGGGAAATGCGGTCCATTTGGCCATTGAAATCGTCTCCTCGCATCGACGTGCGTTCGTCTGCCGATGTTGGAGAAAAACCGGCGCCGCCAGCTTAGTGATTGCCCTTGTACGCACCCGCCAGGGTGATCAGGTGCTCGCGCTGCGCCGGCTCCAGATAGGGCGTCAGCAGGCCCAGCACATGGAACGCGCCGCGCGACAGCGCGGCCGCCGCACCCTCGGGCTCGAGCGCATTGCGCGGGTCGCGCACGTACTCGTAGCTGAGCCAGTAGGTCAGCACGACCACCATCGAGTCGGCCATCGGTTCGGCTTGCTGCGCATCGATCTGCAGCGCCTGGCCATGGGCCAGCCCGTCGAGCAGCGACCGCACCGCGTGGCTCTTCGCGGCCAGCACCTGCTGGAAGTGCGTCTCCAGCCGCCGGTTCTTGCTGAGCAGGTCGTTGAGATCGCGATAGAGGAAGCGGTAGTTCCAGATCAGCTCGAACAGCATGTGCACGAACAGCCATGCGTCCTCGACATGGCGCACGCTGTCGGCGGCACCGAGCAGTTCGTCGAGTGCCGCCTTGTAGCGATCGAACAGCGTGTTGATCAGCTCGTCTTTGGCCGGATAGTGGTAGTACAGGTTGCCCGGGCTGATGTTCAGCTCGGCCGAGATCACCGTCGTCGACACGTTCGGCTCGCCGAAGCGGTTGAACAGCTCCAGCGTCACTTCCAGGATGCGCTCGGCGGTGCGGCGCGGCTTCTTCGTGGGCTTGGTCATCGCGCGCGCAATCTAGCACCTTCGTCGCGCTGAAGACAGCGCGCGCGACAAGCCTGCCTACAATCGCGCGCCATGCCCGCCGTGTCGTTCCAGCAGGTCGTCAAAACGTACGTCGGGCCCCGCGACAGTGTGCGCGCGCTCGACGGTGTCAGCTTCGACATTGAGCAGGGCGAGTTCTTCGGTCTGCTCGGGCCCAACGGCGCCGGCAAGACGACGCTGATCTCGGTGCTCGCGGGGCTGGCGCGCGCCACGTCGGGCCGCGTCACCGTCCTGGGGCACGATGTGCTGCGCGACTTCGCCGATGCACGCCGCGCGCTCGGCATCGTGCCGCAGGAGCTGGTGTTCGATCCGTTCTTCAGCGTGCGCGAGACGCTGCGCATCCAGAGCGGCTACTTCGGCGTGCGCCACAATGACGACTGGATCGACGAACTGCTGGTGCAACTGGGCCTGACCGACAAGGCCGGCGCCAACATGCGGCAACTGTCCGGCGGCATGAAGCGCCGCGTGCTGGTGGCGCAGGCGCTGGTGCACCGGCCGCCGGTGATCGTGCTGGACGAGCCGACCGCCGGCGTGGACGTGGAGCTGCGGCAGACGCTGTGGCAGTTCATCGCCCGCCTCAACCGCGAGGGCCACACCGTGCTGCTGACGACGCACTACCTCGAGGAGGCAGAGGCGCTGTGCGGCCGCATCGCGATGCTCAAGCAGGGTCGCGTGGTGGCGCTCGATCGCACGGCCAACCTGCTGGCGGGCACCGCGAGCACGATGCTGCGCTTCAAGACCGACGATGCGCTGCCGTCCACCGTGGCCGCGCACGCCCGCGTCACCGGCCGCATTGCACAGGTGAGTGCGCACGACGCGGCCGAGGTCGAGTCCATCCTTGCTCAGCTGAGGGCGGCTGGCGTGCGCGTCGAAGATCTGGAGATCGGTCGCGCCGATCTCGAGGACGTGTTCCTCGAGATCATGGCCGCGGGCGACGGCAAGCCGGTCAGCGCCGCACCCGTTCACCTGCCAGTCGAGTGAAGGTGCGCGCGTAGCCCGGCGCGGTGGGCTCGTGCATGAAGTACACGAACACCTGCTGCCAGCCGGTGGCCGCCAGCCGCTCCACCCAGCGTGCCAGATCGTCGTCGCTGTACTGCTCCAGGCGCAGTCGCACATAGCCCCACGACGCAGTCTCGACCAGTGCGGGCGGCTGTTGGTCCTCGCGTTCCGACAGGCACAGCGAAGCCGCGGCGCCCTTCAGCGCGGCGTAGACGTCGTCGTCGAACCAGCTGGGATGGCGGAACTCGAACGCGGCGCGATGCTCCTCCGGCAGCAACGCGAGAAAGTCGATCAGGCGCGGCACGTCCTTCTTCAGGTGGGGCGGCAGCTGGAACAGTACCGCGCCCAGTTTGCCGCCGAGTGCCGTCAGGCTGCCGTACAGGTAACGCAGCGGTTCGGCTGCCTCCTCGCTCTTCAGGCGGGCGTCGTGCGTGATGCGGCGGGTCGCCTTGATCGCGAAGCGGAACGCCTCGGGTGTCGTCTCGGCCCACCGGGTCAGCACCTCCCGCTTCGGGTTGCGGTAGAAGGTGTTGTTGATCTCCAGCGTGTCCAGCTGCCGGGCGTACCAGGCGAGCATGTCGTCGGCGGCCAGATCTTCAGGGTAGAACGGCCCCTTCCACTCCTTGTACGAGTAGCCGCTGGCGCCGGCCCACAACCAGTGGCGCTCGTTCATGCTTGCCGCCGTGCCCGAGTTGGCATGCTGCTATCGTGCCAGCATGACGACAACCCTGCTGACCGGCGCGGGTACTCTGTTCTACAAGGAGGTGCTGCGCTTCTGGAAGGTCAGTTTCCAGACCGTGGCGGCGCCGGTGCTGACGGCAGTGCTGTACCTGCTGATCTTCGGCCACGTGCTGGAGGATCGCGTGCAGGTCTACCCCGGCGTGCGCTACACCAGCTTCCTGGTCCCCGGCCTCGTGATGATGGGTGTGCTGCAGAACGCGTTCGCCAACTCGAGCTCGTCGCTCATTCAGAGCAAGATCACCGGCAATCTCGTCTTCCTGCTGGTCACACCGCTGACGCACTGGGCCTGGTACGCCGCCTACGTGGCCGCATCGATGGTGCGCGGGCTGGTCGTCGGCCTCGGCGTGCTGCTGGTCACCGTGTGGTTCGGTCCGCCTCGGCTGGCCGAACCGTGGTGGATCGCCGTGTTCGGCATGCTGGGCGCCGCCATGCTCGGCACGCTGGGGCTGATCGCCGGGCTGTGGGCGGAGAAATTCGACCAACTGGCTGCGTTCCAGAACTTCGTCATCATGCCGATGACGTTCCTGTCGGGCGTGTTCTATTCGGTGCACTCGTTACCCTCGGTGTGGCAGGCGGTGAGCCACCTGAACCCCTTCTTCTACATGATCGACGGCTTTCGCCGCGGCTTCTTCGGCGTCAGCGACGTGTCGCCGTGGCTGAGTCTGGCGGTGGTGGGCACGAGCTTCGCGGTCGTCGCGGCGATCGCGTTGCGCCTGCTGGCGAGCGGCTACAAGCTGCGCCACTGAGAGGTGCGGGCCGGCGCCGTCGCCGCCGCGTGATAATCGCCGCATGGCCGAGCCCACCCCCGACGACGTGCGCCGCTTCATCGCAGCGGGACTCGCCTGCGAGCATCTCGAGGTCGAGGGCGACGGCCGCCACTTTTTCGCCACCATCGTGTCGGCCGAGTTCGACGGCCTGCCGCGCGTGCGGCGCCACCAGCAGGTCTACGCCGCTCTCGGCGATAGAATGCGCGAGCAGATTCACGCCCTGTCGATGAAGACGCTCACGCCCGCCGAATGGGCTGCGCAGGACCCGCAGCCTCACCACTACCACTGACCACCCGCTGCCGCGCGGCGGTGGTGGTCGAATCGGTGCGGCCTGCCCGGCGGCGCGTTTCCACTTCCACCCTTGCGCGGCCCGGGCCCGACCACGCATGGACAAACTCCTGATCCGCGGCGGACGTCGCCTCCAAGGCGAAGTGCCGATCTCCGGCGCCAAGAACGCGGCGCTGCCGGGCCTGTGTGCCGCGCTGCTGTGCCCGCAGCCGGTCACGCTGGCCAACGTGCCGCGGCTGCAGGACGTGAGCACCACGCTGAAGCTGCTGCGCAGCATGGGCGCGCGGGCCGACCGCAACGACGCGCGGCCCGACGAGGTGACGGTCGATGCCTCGTCGGTCACCTCACCCGAGGCGCCGTACGAGCTGGTGAAGACGATGCGGGCGTCGATCCTGGTGCTCGGGCCGCTGCTGGCGCGCTTCGGCGAGGCGACGGTGTCGCTGCCCGGCGGCTGCGCCATCGGTTCGCGGCCGGTCGACCAGCACATCCAGGGCCTACGGGCGATGGGGGCCGACATCCGCGTCGAGCATGGCTACATCCTGGCTCGCGTCGAGCGGCTGAAGGGCGTGCCGATCACGACCGACATGATCACCGTGACCGGCACCGAGAACCTGATGATGGCCGCCGTGCTGGCCGAGGGCGAGACGGTGCTGGAAAACGCCGCTCAGGAGCCCGAGGTGGCCGATCTGGCCGAGTTGCTGATCGCGATGGGTGCGCAGATCGAAGGCCATGGCTCCAGCCGCATCCGCATCCGCGGCGTCGATGCGTTGCGCCCCCCGCTTGAGCCGCACCGCTTCATCGCCGACCGCATCGAGACCGGCACGTTCCTGTGCGCCGTGGCGGCCACCGGCGGCGACGTGCTGCTGCGCGGTGCCAACGCCGGCCACCTGGAGGCCGTGATCGAGCGGCTGCGCGCGGCCGGCGCCAGCATCGAGGCGGTCGCCGACGGCATTCGCATCAAGGCCGACGGTCGGCCGCGCGCGGTGAGCTTGCGCACCAGCGAGTACCCGGCGTTTCCCACCGACATGCAGGCGCAGTTCATGGTGGTGAATGCCATCGCCGACGGTGTGGCGCAGATCTCGGAGACGATCTTCGAGAACCGATTCATGCACGTCAACGAGCTGCTGCGCCTGGGCGCCAGCATCGAGATCGACGGCCGCACGGCGCTCGTGCGCGGTGTGCCGCGCCTGTCGGGCGCCACCGTGATGGCGACCGACCTGCGCGCGTCGGCCAGCCTGGTGATCGCCGGCCTGGTGGCCCAGGGCGAGACGCTGGTCGACCGCATCTACCACCTCGACCGGGGCTACGAGCGCATGGAAGACAAGCTGCGCATGCTCGGCGCCGACATAGAAAGAGTGCGATGAACGGCCTGACGTTGGCGCTCAGCAAGGGCCGCATCTTCGACGACACGCTGCCGCTGCTGCGCAAGGCGGGCATCGAGGTGCTCGAGGATCCGGAGAAGTCGCGCAAGCTGATCCTGCCGACCAACCGACCAGGCCTGCGCGTGGTGCTGGTGCGCGCCAGCGACGTGCCGACCTATGTCGAGTACGGCGGCGCCGATGTCGGTGTGGCGGGCCTGGACGTGCTGCTCGAGCACGGCGCCGCCTGGGGCCACCACGGCGGCGCGACGGGGCTGTACCAGCCGCTGGACCTCGGCATTGCGCGCTGCCGGATGAGCGTGGCGGTGCGCGCCGACTTCAACTATCCCGTAGCCGTGCAGCAGGGCTCGCGCATCCGCGTGGCTACCAAGTATGTGCAGCTGGCCCGCCAGCATTTCGCCGACAAGGGCGTGCATGTCGACCTGATCAAGCTGTACGGCTCGATGGAGCTGGCGCCGCTGACCGGCCTGGCCGACGCGATCGTCGACCTGGTGTCGACCGGCAGCACGCTGAAGGCCAACCAGCTGGTCGAGGTCGAGCGCATCATGGACATCAGCGCGCGGCTGATCGTCAGCCCGGCCGCGCTGAAGCTCAAGCGCGAGACGCTGCGGCCGTTGATCGACGCGTTGGGGCAGGCCTGCTCAGAGGGTGCTCCGTGAGTTCGGTGCGCGTCGCTCGCCTGGACACCTGCGCAGCGGACTTCGACGCGCGGCTGCAGCAGCTGCTGCACTGGTCGGCCGACACCGACCGTGCGATCGAGGACGCCGTCGCCGGCATCCTCGACGACGTGCGCCGCCGCGGCGACGTGGCGGTGCTCGAGTACAGCGCGCGCTTCGACGGCGTGCATGCCGACGCGCTGGCCGAGCTGGAGATCCCGCGCGACGAGCTGCGGCGCGCGTTCGACGGCCTGCCGGCTGCGCAACGCGACGCGCTGCAGGCCGCCGCCGACCGCGTGCGTCGTTATCACGAGCACCAGCTCAAGGCCACCAGCCAGGGCTGGCAGGTCTGCGACGAGCACGGCACCCTGCTCGGCCAGAAGGTCACGCCGCTCGACCGCGTGGGCATCTACGTGCCCGGCGGCAAGGCCGCGTATCCGTCGAGCGTGCTGATGAACGCGATTCCCGCGCAGGTGGCCGGCGTGGGCGAGATCGTCATGGTCGTACCCACGCCGAACGGCGAGCGCAACGCGCTGGTGCTGGCGGCCGCACATCTGGCCGGCGCACACCGTGTGTTCGCCGTCGGCGGCGCTCAGGCGATCGCGGCGCTGGCGTACGGCACGCAGACGATCCCGCGGGTCGACAAGATCACCGGTCCCGGCAACGCCTATGTGGCCAGCGCCAAGCGGCGTGTGTTCGGCCAGGTCGGCATCGACATGATCGCCGGTCCGAGCGAGATCCTGGTGCTGGCCGACGGCAGCACCGATGCCGACTGGGTGGCGATGGACCTCTTCAGCCAGGCTGAGCACGACGAGCTGGCGCAGAGCATCCTGCTGTCGCCCGATGGTGCCTACCTCGAGGCGGTGCAGGCCGCGATCGACCGCCTGCTGCCGACGATGCCGCGCCGCGACGTGATCCGGGCCTCGCTCGAGGGTCGTGGCGCGCTGATCCTCACGCGCTCGATGGACGAGGCCTGCGCGATCAGCAACCGCATCGCGCCGGAACATCTGGAGATCAGCGCACGCGAGCCGCAGCGCTGGGAGCCGTTGCTCCGCCATGCCGGTGCCATCTTCCTCGGCGCCTACACCAGCGAAAGCCTCGGCGACTACTGCGCCGGGCCGAACCACGTGCTGCCGACCTCGGGCACCGCGCGCTTCAGCTCCCCGCTGGGCGTCTACGACTTCGTCAAGCGCTCCAGCCTGATCGAGGTCAGCGCCGCCGGGGCGCGGGCGCTCGGCCCGGTGGCGTCGGTGCTGGCGCACGGCGAGGGTCTGCCGGCGCACGCGCGCGCGGCCGAGATGCGGCTTGCCGCCGAGCAGCCCGCGGCGAAGGCAGCCCAGGGATTTCACCTGCGCCCGGTGACCGAGGCCAACGTCGACCGTCTGGTCCAGCTTGATGTCGCACCGGACCAGCAGGGCCTGGTGGGATCGGTCGCCAAGTCGCTGGCGCAGGCCTCGGTGCGGGCACCGGGCCGGCCGCTGGCGATCCACGATGGCGACGAGCCGGTCGGCCTGCTGCTGCTGTGGGACGCACGCCTGGACCCGGACGATCCTGCCGATCAGCTCTACGTCTGGCGGCTGCTGGTCGATGCCCGCCACCAGCGCAAGGGCCATGGCGCCCGGACGATGCGCTGGGTGATCGACGAGGCGCGGCGCCTGGGCGTGGCGTCGGTCGGCCTGTCGCACCAGCAGCGGCCGGGCCACGCCGGGCCGTTCTACGAGAAGCTCGGCTTCCGCTACACCGGCGAGGTGCACGACGGCGAGCACGTGATGATCTTTCCGCTGCGCGAGGTGTCGCATGGCTGAGTCGGACGGCCTGGCGCGCCGCATTGCACAGGTGATCCGGCAGGACGTGACGTCGATGCACGGCTACGCGATCCAGCCGAGCGCCGGCCTGGTCAAGCTCGACGCGATGGAGAACCCGTTCCGCCTGCCCGAGCCGCTGCAGCGCGAGCTGGGCGCCAGGCTGGCTCGGGTGGCGATCAACCGCTACCCGGGCCAGTGCGTCGCCGACGTGGTGGCCGCGCTGACGCGCCATGTGCAGCTGCCGGCCGGCTGCAAGCTGATCCTCGGCAATGGCTCCGACGAGTTGATCGACCTGCTGTCGGTCGCCTGCGACGTGTCGGGTGCCGGCATCCTGGCGCCGCTGCCCGGCTTCGTGATGTACGAGATGTCGGCCCGCTTGCGCGGCCTGCGCTTCACCGGTGTGCCGTTGACGCCGGATTTCCAGCTCGACCGCGCGGCGATGCTGGCGGCGATCGAGCGCGAGCGGCCGTCGCTGTCCGACATCGTGACGCGCTGGGAGGCGTAACGCTGAGCTATCGCTTTCGTCCCACTCGATCAGCGCGTGCCAGCAACCGCTCGGCCCGCGTCAGGTGCGGCGCATCGACCATGCGGCCGTGGTGCTCGAAGGCGCCGGCGGCATTGCCGCGCGCAGCGAACGCGGCGATCAGGTCGCGGGCCGCCGCGATCGCGTCTGGGCTCGGCGTGAACGCGGCGTTGATGACCGCGATCTGATCCGGGTGGATCGCCATTTTACCGCGAAAGCCGTCGCGCGCCGCCGCTCGCGCCTCGCGTTCCAGTCCGGCGAGATCGCGCAGCGCAACGTACACCTGGTCGATCGCATCGACGCCGGCTGCGGTGGCGGTGACGAGACACAGGTCACGTGCCAGCCGGAATGGCGACGTCAACCGCCCGTCTTCGTCGTGAGCCGATGCCGCCCCGAGTTCCGCCGACAGGTCCTCGGTGCCCCACGCCAACCCCGACAGACGCGCGCTCGCGCCGACGTAGCTCGACATGGCGAGCAGCGAGGTCGCCCGCTCGGTGGCGATCGCGACGATACCCGTGGTGCCGGTCCCGCGTCCGGATGACCGCTCGTGGTGATCCAGGGCGGTTGAGACTTCCGTCACATCCGCGCCCGAGCGCGGCTTCGGCAGCATGACGGCGTCGGGCCCGCACGGCATCACCGTGAACGCGATTGCGCCGACCGTGTTCCGCTCCAAGCTCACCGCCTGGATGTATGGCGACGACGAGCTCGGCCAGCA
>CALMQI010000285.1 GCA_937871935.1 uncultured Burkholderiales bacterium
CCAGTAGAGTAGAATGGCGGCAGAGGAGACCGCTGTCATGATTTCTCGATTCTCCCGCCGCTATCCTCGCGTACATTGCAGCCGGCCCGCCCTGATCCGTCTTCTCGGTCAAGGAGAGGTCTTCGAAGACATCACCCGCACCCGGGTCATCGGTAGCGGAGGGTGCATGTTCTTGAGCTCGGAGTCGCTCGGCTTCAGCTCGCTCGTGGAGTTGCTGATCGCTGCACCCGCGGCGCGCGAGCTGGGTGCGCAGCGCGTGTTGCTGGTCTGCCCGTACCTGGCCTACATGCGGCAAGACATCGCGTTCGAGCCCGGCGAGGTCATCCGCTTCGACGATGCTCCCGGACTCGGTCAGCAGCTCGGCACGGGTGCCCTGCGCCTGAAGCCGTCCGTCGCCGATGATCATCATCCGATCGGCGACGGCCTCGACCTCGGCCTCGACAGCGTGCTGTTTGTGGACGATAGCCCGCACGAGCGCGATGCCATGCGCCGGCTGTGCCCACAGGTACGAGTGCCCGAGATGCCGGCGGACGTGGCGCAGCGGCCGGGCTGGCTATCGCACGACCTGCTGCTGCTGGCCGACCCGTCCGGCCCGCGCACGGCGCGGCTCGGCGAGAGCCTGGCCGAGTGCGCCGAGCGTTTCCTCGGTGCCGCCATCCAAGACTGCGTGGTGATCGACCCGGCCGCGCCGGCCCGCGGCCGCGCCGACCCGGCGCTGCTGCGACTGCTGAGAGCGCAGCTCGCCCACGACCTGAACGGCCACTCCGAACCGATGCCGCTGCGGCACGACGCCACGTTGACCGCCACGCACTGATCACCATGACGACAGCCAAAGCCGCGACCACCTACACCGCCAAGGGCCAACTCGACGCCAACGGCCTGCTCAAGCAGTACAGCCCGCTGGTGCGGCGACTGGCGCATCAGATGATCGCCAAGCTGCCGGCCAACGTGGAGCTCGACGACCTGATCCAGGTCGGCATGATCGGGCTGAACGACGCGTTGTCGCGCTTCGATGTGGGACAGGGCGTGCAGTTCGAGACCTTCGCCACCCAGCGTATCCGCGGCGCCATGCTCGACGAGCTGCGCGGCGGCGACTGGATGAGCCGTGGCGACCGTCGCCACCAGCGCTCGATCGAGTCGGCCGTACACAAGCTCGAGCAGCGCCTGAAGCGGGCGCCCCATGAGAGCGAGATCGCGCAGGAGATGGGCCTCACACTCACCGACTACCAGGAGCTGCTCGGCAAGGTGCGCGGCACCCAGCTGATCTACCTGGAGGACATGAGCGGCGGCGAGGACGGCGACGACTATCTCGACCGGCACGCCGGCGACGACGGCGCCAATCCGCTGGCGATGCTGCAGGACCAGCGCATGCGCCAGGCGCTGGTCGACGCGATCCAGCGCCTCCCCGAACGCGAGCAGTACGTGATGAGCATGTACTACGAACACGACATGAACCTGAAGGAGATCGCGGCCGTGCTCGGTGTCACCGAGAGCCGCGTCTGCCAGCTGCACAGCCAGTCGATCGCCCGGCTGCGCAGTCGCCTGCACCAGTGGTAGGCCAGTCACTGCGGTCCCATCCCGAACCTGGAAGTACCTTGCGATGTGGAGTGCCCTGCGCCGGAAGAACCCGCCGATCGAGGCGGCCAATGACGATCAACCGCCCGCGCTGGACGCGCGTGCGCTCATCGGTGACCTGAGCCGCGAAGCCTCGTCGCTCGGCCGCGACGCGGCCGAGGTGCGCGGTGCGATCGACGACTCGATCAAGGCGGCCACGGCGCAAGCCGAGGCGCTGCGTGAGCTGGCCAGCCAGTTGACGCAGGTGACCGCAAGCCAGCAGGCGATCGCCGGCGAGGTGCAGGCCGGCACCGGTGCGGTCGAACGCGCGCGCGAGGCCGTCGACGCCGTGGGTCACGAGGTCTCGGGCATCGTCGACACGCTGCGCGAGGTGTCCAAGGCCGCCCACCAGATCACCAAGATCGCGATGCAGACCCGGCTGGTCGCCTTCAACGCCTCGGTCGAGGCCAAGCGTGCCGGCGAGGCGGGACGCGGCTTCGCCGTAGTGGCCGACGCGGTGAAGGATCTGGCCGGCCGTGTCGACGAATCGTCGCGGCACATCATGGAGACGGTCGGCCGCCTGGACGAGCGCATCGGCGTGCTGGCGCGCGACATCCAGCGCCAGGATTCGCAGCAGCGGGCGCAGGGTGCCGTGCACGTGGCGCTCGGCGAAGTGGTGCAGGGCGTCGAGCGCATCCGCGGCGCGGCCGGCCAGAGCCTGGCGCACTGCACGGGCCTGGGCGAGCGCATGGGTGCCATCGAAGGCGAGATGAATCGCACCAACGTCACGCTGACCAGCACGCTGAATCGCACCGAGGCGTTCCTGCGCGTGTCGGAGCGCATGATCGAATTCACCGCGGCCTGCGGCATCGAGACGGCCGACACCCGGTTCATCGGCGCCGCACAGGACGCTGCCGGGCGCATCGCCGCGGTGCTCGAGGACGCGCTGCAGCGCGGCAAGATCACGGCCGAGGAACTGTTCGACGAGCATTACGTGCCGGTGCCGGGCAGCAACCCGCAGCAGCACACCACGCGATTCGCGCCGCTGGCCGATCGAGTGTTTCCGTCGGTACAGGAGCCGATGCTGCAGGTCGACTCGCAGGTCGTGTTCTGCATCGCTGCCGACCGCAACGGCTACATCGCCTGCCACAACCAGAAGTACAACCACTCGCAGCGTGGTGGCGACGTGGTGTGGAACACCGCCAATTGCCGCAACCGGCGCATCTTCAACGACCGCACCGGCCTGGCTTCGGCGCGCAACACCAAGCCGTTCCTGCTGCAGACCTATCGTCGCGACATGGGCGGCGGCAACTTCGTGCTGCTCAAGGAGGCCGCGGCGCCGATCACCGTGGCCGGCCGCCACTGGGGCGGCCTGCGGCTCGCCTACCGGTTCTGACCGAAGATCAGCTCAAGCAGCCAGCTCGCGCGGCGACGGCAGCGCGGCTGTCTGCAACGGCGCGGGTTGCGACACCTCGGGCATCGGCGCAGCGATCGTCGAGCCGGGCTCGCGCTGGCCGAGGCTGAACTCGAAGCAGGCACCGCGACCGACTTCGCCCATCGCGCGGATGTTGCCGCCGTGGCGCTGCACGATGCGCTGCACGATCGTCAGGCCGATGCCGGTGCCCTGGAACTCGTCGCTGCCGTGCAGGCGATGGAACGGCTGGAACAGGCTGGACGCGCGCGACGCATCGAAGCCGGCGCCGTTGTCGCGCACCTGGTAGACGAGCTGCCCGTGGGCGCCGAGCACGCTACCGAGGCTGACCACCGGCTCGGCGACGCGGCGCGTGAACTTGGCGGCATTGCCGAGCAGATTAGCCAGCACGATGCGCATCTGCGACTCGCTGGCCCAGACGGCGAGGCCCGGTTCGATCTGCCAACGCACCGGCGCGATGCGCTCGACGGGCGGCAGATTGGCAATGACGTCCTGCGCGAGCAGACTCAGATCGAGCTCGTGGCGCTCGATCGCCTCGCTCGACGAGCGGGCCAGCGCGAGCAGCGCCTCCAGCGTGGCCAGCATGTCCTGCGCGGCGCGGATCTGCAGGTCGAGCAGCTCGTCGTGCTCGGGCTTCAGCCCCTGGCCCAGGCGCCGGCGCAGCAGCTCGGCCAGTCCCTGTACGTGGCCGATGGGCGTGCGCAGTTCATGCGCCAGGTGGCGGGCGAAGGCCTCGAGGTCGCGGTTGGCGAACTCGAGCTCCTTGGTGCGCGCGGCCACGGCCGACTGCAACTGGCGGTTGTGCAGCACCAGCAGCTGCTCGGCCTTCTTGCGCAGGGTGATGTCGCGGCCGACGCCGTGGTAGCCGATGAAGCGGCCGTTCTCGTCGTAGCGCGGGGCGCCCGCGACCGATACCCACTGCTGCGAGCCATCAGGGCGCTTGACGAGAAACTCGAGACCCTGGAACGGCCGGCCGGCCTCCATGTCGGCACGATGCGCACGCCACTGCGCCTCCGGCAGCGCGTCGTCATACACCTCCCAGCGCGTGCGGCCGACGATGGCCTCGGCCAGCGCGCCGAAGTGACGCCTCAGATCGCCACTGTCGGCGACGAAGCGGTGCTCGGCGTCGGTGGCCCAGTACCAGTCGGCCGACAGCCCGGCCAGCACGGCATAACGCTGCTCGCTCGCCTGCAGGCGCTGGTACGACTCCTTGTGTGCCGTGATGTCGCGGCCCACGCCCTCGTAGCCGGCGAAGCGCCCGTCGCGATGCAGGCGCGGCCGGCCCGTCAACGCCATCCAGCCGCGAGCCCGGCCGCTCAGGCCGTCGACCTCGAACTCGAGCTCGTGGAACGAACGCTGACGGTCCAGCATCTGGTTGAAGGCGGCCCAGCCGCCGCTGGGCGGATGCACGAAGCCGAGCTCGTCGTGGCGCCGGCCGAGCACGTCGCCGAGCGCACGGTCGGCCGGTTTGACCATCGGCGCCTCGGCCGACAGCGACGACAGTCGATGCGTCTCGTCGGTCTCCCAGTACCACTCGAGCGAGAGTTCGACGCGCGCCTGCCAGCGCCGCTCGGACTCGCCCATCACGCCTTCGACCTGATTGGCCAGGTCGCCGAACGCAGACGGCTCGGCCGGTGGTTGCTCGCGCATGCGGTGCACCGCCGAACGCCAGGCACCACGCTGCAGTTCGCGCGCCGTGCTGCGCAGGGTGTCGGCGGCCAGTCGCCGCGCGCGCCACTGCACCAGGACCAGCGCGCCGAGCGCGCCGACGCCGAGTGCCGCCGGAAAGAGCGCGAGCAGCAGCCGCTGCCGCGCGGCGTCGGATAGTTCGGGGCCGGACAGCAGCGGCACCAGCGCGCCGAGCGCGACACCGAGCGTGACGAAGCAGATCAGTCCGAGGCTCGCCGAAGCCAGCTTGATGCGCCGCGCGGTGACCGGACGCGTGGCGTCGGCAGGAGAGGTGTGGGGCCAGGGCACGGTTTCATGACTGCTCTTCGACGGCCGCGAGGGCCGTGTGCTGCTCCGTCCTGACCGGGTGTCCCGTGCCACGCCGCGTGTCCCTCTCTCCAGTCCCGCCGTGTTGCTTGTTGAATCCGATTGTCACATGTTTGCACGTGTCGGACCCCTTGACAACAGCGATCGTGCGTCCGAGCCGCACTTGGATGTCGGGCTCGGCACGGGGCACGCGTCATCGATCGACACGATGACGGAACGGGCCGCACGCGTCGGCGCGCTGGGCCGTTCAGGCCTGGACCGAGGCCGAGCTCGAACGATGCGCGGGCGTGCCCTGGGCCGAGTACAGCATCAGCGGGCTGCCAAAGCCGGGCATCAGCACATCGATCGCGCGATCGAGGGCTGCCGTCGCGCGGGCGAGCGCGTCGCGCTGAGCGGCGATCTGGGCGCCGGCCGTGGCCAGGCGACGTCGCAGTTCGATCGGCACGCCGCCCTGGCGCGCGGCCTGCACGAAGGCCTCGACGGCCGTTGCCAGTGCACGCTGCAACTCACTGGCGTGCAACTCGATGCACGGCATGTCGCGGGCACCGAGTGCACTCTGCAGATCCACCAGGCGCTGCTCGACGCGCTGCAGCAGCGGTTCGAGCCGGTCGGCCCAGTCGGGCCGAGCGGCGTCAGCCGTCAGACGCACGGCGGGCTGCGCCATCGTCTTACTGGCCGGTGCGGCCGAGCAGTTCTTGCGCGTTGGCCAGCAGCTTGTCGGCGATCGCGTCGGCGTCGACCTGGAAGCTGCCGTCGCGGATCGCGGCGGCCAGGCGCTCGACCTTCTTGGCGTCGAAGCTGCCATCGGCGTCGGCACGTGCCAGCAGGCTGGCGGCGGCCGACAACTCGACCTTGGCGCTCGGCTCGGGCCGGCTCGTCGTGCCATGCCCTCCGGCGGCCGCCTTGCGTTCGGCGGTGGCGGGGGCGAGGGTCGTCTTGCTGTCGAGAGGGCCGATCTTCATGGTGAGCTCCACGGCGCGGGGATGCGCACCGGTGTCATGAGTGCGTATCGGCCCGTGCCGACCGGACTTTAGTGTCAATGCGGACTTTTCGGCCCGTACCCTGCAAATCAGGGTGTTTTCCGGGCCTTGTAACCAACGTGATGGGCGTCACAGCGCCACTTCCACCTGTCGCTGCCCGCTGGCCCGGCCGCTGACGATGCGCCCGCCGTCGATGCGGACCTTGGCGGCCTGGCCCTCGATGCCGGCGCTGAGTGCCTGGCCTTCGGCCACGATCGAGAAGCCCGCGCCGGCGGCCAGCACGCGCACCGTGTCGCCGGGCGCGAACCATAGTCGCGGCTTCAGATCGGCCTGGCGCAGGCTCTTGCCGCGTCGCACCGGGCGGGCGAGGGCACGGCCGACCGCCTCCTCGGCGCGGCGCACGGCCGGGCTCACGTCGCCGGCGAGGTCGACCTCTGACTCGACCAGCTGATCGGCCTGCAACACGGTTCCCGCGGGCAGGTCGGCGACCGGCGTGCTGCCGCGTGCGAACACCTTGACGCGTAGCGGCAGAAAGACGCTCCAGCGCGCACCGTCGTCGCAGCGGATGCCGATGCGGGTGGTGCCCCACAGGCGCGCATGTGCCGGCAGATAGGGCGTCACACGAGCGCAGGGGGCCAGCTTCAGGCGCGGGTCGAGTGCGCCGACTTCGACTTCGACACGCACGCCCGCCGGCTGCCCGGGCACCGACTGCTGGGCGAAGGTGCGCACGCGCGCGGCCAGCTCCGCCTCGGCGGCGCCGGCGAGCGGCGGCCCGGCGAGCAGCAGCGCGAGGGCGACGGCGGCGCGATGCAGCGCATCGTTCACGCACGCCAGGGCCTGTGAAGTCAGTCTGTCCACGCGCTGATGGTCGGTGCGGAGCAGATCCGCGGTGGCAGGAAATGCAGCGCTTTGAGCCGGCTTTTCGCGCTCATGTCCGGCAAGGTGACTCCCACAATGGCCCGAACGACTTTCCCTGCGGTGCGCGCGCGTGCGCGCACCCGCCCCAGCGAAAGAGGTCCGCCATGCCCCGCCTGACCGATGCGATCGACTTCCAAGCCCAGGCACTGGTGCTGCGCTCCGAGCGGCAGCGCCTGATCGCCAGCAACATCGCCAACGCCGACACGCCCGGCTACGTGGCGCGCGACATGGACTTCGCGCGTGCACTGCGCGAGGCCACCGGCCAGGCCAGTGCGGCGCCGATGGCCGCCACGCAGGCCCGCCACCTCAGCCCGGCCGCGGGAGCGCGCGCCGAGCCGAATCTGCTGTATGCCACGCCGAGCCAGACCAATCTCGACCGCAATACGGTTGACATGGACCGCGAGCGCGCCAGCTTCGCCGACAACGCGGTGAAGTACGAAGCGTCGCTGCGCTTCATCAACTCGAGCATCCGCACGATGCTCGACGCGATGAAGTCGCCGCAGCAGTCGTGAACTGAAAGGACCGGATCGTCATGAGCCTCTTCCAGATCTTCAACGTGTCGGGCAGCGCGACCAGTGCGCAGAGCCAGCGGCTGAACACGGTGGCCTCCAACCTGGCCAACGCCGACACCGTGGCCGGACCCGACGGCCGGGCCTACAAGGCGCGCCAGGTCGTCTTCCAGACGCAGCTGATGGGCGAGGTCGGCGCAGCCGGCGTGCGCGTCAGCACGATCGCCGAGGCCGATGCACCCGGCCGCCGCGTGCACGACCCCAAGCATCCGGGCGCAGACGGCGAAGGCTACGTGACCTACAGCAACGTCAATCCGGTGGAGGAGATGGTCAACATGATCTCGGCCTCGCGCTCGTACCAGAACAACATCGAAGTGATGAACACGGCCAAGACGCTGCTGCTGAAGACGCTGCAGCTCGGCCAGTGACGCACTGAGTCAACCGCCCATGGCAACCACCGCCGTCAACGCCACCATACCCGTCAACGCCGCGGCCAGCGCCGCCGGCGTGGCGACCAACGCCAACACCGAGGACCGCTTCCTCAAGCTGCTGGTTGCACAGCTGCAGAACCAGGATCCGCTCAATCCGATGGACAACGCGCAGGTGACCAGCCAGATGGCGCAGATCCAGACCGTCAGCGGCATCGACAAGCTCAACACCACGGTGCTGGGGCTGAACACGCAGTTCGCGCAGCTGCAGGCGCTGACCGGCGCAGCGCTGGTGGGTCACGACGTGCTGGTCGACGGCAACCGGCTGATCGCCGACAACGGTATCGGCCACGGCGGCTTCGAGCTTGCCTCGCAGGCCGACCGCGTGCGCATCGAGGTGCTCGACGGCGCCGGGCGCGTGATCGACAGCGACGATCTCGGCGCGATGGCCAGCGGCCGCCACAGCTTCGACTGGACGCCATCGGCCGGCGTCGACGCCACGCAGGCGGCGCGCTTTCGCGTCGTCGCCACCCTCGGTACCACGGCCGTCGCCGCCACCACCTTCAGTCGCGACCGCGTCGAGGCGGTCAGCGTGGGCGCCAACGGTCTGATGCTCGAACTCGCCCACACCGGGCCGGTGACCTACGACAAGGTCAAGGCCTTCGACTGACACCGCTTCGCTTCCACACGAGGACATACCCATGGGATTCCAGCAAGGCCTTTCCGGACTGAATGCCACCGCCAAGAGCCTGGAGGTGATCGGCAACAACATCGCCAACTCGGCGACCTACGGCGCCAAGGCCGCGCGCGCCGAGTTCAGCGATGTCTACGCCGCCGCGCTCAACGGCGCCGGCGCCAGCGCGATCGGCATCGGCGTGAACCTGACTGCGGTGTCGCAGCAGTTCACGCAGGGCAACATCATGACCACTGACAACCCGATGGACCTGGCGATCAACGGCGCCGGGTTCTTCCAGGTGACCGACGGCAACAGCCCGGTGAGCTACACGCGCAACGGCCAGTTCAAGGTCGACCGCGACGGCTTCATCGTCAACAACAGCCTGCAGAAGCTGCTCGGCTACCCGGCCAGCGGCACCGGCATCATCCAGCCCGGCACCGCGGTGCCGCTGCAGCTGCCGACCTCGGGCATCGATCCGCAGACGACCGCCAACATCATGCTCGAGATGAACCTCGACTCGCGGCTCGGCGTCACCGCGCCGGCAGTGGCGCCGTTGATCAATTTCTCCGATCCGGCGACCTACAACAACGCGACGTCGATGACGGTGTACGACGACAAGGGACAGGACATCGCGCTGACCTACTACTTCCAGAAGAGCGCCACCGACACCTGGAACGTGTTCGTCACCGCCAACGGCACCACCGTGGGGGGCACCGCACTCGCACCCACGCCGGTGACGACGATCAGCTTCCCGGCCAACGGCTCGGCGCCCACGTCGCCGGCCGGCGCGGTGGCGCTCAACATCCCCGCGTCGACCAACGCCGCCGGCGCGGCCACGCTGGCGATCCCCGGCGTGCAGCTCGACCTGACCACCGCGTCGCAGTTCGGCACCAACTTCGGCGTCACCAACATGACGCAGGACGGCTACGCGCCGGGCCAGCTGAACAGCATCACGGTCGAGAACAACGGCATCGTGATGGCGCGCTACTCCAACGGCCAGTCAAAGCCGGCCGGCCAGGTGGAGATCGCCAACTTCCGCAACCCGCAGGGCCTGCAGCCGCTCGGCGACAACGGCTGGGGCCGCACCTTCTCGTCGGGCGACCCGGTGCTCGGCACGCCGGGCAACGGCAACCTGGGTGTGCTGCAGTCGGGCGCGCTGGAGGAGAGCAACGTCGACCTCACCGGCGAGCTGGTCAACATGATCACCGCGCAGCGCACCTACCAGGCCAACGCGCAGAGCATCAAGACCGAAGACCAGATCATGCAGACGCTGGTGAACATGCGGTGATGAACCACCACCGAAGCGCTGAGGAGCCGACGTGGACCGCATGATCTACCTCTCGATGTCGGGCGCGAAGGCGACGATGCAGCGCCAGGACGTGCTGGCCAACAACCTGGCCAATGTGTCGACGGCGGGTTTTCGCGCCGAACTCACGGCGTTCCGCTCGGTGCCTGTGCTCGGCAGCGGCGCCAGCACTCGGGTCTACGCGATCGAATCCACACCCGGCTACAACCCCGAGCCGGGGTCGGTGCAACCCACCGGGCGCAACCTCGACGTGGCGATGAAGGGCAATGCCTGGCTCGCGGTGCAGGGGCTCGACGGTACCGAGGCTTACACGCGTGCCGGCGCCCTGGACGTCAACGCCGAGGGTGTGCTGGTCACCAAGACCGGCCTCACCGTGCTGGGCGACGGCGGGCCGATCAACGTGCCGGCCAACGCGCAGATCCAGGTCGGCGCAGACGGCACCGTCAGCGCCGGCGTCGGCAACGCCAGGCCGCAGGCGGTAGGCCGGCTGAAGCTGGTGACACCCGAGGCGCCGCTGATTCGCGGCACCGACGGCCTGTTCCGCGGCGCCGATGGCGACCTGCCCGCCGACGCCACCGCGCAGTTGCAGGATGGCGCCCTTGAAGGCAGCAACGTCAGTCCGATCGAGACGATGATCGCGATGATCGCCGCGGCGCGCCAGTTCGAGCAGCAGATGAAGATGCTGCACAGCGCGCAAGAGAAGGAACAGGCCGCGGCCAAGCTGCTGTCGGGTTGATCGGCTCAGCCGACGCGCTCGCGACACGGGACCGGTTTCGGCCCTTGCGGTCGTTAGCGAGGGGGTGCTTGCAGACCGAGGACTGTGCATCGCGCCAGGCGGTACCCGCCCGGGGCTCATCCTGGGTCGGTCTTCGCCTGCGGCGAAGACTGCGCTGTGGTGCT
>CALMQI010000286.1 GCA_937871935.1 uncultured Burkholderiales bacterium
CTGGTTGACGGACTCCTCTACCTTCACGGTGGTACGGCCAGAGGGGGGCAGGTCACAGTGGCCCGCTTGGCCTTTGCGGCAGCCGAAGCCTTTGCCGCCCGGGCAATGACACCGACGGAAGTTTCCTCGCTGGACTGCTGCGCTTCGCGAGCCAAGTACTCGCGCACGTCCGCCAACCGCCAGCGCGTAAAGCGCGGACGCCGGATCACTGGCTGTGGCGCTTGTTTGGCGCGCACGCGCTCATGCCAAGCCGAAAGGCTAACTCCGGCAGAGGCAGCACAGGTCGGCCCGTCGATCATCGCCACGTCGGCAAGCGTCGCGGGGATGGGTGGGAGATCGGACTTCGATGCCATTTGGCCTCCAGAGCGCATGCGTGCGCAAGAGGCCATGTTCGACCCGGAGACTTCTCTCCACTCCAAATGGGAGGGTATTAGCCGACTACCCCCACTTCTCCGACAGCTCCGCGAGCCAATGCGAGCAAGCGGTCTTCAGGCGCTTGCCAGCACCGCTTCTAGTCCCGGCGACCAGCGCGTCAAATCGACCAGGCCACCTTGCATGGATGTCATTCAGTGCGCGAGTGTGTCGAACCTTGCGATGAAGAAACTCCATTACCGGCAAACCTTCGTTCTTGGCGGCGCGGCGTGCGGCGCCCAGCGCCGGCTCGAGCGCCTCGCCGCACGGGACTGCGAGCTCGTCCGCCTCAAACCGATCGTTGCGCCACAACCGAAGCTTCGCACCCAGAAAACCCGCGAGATCGGCGCGGGACAGGGCGGGCGGACGTCCAACTCCGCGCCTGGCCCTGTCGATGTCTTTGCCCCTCACAGCGCTTCGCCTTCGGACCCTTCGGTTCAGGCCGACTAGTCGCGCACGAATAAGGCGCAAGCGGTCGACTGGGTTATCACGGAACGATGAGGTTTCAGAGAAGAGCTGAAGGAAAAGCACTGCGACTCGGTTGCTCCCGTTCTTTCTTAACCACTTTGGCAGCGCAGTGGGAGCCGACTCGCGGCGACGCTTTCCCCGCCCGCGCAAGTACCTCAGGCGTTCTTCGACCACGACATCGAGCGCAAGACAGACACACTCGTATGCCAGTTCCTTGCGCACAAGAGCTTCGGCTCGGGCCGCGAGCGGGAGTGGGTTCATCGTCACTCGATTCACCAAGGGCGAACGAGGTGCTTCACGCTACGCGCGTGGTGATCGAAATCACCTGCGCGCCTTCGCGCAGCCTGTCAAGGTAGTCAGCCCACTTGTTCATCATCTCGCGACGTTGCTCAAGGAACTGAGTGCGATCGTAGGAACGACCAAGCGAACCAGTGACCTGATGCGCCAATTGCGCCTCGATCACCTCAGGCGCGATCTCGAGGCGCTCGGCGATCATGGTGCGCGCCATCGCGCGGAAGCCGTGCGCCGTCGCATCCTCATTGCTGTAGCCCATGCGCCGCAGCGCGCCACGGACTGTGTTCTCGCTCATGCAGCGCTCGCCGGTGAGCAACGATGGAAATACGTAGCGGCCGTGCCCAGTCAGTGGCTTCAGATCGTCCAAGGTCGCCACAGCCTGTGGTGCCAAGGGCACCAAGTGCGGCACACCGTTCGCCTTGTCGGCCTTGCGGCGCTTCATCACCTCGGCCGGAACACTGAGCATCGCCGCATCGAAGTCGATCCAGCGCCACTCCATCTGCCGTAGTTCGCCCGGCCGCAACATGAGCAACGCCGATAGTGCGAGCGCCGCTCGCGTCACGGCATGGCCCTCATAGCCCATCATGTCGCGCAGCAACTCGCCAGCGCGCTTGGGCTCGACGATGGCGGCAAGGTGACGAGTCGGCACCGGACGCAGCGCATCGCGAAGATCAGCCGCAGGATTGCGCGTGCACTGGCCGATCGCGATGCCATAGCGAAACACCTGGCCGCACGCATCCTTGACCCTGTGCGCCGTCTCGATCGCGCCGCGGCCCTCGATGCGACGCAGACACTGCAGCAGCTCGGGCGCCTCAATACCATCGATCGGACGCGCACCCAACCACGGGAACACGTCATTTCGCAAGCGGATCTCCGTACGCGCAGCGTGGCCGTCGCTCACCTTCTCGCGGTGCACGACAGCGAGCCACTCGCGGGCAACGAACTCGAAAGTACCGGGTACTGCCACCCCCTCCGCTGCCAGTCGATCGGCCTCGGCTTTGGCCACCTTGGCGGCCTTCTCAGCCTTGCGCACTTCGCCCGGGTCTACGCCGGCGGCCAACACCCTCCGGGCTTCGTCGCGGCGCCTTCGTGCATCGGCCAACGGCACCTCGGGGTACACCCCGAACGCAAGGCGCTTCTCGGCTCCTGCGAATCTGTACTTCATTCGCCAATAGCGCGACCCATTGGTGTGCAGTTCGAGGTACAGCCCGCCGCCGTCGGAGAGCTTGGTGCGCCCGCCGGCTTCCACCTTGGCCTTGCGGATCGCGACGTCAGTCAACTTGTTGGTTTGCACGCAGGCTTACCTCCTGATGGGGGCACAAGCCATGCCATGCACCCAAAAGCGATCGTATGCCCCCAATCATGCCCCCAGACGTGGGCACATTCAAGCGGCTTGATCTGGCCTCAAGCGCAACAAAAAGGCGCTAAGTCATTGATTGACTTAGCGCCTTTGGTCTTACGTGGCCCTTTGTGGACCCTTATCTGGTGGAGCCGGGGGGAATCGAACCCCCGTCCGCAAGCCATCACCGGCCAGTTCTACATGCGTAGCTGTCTGATTTGGATCTCGCGGTCCCGGTCGCGCAGCAGCACGCTACCGGACCCGCCAGTCACTTGATCTCGTGATGTACCGAGTGACCCGGCACACCACCAGCCAATGTGTATGACCTCGCAGCCATTGGGGATCTTGCGATCCTTCGGGCCCGGCCCATCGGCCAACCGTTGCGAGGCTCACCGGTGTTTAAGCGGCGAGGGCGAAACGTTCGTCGTTCGCAGTTACTTTGTTTCCAGCTGGATTTACGAGCTGATCTGGCGCTCGGCATGCCCTGAACCGACTCCGCACCCACGTCGAAGCCAGGTCGGCCCCAGAGCCGGTAGTTTAGGCCAGAGCGAGCCAGTTCAAGAGCTCGTCGGGCTGCGCAAGCACGGCCTCGGCGCCCCAGTCGTGCACGGAATGCCCGTTGCCGAGATAACCCCAACCGGCCGCCAGCGCCGCCATGCCGGCGGCGCGACCGGCCAGCACGTCGCGATGGTCGTCGCCGACATAGACGCAGCGCGCCGGTGCCAGAGCGAGCTGACGCGCCGCTTCGAGCAGCGGCTCGGGGTGCGGCTTCGAGTGCGGCGTGGTGTCGCCGCACACCAGCGTGGCGGACTGCGTGTGCAAGCCCAGCGCGGCCACCAGCGGCTGGCTGAAACGCGTGGCTTTGTTGGTGACGATGCCCCACGGCACAGCCTGCGCGACAAGTGCTTCGAGCACCGGCAGCAGCTCGGGGAAGACACGCGTTTCCTGGGTCATGCGCGCTTCGTAGCGCTGCAGGAACTCGTCGCGCAAGGGTGCAAATTCCGGTGCAGGGGGCGCCACGTCGAAGGCCCGCCCGACCATGCCACGCGCACCGGAGCCGACCATCGGGCGAAAGTGCGCCAGCGGGTACGGCGCCAGGCCTCGCGCCATGCGCATGTCGTTGGCAGCACCGGCCAGGTCGGGTGCGCTGTCGATCAGCGTGCCGTCCAGATCGAACAGCACCGCGCGAATGGCCTGGCGGGTCGCAGTCACTGGTGTACCTTCGTGCTGCGCACTCCGGTATTCGCCCTTGGGGCGGCCCGGCGGGCTCATGCCGGCTTGCGGCATGCCAGCAGGTAGTTGACGCTGGTGTCGCCCGACAGGCTGTAGCGCCGCGTG